>NZ_JAOQJE010000004.1:132627-228941 GCF_025567315.1 Agathobaculum ammoniilyticum
GAGCGCGTGGGCCGTATCCCCGACCCGATAGACCGGATGACCTTTTTCGTAGGAGCGGCGGTAGCTGTGCAGCTGTTCCAGCAGCGGCGGAAGCTTTGCTTCCGGCAGACCCTGGAACAGGCGGCAGTGCATTAATACGGATGCTTCCATATTTCCTCCTGTTTTGTTGTTACAACAACATACGGTGTGCTACCAGTATAGTAAGATAGGAGCATAAAGTCAAGTATGCGCCGGTTTGTCCGGACGCGGAACAGGTTACCTATCAGGAGGAAACGGATATGATACGGAAAATTATTGAAATCAATGAAAAAAAGTGTAACGGCTGCGGCTTGTGCGCCAATGCCTGCCACGAGGGGGCGATCGGCATGGTAAACGGAAAGGCGAAGCTGCTGCGGGACGATTATTGCGACGGCTTGGGCAACTGCCTACCAGTCTGTCCGACAGGAGCGATCACATTTGTCGAGCGAGAGGCCGCTGCCTATGACGAAGCGGCGGTGCAGGAGAACCTGCGCGCGAAAGCTGAGGCGCAACAGCCGCTTGCCTGCGGCTGCCCGGGCAGCCATGCGCGCGCAATCGACCGTCTCGCCGCACCGCAGGCAGACGGCGCGGTTCCGAAGGTTTCCCAGCTCCGCCAGTGGCCGGTGCAGATCAAGCTGGCGCCCGTCAACGCGCCGTATTTCCAGGATGCGCACCTACTGGTAGCGGCGGACTGCACCGCCTACGCATATGCAAATTTCCATCAGGACTTTATCCGGAACAAAATCACGCTGATTGGCTGCCCCAAACTGGACGAGGGCGATTACAGTGAAAAGCTGACCGAGATCATCCGGCAGAACGATATCAAAAGTGTTACGGTGGTGCGCATGGAGGTGCCGTGCTGTGGCGGTATCGAGCATGCGGTGCGCACAGCCCTGCAAAACAGCGGCAAGTTTATGCCGTGGCAGGTGGTCGTGGTATCGACCACGGGCGAGATACTGGACCGGTAAGGCGTTTGCAAATTCACTCCGCTGTGGTACAATAGCTCATGAGAACGGGGCGTTGGATCGCGGAGGGATAAGAGTATGAATACATTGGACGTGGTGCATGATTTTCTGCGGCGGCAGGTGAAGCCGGGCGCGGTCTGTATCGATGCCACGGCGGGCAAGGGGCGCGACACCGCGCTCCTTTGCCGTCTTGCGGGAAAAAACGGGCGGGTGATCGCGTTTGATATCCAGGAGGCTGCGGTCGAGCAGACGCGCGCGCTGCTGGCGGAGCAAGGCTTGACCGCTGAGGTCGTGCAGGACAGTCACGCGCATATGGCGCGCTATGCGGCGCCGGGGACGGTGGACTGCATTGTGTTTAACTTTGGCCGGCTGCCGGGCGGAGATGCAAAAATATTCACCACAGCCGCTTCCTCGCTTCCGGCGATCGACGCGGGGCTGACGCTGCTGCGGCAGGGCGGCGTGATGGCGCTTGCGCTGTATTATGGGAAAGAAAACGGATATGAGGAGAAAAATGCGATTTTATCGCACTTAAAGTCGATAAATGACCGATTGTTCACTGTTCTGGCATGCGATTGGCTCAACCGACGGAACGACCCGCCGCTGCCGATTTTCATATGGAAAGAGTGAGCGGTCTGTGTTACAATAAAGGAAAAGGAGGGATATGATATGCCTTGGTGTCCCAAATGTAAAGCGGAATACAGAGAGGGGTTTACGGAGTGCAGTACCTGCCGGGTGCCGCTGGTGGATACGCTGCCCGAGGAAAATGAGGAAAATAAGAAGCCGGAGGAATTCGTCCTGCCGGATGGCATGGAGAAACCAATCGCGGTTTACACCGCCAAAAACCGGTTGGAAGCGGAAATGGTCTGCGACATGCTGCGCGAAAATGATATTGTTGTACTCCACCGGCCGGCGGCGTTCCGTCAGATACAGGCTTACAGCGGCGCGGACGCGCGCTTCGGGGTAGAGATTGTAGTCGATGCGAGCCAGACCGCCCGCGCGCGTGCGTTGATCGACGAAATGAACCACAGCTTTGCGGAGGCGCCGGTTGATGAGGAAGAGCTGGCCCGTCTGGCCGAGGAGCAGGCGATGCAGGTGCCGGAGCAGCCTATGGAGGATAACGCTTCGTTCAAGCTGCTGCCCGTGGTGGCAGGCGTGATCGCGGTGGCGCTGCTGCTGCTGTATTTGGTTTCCAACCGTATGTAAAGGGGAGAGTGCCTATGCCGTGGTGTCCGAAGTGTAAAGCGGAGTTCCGCGAGGGCTTCAGCGTGTGCAATACCTGTCATGTGCCGCTGATCGACCATATACCGGATGGGACGGAAACGATCGCGGAGCCTGCTCAGCCCGACGAGGCCTGGTTGCGCGAGGATGGGAAACGGACAAAGCTGCTTCGGCTGCTGCGGACGCTGATTATCCTGTTTCTGGCGCTGGCGGTCGTACTGCTGCTCGCGGATAAGGGGATATAAAAAGGGAGTGCGTATCACGCACTCCCTTTTTATATGCTGTTGTTACCGAATATCGTCGAACAGGCCGGTGAAGTCCAGTGTTGCGAAATAATCCCTTGGCGTTTCCGCACGGCGGATCAGCTCAACCGAGCCATCCTCGCGCAACAGCAGCTCGGCGGAGCGCAGCTTGCCGTTGTAGTTATAGCCCATCGAGAAGCCGTGGGCGCCCGTATCGTGGATATACACATAATCGCCGATATCGATACGGGGCAGGTTGCGGTCGATGGCGAACTTGTCATTGTTCTCGCACAGGCCGCCGGTCACATCATAGGTGCGGTCGTGCAGCGCGTCCTCCTTGCCAAGGATGGTGATGTGATGGTAGGCGCCGTACATCGCCGGACGCATCAGATTGGCCGCGCAGGCGTCAAGACCGGCATATTCCTTGTAGGTGTGCTTGTGGTGGATGCAGCGGGCGACCAGCGCGCCGTAAGGTCCGAGAATAAAGCGGCCCATCTCGGTATAGATCGCGATGTCGTCCATACCCGCCGGTGCGAGCACCTCTTCATAAGCGCGGCGCACGCCCTCGCCGATGGCCATGATATCGTTCGGCTCCTGCCACGGCTTGTAGGGGATACCCACGCCGCCGGACAGGTTGATGAACGCGATATGCACGCCGGTTTCCTTGCGGACCTCGACCGCCAGCTTGAACAGGATGCGGGCCAGCGCGGGATAGTATTCGTTTGCCACCGTGTTGGAGGCCAGGAACGCATGGATGCCGAAATGCTTGACGCCCTTGGCCTTCATATACTTGAACGCCTCGATCAGCTGTTCGCGGGTCATTCCGTACTTGGCCTCCTGCGGCGTATCCATGATCTCGTTTTCAAGTACAAAATCGCCGCCCGGATTGAAGCGGCAGGACATGGTTTCCTTCCACTGGCCGACCTTATCGTAATAGTCCAAGTGGGTGATATCGTCAAAGTTGATGATCGCGTCCAAGTCGCTGGCGAGCTTGAAATCCTCGTCCGGCGTCACATTGGAGGAAAACATGATATCGTGGCCGGTGATGCCGCAGGCGCGGCTCAGCTGCAGCTCGGTATAGCTGGAGCAGTCGCAGCCGAAGCCTTCTTCATGAAGGAGCTGGACCAGACGGGGGTTCGGGGTCGCCTTAACGGCAAAATATTCCTTGAAGCTAGGGTTCCATGCGAACGCGGCCTTGACCTTGCGGGCATTCTCGCGGATGGCCTTTTCATCGTAGATGTGGAACGGGGTGGGATGGGTCTTTACGATCTCCTGCACCTGCTCAAGGGTCAAAAAGGGTTTCTTTTCCATTGGTTTTCGCCTTTCCTTTGTTTCTGGGGTTATTCGTCGGTCTGTTTGCCGAGGATGCGCTCGAAGCGGCGGCGCATATCGTCCTCGATGCGCTGGGTTTCGATCTGGTCGACGCCGATGATGCGGCCGTCCTGCACGATAACGACCATGCCTTCTGCGAGCATGGCAGGCGTTTCTGCGCGGGGGAAATTGACCATTTTGTCGTTGATTTCCACGACAACGAAATCGCCTTCAAAGCGGTCGACGATACCGGTCTGTTTCATGCAGCATTCTCCTTGCTTGATGGTAGTGGGTCGAGCGGGAGGACGACCGTGCCGCTTTCCGCTGTGATGCGGACGTCGCCAACACCCGCGAGGGACAGGTTTTCCAGCGTTTGCGGGCTGGGATGGCCGTAATCGTTGTTCACGCCGCACGAAATCACCGCGGTCGAGGGCCGCACCGCGCACAGGAATTCCTCGGAGGAGGAAGTGTTTGCACCGTGATGCCCAACCTTGAGGATCTCGCACGACAAAAGTGGATAATGGTTCAACAGGGAGCGTTCCGCCGCGGCCTCGGCGTCTCCCATCAGGAGAACGCTGCGGCCACCCGCCTGGAACAGCGTGACCAGGGAGCGGTTGTTCAGGTCGCTGTCCGATACATCGTCGTCCGGCCCGAGGAACGTGAGCGACGCACCGGAATCAAACGGCAGGATGTCGCCCCGTTGCGGGACGGTCGGACGGAGGCCGCGCGCCTCCAGCGCGTCGAGCATGCTGCCGTAGGTGGCGGTGTTGGCAGTCTCCCGTCCCATAAAGAAATGTCCGATTGGGAATGCCTCGATCACCCGCGCCATGCCGCCGATATGGTCGGCGTGCGGATGGGTGGCGACCACGGCGTACAGCTCCTGCACGCCAAGCTCCTCTAAATAGCGGACGATGGTATCGCCGCTTTCCGCTGTGCCAGCGTCCACCAGCACGGCCTGGCCACCCGACAGGAGCAGGATGGAATCTCCCTGGCCAACGTCGATAAAATGGACTTCGGTCTCGCCGGTGAGTTCCTGCGGACCGGATAAAAAACCGGGCAGGTAAAGCCAGGCGTCAAGCGCCAACACAAGTGCCGCGCCAATAAACAGGATGCGCCGGAGGATTCGCTTCATTATTCTTCACAGGTGCGGTAGGAATCGAATTTGTCCGTGATCTCTTTGGACGGGGCGGGCGTCGCCAGGCTGACGATGATGATGGCGAGCAGGCCGCAGACAAAGCCGGGTACGATCTCGTACAGTTCGAAAATGCCACCGGACATCTGCGCCCAGAACAGGTCGACCAGGCCGCCGACGATGATACCCGCATACGCGCCGTATTTGTTGGCGCGCCGCCAGAACAGGGAGCAGAGCACGAGCGGGCCGAACGCCGAGCCAAAGCCGGCCCACGCGTATTCGACCAGACCGAGTACCGTGCTGTTCTGGTTGGTCGCGATCAGCACGGCAATCAATGCGACTACCATAACGCAGCCGCGGGAGACCCACATCAGCTCCTTGGCAGAGGCGTTGGGGCGTATTTTGTTGTGGTAAAAGTCCTCGGTGATGGCAGACGCGGTAACAAGGAGCTGGCTATCCGCGGTGGACATGATCGCCGCAAGAATGGCGGACAGGAAGATGCCCGCGATGAACACGGGGAAGATGCGGGTGACCATGTTGATGTAGATGGTCTCCTCATTGCCCGCGGTGACGAGCAGGCCGTCGCCCAGGAACATGCGGCCGGAAACGCCGATCAGTACGGCGGCGGTCAGCGAGATCAGAACCCAGACGGTCGCGATGCGGCGGGACTTTTTGATCGCTTTCGGGGACTCGATACCCATGAAGCGGATCAGAATATGCGGCTGGCCGAAGTAGCCCAGCCCCCACGCGATCAACGAAATGATGCCGATGGCCGTGTAAGGCGTATTGGTCGCGCCATCCACGAACAGGTTCAGGAAATTCGGGTTAAACGAATCGACCTGCGCAAAAAAGTCGGCCGGCCCGCCCAGCGAGCCGATGGCAATCGAGGGTACCGCGATGACGCAGAAGAACATCAGCAGGCCTTGGAAAAAGTCGGTCCAGCACACGGCGAAAAAGCCGCCGGCAAAGGTGTACGAAATAACGACGACCGCGCCGATCAGCAGTGACACCAGATAGGGCATACCGAATACAGATGAAAAAAGCTTGGCGCAGGAGACAAAGCCTGAAGCGGTATAAAACAGGAAAAACACCAGGATGAATATTGCGGCGATCACCGAGATCATGCCGCTTTCATCCTTAAAACGGTTCTTGAAGAACTGCGGCAGCGTGATCGCGTCGTCCGCCACCTTGGTGTACTGGCGCAGCGGCTTTGCGACAAGCAGCCAGTTGAGATAGGTGCCGATAGCAAGGCCGATGGCGATCCAGCCGGCCGAAATGCCGGACAGATAGGCCGCCCCTGGCAGGCCCATCAGCAGCCAGCCCGACATGTCGGAGGCCTGCGCGCTCATCGAGGTGACCCAGGAGCCAAGCTTTCGGCCACCGAGGAAATATTCGCTGGTCGTGCGGTTTTTCCCCATAAAGTACATGCCGATGCAGATCATAAAGATCAGATACACGCCAAACGCGACGAGTGTGATGATGCTGTCAATATTCATGTATAATTACCCTCCCAAAATTCATGTTTTATTATACATGGATTCGCTTTTTTTTGCAAGAATGAGGGTGGGAAATTGCGGTTTTCACAAAAAATAGACAATATAGATAAAAGTGGACCGCAAAAACAGGGGAAGGATTGTTATGAATGACGGATAGGCCGGTTCACAGCTTCATGGCCCGCGCGAGCTTGCTTTCTGGCTCCGGCGTCAGGGAGAGGTAATCGGCAAGGTCGGCGGCAAGCGCATGGAAAACCTCCTCGCTGCCCGCGATCCATTCCAGCTCGATCTCGCACAGGGGGGCGGAGCGCCCGTTATGGTGCAGCATGCCCTCGTCCAGCGCAAGCTCGCAGACCGTGTCCTCCTGCTGGAGCAGGATGGCGCAGCGCCGGAAGTCGACCGTGCAGATCGTTTCCAGGCGCGCGGCGAGTGCCTGCTCGCACAGCGCGCGCGGCGCGCCTTTGTCGGGCAGCGCGGAGAGTCCCTCCGCGACCGTCTGCGCGTCGCACTCGTATTCCTCATGCGCGCGCATGCCGGCGGGAGTGCTGGTGTTGCGCCGCTTCATGCAACATACGCTGCGGTCGTTTTCGCGGCGCAGACGGAGTGCGGCGTCGTTGCGGCGCAGCAGACCGTCCGCCGTATCGAAATACTGCGATTTCATATGGATGGTGCGGCTTTGGCTGCCGATACGGGAGGAGGCCCAGAGCAGCGCCTGTCCCAATACCCATTCGTCCGCCCGCCATTTGTATTCCTTTTCCATTACCGTATCTGTCCGTTTCCATAAATGATAAATTTGGTGGTGGTCAGCGCGGTCAGCCCCATGGGGCCGCGCGCATGCAGCTTTTGCGTGGAAATGCCGATCTCTGCACCGAAGCCGAACTCAAACCCATCGGTAAAACGGGTGGAGGCGTTGACATAGACCGCCGCCGCGTCGACCTCATCCAGAAAACGCTGGGAAGCCTCGTAGTCGCGGGTGACGATGCACTCCGAGTGACCGGTGTTGTAGCGGTTGATATGTGCGATCGCCTCGTCGAGCGAATCAACGACCTTGCAGGAGATCTCATATCCCAGATATTCGCGCCCGTAGTCCTCCTCTGTGGCGGGGAAGACGGCGTCGCCCAGAAGCTCCCTGGTGCGGGGGCAGCCATGGATGGAGACGCCGCTCGGCGCGAGGCCGGCCGCCGCCATGGGCAGGAACCGCGCCGCCGCGTCCTTGTGGACGAGCAGGCTTTCGGCCGCATTGCATACGCTCGGGCGCTGGCATTTGGCGTTGACCAGGATGCGCTGCGCCATCTCTAGGTCGGCGGACGCATCCACATACACGTGGCAGTTGCCGGTTCCGGTCTCAATGACTGGAACGGTCGCGTTCCGGACGACCGACTGGATCAGGCCCGCCCCGCCGCGCGGGATAAGCACGTCGAGCCAGCCGTTCAGCTTCATCATCTGCGTGGCGCTGTCGCGCGAGGTGTCCTCGACCAGGTTGATGGCGCCCTCCGGCAGGCCCTCGCCGGCAAGCGCCGCACGCATGAGACGGGTCAGGCACATGGAGGAGTGGAATGCCTCCTTGCCGCCGCGTAGGATGCACGCCGAGCCGGCCTTGAAGCACAGCGCGGCCGCGTCCACCGTGACATTGGGGCGCGCCTCGTAAATAATGCCGATCACGCCCATAGGTACGCGCTTCTGCCCGATGTTTAGGCCGTTCGGCGTTTTGCGCATCCACAGCACCTCGCCGATGGGGTCGGGCAGGGCTGCGACCTGGCGGCAGCCCTCCGCGATGCCGGCGATGCGTTTTTCGTCCAGCATCAGGCGGTCGATCAGCCCTTCCACGAGGCCGTTTGCGCGGCCGTTTTCGATATCGATGCGGTTGGCGTCGATGATTTCGCGGGTATTCGCAAGCAGCGCGTCCGCTATGGCGAGCAGGCCGCGGTTTTTATCGTTTGTGCCGAGTCTGGCGACCGCGTATTTGGCGCGGCGCGCGTCCGCGGCAATGTCCATCAGTTGTCGCATGGGTTACACCTCGTTTTATCGTTTTATTTCTTTTTGAAAGGGGCGGCCGCCATAACAAGCATCACGATCAAGTATAGGCCGTACAGGATGTAGGTAACGGCGTTGCTCCAAGGGAAAGAGGCTTCGGGATGGTGCAGCGCATAGATGAAAAACGCGGCGGCAGCTATCAGCATAACCAGCGCGATGAGGCGTGATTTTTTCTTTGTCATAACGGGCTTCCTCCCTCGTTATATCCGCTGGGGGTGCTCAGGGGAAAGAGGGGGGCGCCGGCGGCCCCGCGTCAGCACGGCCAGCCGTGCAGATAGGCCTGCAGGCCGAAAAACGAACCGACCGCGATGCCGATCAGAGAAGCGATCAGATACCGGATGCGTGTCTTGGTCATAGTCCTGCAACCTCCCGTGCGAAAAGCGTGCCGACCGGCTTACCGTCGACGATATCGTATAATATACCCTGCTTATCCCCGTTGGCGACCAGCATGGGGATGCCCGCGTCCATGCACAGTTCGGCGGCGGTGATCTTGGTGGCCATGCCGCCCGTGCCGTGCGCCGAGCCGGCGCCGCCCGCCATGCGGCGTATTTTCGCGTCGATCCTGGAAACGTGACGGATCAGCTTGGCCTGCGGGTTTTTGCGCGGGTCGGAATCATACAGCCCGTCGATATCCGAAAAAATAACGAGCAGGTCGGCCTCGCACATACGCGCGACGACCGCGGAAAGCGTGTCGTTGTCGCCAAAGTTTTCAATATGCTTCAGCTCGGCTGTGGCGACCGTGTCGTTCTCGTTGACGATCGGCACCACGCCGGTGCGCATGAGGGCGGTAAAGGTGTTGTGGATGTTTTCACGCTGGTCGTCGTCCACAATGTTTTCGCGCGTGAGCAGGATCTGAGCCACGTTGATGCCGTATTCCAGGAACATTTTGTCGTAAATGTGCATCAGCTCGCACTGGCCGACCGCAGCGGCGGCCTGCTTCATGGCCAGCTCGGTGGGGCGCTCGCTCAAGCCGAGCTTGGCGGCGCCGACGCCGACCGCGCCGGACGACACAAGCACCATTTCAAACCCCTGGTTCTGCAGGTCGCTGATGGTGCGGACGAGCCGCTCGATGCGGCGGATGTTGAGCTTACCGTTTTCATATGTCAGCGTCGAGGTGCCGACCTTGACGACGATGCGCCGGACCTCGTTGATATTAAGCATAAAAGACCTCCGGTTTCCGGCAGGGCGGACAGGGCCGCGCCGCTGGCTTCCTATTATATACATGTTTATTGTAGCACAGCGGGCGGCTTCACACAAGGCAAACAAAAATCTTTTACAAATTGCCGGAAAAACCGGTTCGTAGAAAAATATACCCGCCGGACGGCTATCTTTGCGCATATTTTTTGTTCCAAAAGGTCAATTGTTGTGGTATACTATATTTTATCAAATTATGCCTTTTGAACGATTTTGCGAAAGGAAGGGATCAGTCATGGCAAACCGCGTGACCATCCAGATCGCGGGGCAGCATTATACCATGCTGGCCAACGAGACCGTGGAATATATGAACGAGGTCGCGGAACTGGCGCAGCAGACCATCGCGGAGTGCGGCGGCTCGGCGTCGTTCGCGTCCACACGCGCGCTTGCGCTGGCGACCGTCAACCTCGCGGATGAATATATCAAGGCCAAGACCGCGGCGGAAGCGGCCGAGGCCAAGTGCCGCGCGCTGGAAGCGGAAAACACCGCGCTGCGGCAGCAGGTGAGCCGCAACAGCGCGAACCACCCCGGAAACCGACGCAAATGAACCGGATAGAGCTTCTGGCCCCCGCAGGCTCGCCGGAGGGGGTGCGCGCCGCAGTCCAGTCGGGCGCGGGCGCGGTATACATGGGCTTCGGCACGTTCAACGCGCGCCGGGGCGCGAAGGGCTTTTCGCAGGATGAAATGGCGCAGGCGATCGCCTATTGCCGCGCGCGGGGCGTCAAGACCAATATCACCCTGAATATCCTTGCCGGTGACCGCGAGCTGGACGCGGCGCTGCAGGACGCAAGGTTCCTCTACGAAGCGGGCGCGGACGCGCTGATCGTGCAGGACCTTGGCCTTGCGCGCCTGATTCATGCGCACGCGCCGGATTTCGCGCTGCACGCCTCCACGCAGATGACCGTTCACACGCTGGACGGCGCGCGGGAGGCGCGCGATATCGGCTTTTCGCGCGTGGTGCTCAGCCGCGAATGCACGCGGGACGAGGTGCGCCTGATCACCGAACAGGCGGGGGTGGAAACCGAGGTGTTCGTCCACGGTGCGCTGTGCATGTGCTATTCCGGACAGTGCTACCTGTCTGCGGTGATCGGCCAGCGGTCGGGCAACCGCGGCCTGTGCGCCCAGCCCTGCCGCCTGCCGTATGGCGGCGGCTACCCGCTGTCGCTCAAGGATCTGGCGCTGGCTGGCCATGTGGCCGAGCTGGCGGAGATGGGCGTGTCCTCGCTCAAGATCGAGGGGCGCATGAAGCGGCCGGAGTACACGGCGATCGTCACCGGAATCTATGCCGGCCTGCTGCGTGAGCGGCGCGGGCCCACGCCCGGGGAGCGGGATATCCTGCGGCGGGTGTTTTCGCGCGATGGCTTTACAGACGGGTACTATACCGGCAAAAAGGGCGACGGGATGTTCGGCACCAAGACCGACGTGCCGCTGCAGGAGGTTCAGTCCCTGTACGACGAGGCGGCGCGCCGCTTTGCAGAGGGGAAGGAGGCGCCGCTCGTTCCGGTGTCGCTTTGCTTTACCGCGCGGGTGGATACCGGCGCGGTGCTGAGCGCGGACGGGGTTTCCGCCGCGGCGCCGGCCGAGCGGGCGGTCAACCGTCCGACCACGCCGGAGATGGTGGAAAAGTCCTTGCGGAAAACCGGCGGGACGCCGTTTTATGTCAAAAACCTGCGCATCGAGCTGGAGGACGGGCTGGCCGTGCCGGCGTCCGTGATGAACGGGATGCGGCGCGACGCGCTTGCGCTGCTGCTTGCCAAGCGCGGTACGCCGCCCGCCCGCGACTGGCTGGAAGGGCCTCTGCTACGGCGGGACGAGGAATGCGCGTCGCGCGAAGGCTTCCGCGGCTTTACCGCGTCCGTGCGCACCAAGGCGCAGGCGGCGGCGCTCCGCGGCCTTGGACTGGAAACCGTTTACGCGCCGGTCGGCGTGGCGGCCGAGACTGGCCTGCCCGCCGTGCTGCCTCGCGTGTTTTCGGACGCGGAGCAGCCCGAACTGGAGATGCTGCTCGGCGAGGCGATGAGCCGCGGCACCCGCACGGTGCTGGTGGGCAACATCGGGCAGGTCGCGCTTGCGCGGCGCATGGGGTTCACGATACACGGCGATTTCGGCCTGAACGCCTATAACAGCAAAACGCTGCACGCGCTCGCGGAAATGGGCGTGACGCGGCAGACGCTTTCGTTTGAGGTGCGTCTGGCGCAGGCGCGCGATATGGAAGGGCCGCTCGAAACCGAGCTGATAGTTTATGGATATCTGCCGCTGATGATCTTCGAAAACTGTGCGATCCGCCGGCAGCACGGCGGCCGCTGCGCCTGTCGGGAGGGTACGACCTGTTTGACAGACCGGAGAAAGGCGCGCTTTGCGCTGCTGCCCGAATACGGCTGCCGCAACACGCTGCTCAACAGTCGCCCGCTGTACCTGCGCGCGGCGTATGAGCGCTTGGGCGTGCAGACCGCGCGGCTGCTGTTCACGACGGAGCCGCCGGAGGAATGCGCGCGCATCGCGCGGGCGTTCCTGGACGGGACGCCGCTGGACGGGGATTTCACCAACGGCCTGTACAAAAGAGGAGTCGAATAATGCGGATTATACTGGCGTCCGCCTCGCCGCGCAGGCGGGAGCTGCTGGCGCTGATTACGAAGGAATTTACCGTCTATCCGGTGGATGCGGACGAGACGCTGCGCCCGGGCGCGCCGCTCGACGCGGAGGTCGTGCGCCTGTCCCGCCTCAAGGCGGAGGCGGCGCGGCGTATGCATCCGGACGCGGTGTGCATCGGGTCGGACACGATGGTGACCATTGACGGCCTGCCACTCGGCAAGCCGGCGGACGTGCGGCAGGCGGCCGACATGCTGCGCCATCTGCGCGGGCGCACGCACGAGGTGCTGACCGGCCTTGCGGTGCTGCCACCGGACGGCGCGGCGCGCACGCTTTGCACCCGCACGCGCGTTACTTTCCGCGATTTTGCGGAGGACGAGCTGGCTGCCTATCTCGCCACGGGCGAGCCGCTGGACAAGGCGGGCGCCTACGGCATCCAGGGCCGCGGCGCGCTGCTGGTGGCGGGGATCGAGGGCGATTATTACAGCGTCATGGGGCTGCCGGTCGCGCCGCTTTACGAGGTACTGCGCGGGCTGGGCGCGCTCCGCGCCGGATAGGGACGCGCGTCCGGAAAAGTGGGCGCGCAAACAGGGGTTGCGCAGTTGGGGGCTTTGTCCGCGCGGTACGCGGCACGGCCCTTTCGTTTGGAACAGGGGTTCCGGACGGGAGATATCAGAAAGGAAGTTTGATTTTTGCGAAGAAGAAACAGACTGGGCTCGCGTTTTTTCATCGGCGTCGCCGTGGTGATCGTGCTGTGCATCCTTTCCGCACTGTACAGCGGCGTGACCGGAAATCCGTCGCCCGTGACGACCGCAGTGGGGATCGTCGCCACACCGATCCAGAAGCTTGCGACCGGTGTGAGCGGCTTTTTCGGTAAAGGGCTGAGCTATTTTACCGAATTCGACGCGCTCAAGGCGGAGAATGAGGAGCTGCACCGACAGATCCGTGAGATGGAGCAGACCGTGCGCGACGCGCAGCTTGCAATAGAGGAGAACAACCGCCTGCGCGCGCAGGCGGGCCAGCCCGAACGCGCGCGCGAACTGACCACGCTCAACGCGGAGGTCATCGCCCGCAACCCGGGCGACTGGGCGACCGTGCTGACGCTCGACAAGGGTTCGTCGCACGGGGTAGAGGTCAATGACGCGGTCATCACCGAGGATGGGCTGGTCGGCTATGTCAGCGCGGTCGCACCCAACTACAGCACGATCACGACCGTCGTCGATATCGAGATGCAGTGCGGCGCGCTGATCACCCGCACGCGCGACAGCGCGATTGCGGAAGGAAGCTACGACCTGATGGCGGAAGGCAGCCTGCGCCTGTCCTACCTGACAGAGGACGCCAGCATCGTGATCGGCGATACGGTGGAGACCTCGGGTGCGGGCGGCGTGTTCCCCAAGGGCGTGATGATCGGCACGGTCGAGAGCGTCCTGCCGGAGGAAAACGGCATCTCGTATTACGCGGTCCTCAAGCCGTTCGTCGATGTGGAAACGGTGACGAACGTGTCCGTCGTGACCGCCTTTACGGATACTACGGAGTGAGCTTATGCAGAGAGAACAGTTATCCATCCCGAAGATGATCCTGTACATTTTGTTCGCGCTGGTGTTTTATGCGCTGCAGTCCAGCCTGTTCGGGGCGTGGTCGATCCGAGGTTACCACCTCGATCTGCTGCCCGCGTTCGTCGCGGCCGCCGCGCTGCTGGACGGGCCGGTGGAGGGCGTTATTATGGGCGTTGTGGTCGGGCTGCTGTACGACCTGGGCTTTACCGGCATCGACGGGCTGTACCCCATCTTTTTCATGCTGTTCGGCATGGTTGCGGGCGCGATGAGCCGGCTGACGCTCAGCCGGAACTATGTGTCCATGCTGATGCTCAACGCGGTCGAGATGGTCGTGATCGACCTGCTGCGGTATTTCTGCTACCTGCTGCCGCAGAAAGGCGCGCCGTTCGGGCTTGTGCTGCAGCAGACGGTCGGCGGCACGTTGCTCGCCAGCCTGCTGTGCTTTGCGGTATACGTCCCGATGGCCAAGATAAGCCGGAAATTTTCCGCGCGCTGACCCCTGCCAGAAAAGAGGAATCCCATGGTGAACAAAAATCAACTGCTGCGCCGGCTGGCGGCGCTGGCCTGCCTGCTGCTGCTCTGTGCAGGGTTGGCCGGCGGGCAGCTCGTGCAGCTGCAGCTTGTGAACGGCGAGGATTACGTCCGCCAGTCGGCGTACTGGCTGACGACCACCTCGACGGTTTCCGCCGCGCGCGGCGAGATACTCGACCGGTACGGCCGGCCGATGGTGACGAACAAAACCGAGTTTTCGCTGGTACTGGTCTATTCGGCCTGGGAGCAGGAGGGGCAGGCGGCGCGCCTGCTCGATCTGGCGGCGCGGGTCAAGGCGGACGCGGCGGCCGCCGCGGCAAACACGGCGCAGAACGGGGACGGGGACGATACGGACACGGAGAACGGCGCCGCCGCTGCGGCAGAGAGTACGGCCGAGCTGAACGATATTCTGCCCATCAGCGATACCGCCCCATACGCCTATACCACGGATGCGGCGACCAGCGATGGCGCCAGACTTTCCAAATATATCAAGGACAGTGCGGACACGCTTAGCCTGACCGCGGTCCAGCAGGCGATCGCGGACGCGAAAGCGCGTCAGGAGCAGAACCCGCGCACGGATGAGGAAACCGGCGAGGTGATCGACGAGGTGAACGCGCTGGATGCGACCACGCTGGTTTCCGCCGCGGACTTCCTTAGCGCGATGAGGGACTATCTGGACCGCAACTGGGGGCTTCCGGAAACGATGACGGACGCGGATACCCGCACGCTGGTCGGCTTGTATTATACCATGCGGCAGAACGGCTTTGACAACCGCACGAATTTCACATTTGCAACCGGCATATCGATCGACCTGATCGCATATATCAAGGAGCACCATCAGGATTACGCCGGAGTTGAGGTGGAAAGCCAGGCCGTGCGGCAGTATGATACGGAATACGCCGCGCACCTGCTCGGCCGCGCGGCTACGATGTGGGCCGAGGAGTGGAGCGGCGATGCATACGGCGGTCCGTATCAGGGCAAGGCCGGCTATAAGATGAACGATATCACCGGAAAGACCGGCCTGGAGCTGGCGCTTGAGCCGTACCTGCACGGCACGGCAGGCTCCAGCACGGTGCAGACCGATCTGGGCGGTCAAGCGGTCAACGAGCAGGCAAGCTCCTATGCCGCGCCCCAGCCGGGCGATAACGTGGTCACGACGATCGACCTCGACCTGCAGGCCGCGGCCGAGGAGTCTCTTGCGGAAAACCTTGCGCAGTATGGGCGGGGCGGGGCGGCGGTCGCGATCGACCCCAATTCGGGCGAGGTGCTTGCGATGGCCTCCTATCCGACCTACAGCCTGGAAAACTATGTGGAGGAGGCGGAGGCGCGGAACGAGGACGCCCGCTCGCCGGAATTCAACCGCGCGACTTTGGGCGTATACGAACCCGGCTCCACCTTTAAGGTACTCAGCGCGATCGCGGCGCTGGAAGAGGGTATCATTGACGCGAACACCACGATCACCTGCACGGGCGAGTTCGAATACGGCGGGCAGACGTTCCACTGCAACAACCATTCCCAGCCCATGACGCTCGACGTGACGCAGGCGATTAAATATTCCTGCAACACATTCTTCTATACTGTGGGACGGGAGCTGACCGGCAAGCGGCTCGAACGATGGGACGCCAAGTTTGGCCTGGGCATGCTGACCGGAATAGAGGTGGACGAGGCGGCGGGCCGCGCGGCCGGACCGACCTACCGTGAGCAGATGGTCGCGGCCGACCCGACGCTGCAGGACTGGCTCGGCGGCGACGACGTGCAGGCCGCGATCGGCCAGTCGGACAACGGCTTCACGCCGCTGCAGCTTGCCAATTATATCGCGGCCGTGGTCAACGGCGGCACGCTGTATCGGCCCACTTTGGTCAAAAGTGTCAAGAGCTATGACTACTCCGAGGTGGTCAAGAGCGAAACTGCGGAAGTCAAAAATACAATCGAGATGTCTGATACGACGGTTGATTTGGTCATGACCGGCATGAGCGAGGTAACCGACGAGGGCGGCACTGCGGGCAGCGTGTTCGCGGACTACCCGATCAAGGTTGGCGGCAAGACCGGTACGGCTGAGGCTATTGAAAACGGGATAAAATTCGACAACGGCCTGTTTATCGCCTTCGCCCCGTTCGACGATCCCGAAATCGTGATCTGCGTCGTGGGTGAGGGCGCGGAGCACGGCTCATCGGTAACGCCGATCGTGCGCGATATGCTGGATACCTACTTCCAGACAGGCGACGTGGATACGGTGAAATCCGTGCAGCAGG
The DNA here is from genome assembly GCF_025567315.1 of Agathobaculum ammoniilyticum. Classification (NCBI taxonomy): domain Bacteria; kingdom Bacillati; phylum Bacillota; class Clostridia; order Eubacteriales; family Butyricicoccaceae; genus Agathobaculum; species Agathobaculum ammoniilyticum. The sequence goes on from NZ_JAOQJE010000004.1 coordinate 149,163, forward strand.
AAAATGTGATCGTACCTTGATAAAATCCTGTATAAAAAAGCGGAAGCGTGACAAAAAATTTGCATAAACGCTTGTAAATTCGACATGTGTGGTTTATAATGTCAATATAGTTTTATCATTTCGGAGGCGGTAGATTGAAGGTCATTCTGGTTGCGTCCGGCAAGGGCGGCACGGGAAAAACCTCCTTTACGGCAGGTGTGGGCGCGGCGCTGTCGCAGCGCGGCCACCGCGTGCTCCTGATCGACGGCGACTGCGGCCTCCGCAATCTGGATATCGTGCTCGGCATGTCGGACAGGGTGGTGTATTCTTTTGCCGATGTGGCGGGCGGCGCGGTGCCGCTGGAAACCGCGATGGCGCGGCATCCGGACTATGAAGCGCTATACTTACTGACCGCGCCCGTGGCTTTGCCCGCGCTCAGCGAGCGCGGCATGGAGCAGCTCGCCGTGCAGGCGGAGGAGGCGGGAATCGAGTACCTCCTCATCGACGGGCCTGCGGGGCTGCCCGCCGAGTTGTCGTGGCTGGCGCACATCTCTACGCAGGCAGTCGTCGTAACCTCGACCGACCGCGCCTGCATTCGCGGTGCGGAACGGTGCGCGCGCAAGCTGGAGGAAGAATACTGCATCGCGCGGATCCGGATGGTCCTTAACCGCATCCGGCCGCAGTTGATCTGCCGCGGCAAGGCGGGCAATATCGACGACGCGATGGACGAAGCAGGCTTACCGCTGCTGGGGGTCGTTCCGGAGGACGAGGACCTGATCTCCTGCGGCAATAGTGGAAAAAGCATTTTTGCGGTCAAGCACACCGGCGCGGCGCGCGCTTTCCAAAACATCGCGCGGCGGCTGGACGGAGAACGCGTTCCACTGATAAAAATCTGAACCGAGTGGAAGAGTAGCTTAGGAAGGAAAGGGGATGTCCTTGAAATGAATATTGCATTAATCGCGCACGACCGCAAAAAGGAATTGATGGTACAGTTCTGCATGGCGTATTGCGGCGTCCTGGCAAAACATAATATCTGCGCAACCGGCACGACGGGAAAATTCGTCGAAGAAGCGACCGGACTGAAAATAGACAAGTGCCTTGCGGGCATGCAGGGTGGCGAGGAGCAGATCTCCGCGCGCGTTGCTTACAATGAGATCGACCTTGTCCTGTTCTTCCGCGATCCGATGTCCAATTCGCAGTACGAGCCGGACCTCCATGCGATCGCGCGGCTGTGCGATATGCATAATATCCCGATCGCGACCAATTCGGCAACGGCTGAAATGCTCATCCTCGGCTTGGACCGCGGCGATCTGGACTGGCGAAATATCGTAAATCCGAAAAACAGTTCGAGAAAATAACAATAGGACACAACTGCACCGGATGGGCCTGCGCCCGTTCGGTGCATCCGTCTGTCTTGAGGAGAATCAAAACGCTATGGAAAAAGTGAAACCGAGAACCCTGTCCGGCTTTATGGAACTGCTGCCCGCGCCGCAGGTGCAGATGGAGCGCATCATGCAGGTGCTGCGCGAAACCTATGCACTGTACGGCTTTTATCCGCTGGACACCCCGCTGATCGAGTCCTCCGAGGTGCTGCTGGCCAAGGGAGGCGGCGAAACCGAGAAGCAGATCTACCGCTTCACCAAGGGCGACAGCGACCTGTCCCTACGCTTCGACCTGACCGTGCCGCTGGCGAAATACGTCGCCCAGCATTACGGCGAACTGACGTTCCCGTTCCGCCGCTTCCAGATCGGTAAGGTTTACCGCGGCGAGCGCGCGCAGCGCGGCCGCTTCCGCGAGTTCTATCAGGCGGATATCGACGTGATCGGCGACGGCAAGCTGGATATCATCAACGAGGCCGAGGTGCCGAGCATTATCTACAAGACCTTTACCGCGCTGGGACTCGAGCGCTTCAAAATCCGCATCAACAACCGCAAGGTATTGAACGGCTTTTTCGCCATCCTCGGCCTGACCGACAAGGCGGGTGACGTGATGCGCACAATTGACAAGCTGGAAAAGATCGGCGCGGAAAGGGTGAAGGCCATCCTGGTGGACGACTTCGGCGTGGCCGCCGAAACCGCAGACGAACTGCTGGCGTTCATCGCCACCCCGGGCGGCACGGCGGGCATCCTCGCCGCGCTCGAGGGCTACAAGGGCAAAAACGAGGTGTTCGACCAGGGCGCGGACGAGCTGAAAACCGTCGCGCGGTACATGCAGGCTTTCGGCGTGCCGGACGACCACTTTGAGATCGACCTGACCATCGCGCGCGGGCTGGATTACTACACCGGCACGGTGTACGAGACTGCGATGCTCGACCATCCGGAGATCGGCTCGATCTGCTCGGGCGGCCGGTACGACAACCTCGCGGAATACTATACGGACAAGCAGCTGCCGGGCGTGGGCATCTCGATTGGCCTGACGCGCCTGTTCTATGTGCTGGGCGAGCAGGGCTACCTGAACGACAAGATGAACCGCGCGCCCGCGGACGTGCTCATCCTGCCCATGACTGACGACATGGGCGCGGCGATCGCGCTGGCGACCAGCCTGCGCGGCGCGGGTATCCGCACCCAGCTTTACAGCGAGCAGAAAAAGTTCAAGCACAAGATCGGCTACGCGGACAAGCTCGGCATCCCCTATGTGATATTCCACGGGGAGGACGAGATCAGGGAGGGTGTTGTCGCGGTCAAGGATATGGAGACCGGCGAGCAGGTCAAGGTATCGCTGAAGGAGGCGGTCGTCCGCATCCAAGCGGGACTGGCCGCGAAAAACCAGGGCAAAGTCATTTGTGACAGGGTATAAATCATGCGGCCGGCCTATACGCTGATCGCCTGCATCACGGGGATGGCGCTTGCCTTTGTGGAAGGTCAATGGGTCGTGTTCGTGCCGTTGCTGCTGGTCGGCTTGGGACAGGCGGTTTCGCTGGTGCGACAGGTCCGTGCGCAGGACAGGCAGGATGACGGGGAGGACGAACGGTGAAACAACTGGTTTGGGGCTGTGCGCAGATGCTGCTGGGCATGCAGACCGTGTTGCTCGGCGTACTGCTTTACTGGATGCCGCACACAGCGGACATGGGCGAGAGCCTGTCGCTTGCTTTGGTGCTCATCAGCATTTTCCTTCTGATTTGCGGGATTGTCACTATGATTGCAGGCTACTGGAATCATGTGTGTCCCTCGCTGCATACGAAAGACGATAACAAATAACATTTGATAAGGATTGATAGAACATGAACGAAACCTCTATTTCAGGGATGAAACGCACGCACATGTGCGGTGAACTGCGTCTGTCCGACGTGGGGCGGGAAGTGACGGTCAACGGCTGGGTCGACCGTGTGCGCGACAACGGCGGCGTGCTGTTTCTGCTCGTGCGCGACCGTGCGGGTATCGTGCAGTGTACGTTCGACAAGTCGGTCAACGCCGGCCTGTTCGATGTCGCTTTTACCTGCCGCACCGAGTTTGTGGTAGCTGTGCGCGGCAAGCTGGTTGCGCGCGACGAAGCGGCAATCAACAGGAAGATGCCGACCGGCGAGGTCGAGATCGTCGCGGAGGAGCTCCGCATCCTGTCCCGCGCGGAAACCACCCCGTTCGAGATCGACGACAGCAAGGAGGTCGGCGATCAGGTGCGGCTCAAGTACCGCTATCTCGATCTGCGCCGCCCCTCCATGCAGCGCAATATGATGCTGCGCCACCGCGTCACCCAGGTGGCTCGCAACTACTTTGACGAGCAGGGTTTCCTCGAGATCGAAACCCCGATGCTCACCAAGTCCACGCCCGAGGGTGCGCGCGACTATCTCGTACCCTCCCGCGTGCATCCGGGCAAGTTCTACGCCCTGCCGCAGTCCCCGCAGCAGTACAAGCAGCTTTTGATGCTCGCGGGCATGGACCGCTATATCCAGATCACCCGCTGCTTCCGCGACGAGGACCTGCGCGCCGACCGCCAGCCCGAGTTCACCCAGATCGACCTCGAGATGAGCTTTGTCGAGCAGGACGACGTGATCGCGGTCAATGAGGGCTTTCTCCAGCGCGTGTTCAAGGAAGTGCTGGACGTGGACATCCAGCTCCCGCTGCCGCGCCTGACTTGGCGCGAGGCCATGGACCGCTTCGGCTCAGACAAGCCGGACACCCGTTTCGGCTTTGAGATCCGCGATATTTCCGACATCGCGGCGAACTGCGGCTTCGGTGTGTTCAAGGGCGCGGTCGAGTCCGGCGGCACCGTGCGGCTGATCAACTTGGGCGGCTACGCGGACAAGTTCCCGCGCAAGGAGATCGACAAGCTGGCCGACTTCGTCAAGACCTACCGAGCCAAGGGCTTGGCGTGGATGAAGGTCGCGGCGGACGGCACCATGACCTCTTCCTTTGCCAAGTTCCTGACCGAGGACGAGATCGCGGCCATCAAGGAGCGCGCGGATATGCACGAAAACGACGTGCTGTTCGTTGTCGCAGACGCTTCCGAGGAGACCGCGCTGGTTTCGCTCGGCGCGTTGCGCTGCGAGCTGGCCAAGCGTCTCGGCCTTGCCAAAAAGGACGATTACAAGCTGCTGTGGGTCACTGAGTTCCCGCAGTTCGAGTACAGCGAGGAGGAGGACCGCCTGGTCGCCAAGCACCACCCGTTCACTGCGCCGATGGACGAGGATATCCCGCTGCTGGACACCGATCCGGCTAAGGTGCGCGCCAAGGCGTACGATATCATCCTCAACGGCTGTGAGCTGGGCGGAGGCTCGATCCGTATCCACGATCCCGCGCTGCAGACCAGGATGTTCGAGGCGCTCGGCTTCACCGAGGAGCGCGCGAAAGAGCAATTCGGCCATCTGATCACAGCGTTCTCCTACGGCGCGCCCCCGCACGGCGGCTTGGCCTACGGCCTGGACCGTCTGTGTATGCTGCTCGCGGGGCTGGACTCCATCCGCGACGTGATCGCTTTCCCCAAGGTGCAGAACGCGTCCGACCTGATGATGTCCTGTCCGGACGTGGTGGACGCAAAGCAGCTTGACGATCTTTCCATCGCGGTCACCCGCGAGGAGAAGGACGCGGAAGCGTAACGGGCCTTGGCCCGTAAAAGCCGTTGCGGCGGATGCTGCAGCGGCTTTCCTGTATCGCGGAAAAAGGAGAAAGCAAACGTGTGTCCCGAATGTAAAAAACGAGAAAAGATTGGGAAAATAATTGGTTATGTCGTGGATATCGCCTTGGCGGCGGCGGTATTTTATGCCGCAGTGTACCTGCTGCGCAAGGGCTCGATCCATTACCGGCCGGAGAGCCAGTGGCCGCTCGGCATCCTGACCGGCCTGCCGCTTGTGCTGCGGCCCCGAAAAAGAGCGACCGCGCCCGAGCTGCTGATACACGATGTACTGGTGCTGCTCTCCGCATCGTCGTTCGCCCTGCTGCTGACCGAGTATGTGGTCAAGGGCGGTATCCTGATCGGCAACGTACAGATCTGGCAGGGATATGTCTACCATGCGGCGATTTTCGGCATCGTCTATTGGATCGTCTGCAATATACGGCTCACGGTGTGCATCGGCATGGGCATCACGATGGTATATGCGCTGATCGACCATTATGTGACCGTGTTCCGCGGCACGCCGGTCCTGCTGAGCGATTTGTTCGCCGTCGGCACGGCCAAAAATGTAGCGGCGAGCTACTCGGTGCCGGTCGAGCTTTCGGTCCTGCAGACCGTGGCGATCGCGGCGTTGCTCTGTGCTGCGGTCTGGCGGGTGCGGCGTCCGGCGTCCGCGCCACGGCGCTGGCAGTTCGCGGCCTGCTCCCTGCTGATGGGATGCTGGCTCTATGGGCTGGGGCTTGCCGGAAACAGCTTCGGCTTCTGGCAGGGCAATCTGGAATACAGCGAGTGGTATTACTTCTGCCGCACGGCGGAGAATGCGGTTGTGAAAAAGCCCGCGGGCTATTCGGAGACGGTGCTGGAACAGGCGGCGCAGGCGTATGCCGGCCGGTCCGGAGCAGTGCAGCCCAATATTATCATGATTATGAATGAATCCTTTGCCGACCTCAAAAGCATCGGCGATTTTGAGACGAATGAGGATTATATGCCCTTTATTCACTCTCTGGCGGAAGCGGAGAATACGATCAGCGGCGACCTGCTGGTATCCACGTTCGGCGGCGGCACGGCGACGACCGAGTTCGAGGTGCTGACAGGGGATACCATGGCCTTCCTGCCGTTCGGCTGCTCGCCCTATCAAATGTATGTCAAGAGTGAAACGCCGGGGCTGGTATCCGGCCTGGAGGCGCAGGGCTACCAGACGGTTTCCCTCCACCCCTATCTGGCGACCTCCTGGAATCGCCAGCAGGTCTATGAGCGCTTGGGTTTTGACCGCCAGTTGTACGAAACGGATTTTTCGGACGATGCCGCGCGGCTGCGCGGTTATATCAGCGACAGTGCAGATTACCGGAAGATCATCGAGTTGTACGAGGCAAAGCCGGCGGGCGAGCCGCTGTTTGTGTTCAACGTCACGATGCAAAACCATGGGGGATATGGGCCGTCTGACGATCCGGCATTTGAGGAACGTATCCGTCTCACCGGCGCATATGAGGGGAAGTACCCGCAGGTGGATCAATACCTGTCGCTGGTGCGGTACAGCGATGAAGCGGTCGAGCAGTTGGTCGCATATTTTTCACAGGTGGACGAGCCGACGGCCATCATCTTTTTTGGGGACCACCAGCCGAATGTGACCAGCGCTTTCTACGACGATCTGTTCGGCAATACGGAGGCAGCTCGCACACGAGAGGAAAAGCAGGCCAAGCTGACCACGCCGTTCTTCATCTGGGCGAACTATGATATCGAGGAACGGGCAGGGGTGCAGATCAGCGCGAACTACCTGTCCGCCTATGCGCTGGACGCGCTGGGCTGCGCGGTGTCGGGCTATGACCAGCTGCGTCTCGCGGCGCGGGAGCAGGTGCCGTGCATCAACAACTACGGCTATTACCTGGCGGGCGGCGCGTGGCGCGATTCCTCGGGCGCGGCGGCGGAGCCGGCTCTGTCGCTCTATCAGCACGTGCAATACGCGCAGCTGTTTGACCCGAAAAGACGGATTGACGCCTGGTACGAGCCGCTGGCGTAGATTTTTGGGCGACAAGCCGCTAAGGGGGTTCCCGCCCCCACAGCTTTATGGTATAATAGCCGCAAAGCGACTATTATATATTTATTTCACATGATTATGCCACAGCGGCCCTTAGAGGCCGCTGTGGCATAATGGGATCATGACAGGAGGGGATTGACCATGAAAGAACTCTATAAAGGGCTTGCCCATGTGGCGGTCAATACGGCGGACATGGAGGAAAGCATCGCGTTTTACGAAAAGATCGGCGGCACGGTCACCGCGCGTTCGAGCGTGGGTGAAAAGCTGTTGGCGCTGGTCGAGTTCGGCGGTCTGGTGCTGGAGCTGATCCAGCCACCGGCAGGCGAGCTGGTACCTTCGGGTGTCGGCAGCATCCCGCATTTTGCCGTGTATGTGGATGATCTGGACAAGGTGGTGGCGGCGATCAAGGCCGCGGGTGTGTTTTCGTTCACCACGCCGGAAAAGCGCGTGCTGCCCGACACCTTCGGCGGCCTGCAGAACTGGTTTTTCACCGGACCGTCCGGCGAACAGATAGAATTGCTGCAAATGCTGTAAAGAGAAAAAGTCATGGCGGTTTTTCGCCATGACTTTTTTATACACTGATAGGGTATTTGCCGGTGAAGCAGCCGTCGCAGAAGCCGCAGGCGGCTTCCGGCGCGATCTGGTGCAGCGCGTCCAGGCTGAGAAAGCCCAAGCTGTCTGCACCGATCAGCGCGCGGATCTCCTCCACCGAGTACCGGCAGGCGATCAGGTTGTCCTTGTCTGGAATGTCCGTGCCGAAATAGCAGGGGGAGACAAACGGCGGAGCGGAGGAGCGCATATGCACTTCAGCCGCGCCCGCCTCCCGCAGCAGGGATACAATCTGCCGCGAGGTCGTGCCGCGCACGATCGAGTCGTCGATCATGACTACGCGCCTGCCCTGCACGCAGCTCCGTAGCGCGCCGAGCTTGATGCGTACCGCCTGCTCGCGGCTCTGCTGGCCGGGGGTGATAAACGTGCGGCCCACATAGCGGTTTTTGACCAGGCCCGTGCCGTAAGGGATGCCGGACTCCTCAGCGTAGCCCATCGCGGCGTCCAGACCGGAATCCGGTACGCCGATCACAACGTCGGCCGCGACCGGATATTCCCGCGCGAGGAACCTGCCGGCGTTGCGGCGCGCCTCGTGGACGGACTGACCGCAGATCACCGAGTCCGGACGGGCAAAATAGATATATTCAAAAATGCACATGTGGCTGGAAGCGTTTTCACAGTTTTCACGGATGGAGCGCACCCCGCCGTTTGCCACAACCACGATCTCGCCCGGGTCGAGCTCACGCTCAAACGCTGCACCCACCGCGCTCAGCGCGCAGGTTTCCGAGGCAAAAACCACAGCGTCCCCGCGCCGTCCCATGCAGAGCGGGCGGAAGCCCCAGGGATCGCGCGCGGCGATCAGCTTCTGCGGCGACATGACAATCAGGGAATACGCGCCGCGCAGGTCGCGGAGCGCCTGGCAGACCGCTTCCTCGACCGAGCGGCAGCGCAGCCGCTCCTGCGCGATGGCGTAGGCGATCAGCTCGGAATCCGTGGTGGTCTGGAAGATGGCGCCGCGGTATTCAAAGGCAGTGCGCAGCTCGGCCGTACCCGCGAGGTTGCCGTTATGCGCCACCGCAAGCGTTCCTTTCACATATTTGATGGTCAGCGGCTGCGCGTTTTCGCGGCGCGTACCGCCGGTGGTGGAATAGCGGACATGGCCGACCGCCATGGTGCCGCCGAGCCGGTCGAGCGCATCCGCGCTGAATACCTCGCCGACCAGGCCGATGTCCTTGTGGAATGAAAGTTCGCGGTCGTTTATCGTCGCGATGCCGCAGGCCTCCTGGCCGCGATGCTGCAAGGCGTACAGGCCGTAGTATGTCGTGCGGGCGCAGTCGCCGTGCGGGTCGTAGACGCCGAACACGCCGCATTCTTCATGGATTGACACGAAAAAACTCCTCCGATTCGCTTGAGATAGCCAGCACGGGCGCAAAAAGCCGCTTAGAACTGGCTCAGACCGAGGATCTCCTCCGCGACTTGCCGCTTGCTTTTGCGACCGTTCATGGCCTGCTGTTCGATATAGGCATGCGCCTCTGGCTCGGTCATGCCGCGCAGCTCGATCAGAATACATTTTGCGCGGTCTACCAGGCGGATATCCTGGATGCGGCTCTGCAGGCGCTGGTTTTCTTTCTGCAGCCCGTCCAGACGCGCATGCACGGCGCGGACCATGCGCAGCGCCTGGAAAAACAGAGGCCGGCTGAGCGGCTTGGGCAGGACGAACACGCCGTCCGCCTCCACCAACTCGGAAACGGCGTCTGCCTGCTCGGATTTGACGAGCAGAAGCACACCGGCGGCTGTTTCGTGCGCGGCGGCTTGCGCCAACTCATGGCCGAACTCGTCGGGCAGGGGCGTGTTGATGAGAACAATGTCGAATATCCCGTCCAGCAGGGCGCGCCTTGCCTCCGCGCCTGAAGCGGTGGGAATGGTCTGCGCCTGCATGCCGCAGGAGGCCAGGAACTGCGCGAGCGTGGCCTGGGACTTCTGCGTGGAGGATATGAGAAGAATGCGCTCCAAGGCGGGCCTCCCCCTTTCCGTCAAATTGTACGGGCGGCAAGCGCCCTGTGGTCAATAGCGCGCGAAATACATCTCATGCTCGGCGGCGGGGCGGTTGCGGGCGGCGGCGATGCGGTCGTGCTCAACCTGCTTTGCGCTGAAAAAGCCCTCCAGCGTGCGCGCCGTCAGATGCGCGTCGATAAAGCGGCTCTGCTGTGCCAGCCGGATCGCCTCGCACAGCGAAGCGGGTACCGCATCATAGCGGGACACGACCTCGGCCGGCGCGGTGAACAGGTTGACGTCGCAGGCGGGACCCAGCGGTAGCTTCTGCTCGACCCCGTCCAGACCGGCGTGGATGAGCAGCGCAAACACGATATACGGGTTGATGCAGCCGTCGAGCGCGCGGATCTTCATCCGGTTGGGGGCGTCGCCGTGCGCCAGTGGGATGCTGATGAGCGGACAGCGGTTCTGGTGCGACCAGGTGATATACTTGGGCGCTTCAAACTCGCCCAGACGGGCGTAGGAATTGGTCAGTGGGTTGCCGAAAACAGTCAACTCCGCGCTGTGGCGCAGGATGCCCGCCACAAAGCTGCGCCCCTCGTCCGCCTGATCGAACCGCGGATGGAACAGGTTGTGACCATCCTTGCAGACCGTTATGCTCAGGTGCAGGCCGTTGCCCGGCGCGTCGGGCAGCGGCTTGGGCAGGAAGGAGGCGAACAGGCCGCTGGACGCGGCCATGGATTTGACCACCCATTTGAAGGTGACAAAATTGTCCGCCGCCTCGAGCGCGTCCGCGTAGCGGAAGTCGATTTCGTGCTGGCCCGGCCCCTGCTCATGGTGCGAGGACTCGGGCTGAATGCCCATTTCCTCGAGCGTCAGGCAGATCTGGCGGCGCACGTTTTCGCCTTTGTCGAGCGGCGCGACATCAAAATACTCCCCGTGGTCATGCGGGAGCGAGGTCGGGGCGCCGGTCTCGTCCAGCTCGAACAGGTAAAACTCGCTCGCGGTACCCATGGTGACCGAATAACCAGCGCGCCGCGCGCGCTGGCAGGCAGCGCGCAGGATGTTCCGCCCGTCCCCCTCGAACGGACGGCCGTCCGGATACTTAATATCGCAGTAGAAACGCACGACGCGGCCCTGCGACGGGCGCCACGGCAGGATGGACAGCGTGGATGGGTCGGGGAAGAGCAACAGGTCGCTGTCCTCCACGTTGAGGAATCCTCGCAGCGCGGAGGCGTTGAAGTGGATGCCGTGCGCAAAGGCGCGCGGCAGCTCGGACGGCATGATAGCGATATTTTTCTGGTTTCCGAAAATATCGCAAAAGGCGAGCCGGATGAATTTGACATCATTTTCTGCAATAAATTGTACGACTTCGCTGACGGTGGTATCCATAAAGCCGCGCTCCTCTCTGAAAATCACAATATCCCGCTTCGGTCGTTCAGCTTTCATATGTGTAAAGCTGATGGTAGCCCGCTTCCGGATTGGGCGAAAGTACATAATATTTCTGCGCCTTGAGCGCGGCGGCGTCGCCGCCGAACAGCCGGCAGAAATCATCGATATAAGGGGCGAAGGACGCAGCCTCCTCCGGAGAAGCCTCGTTGACCAGCACCTGCCGGGGCAGGCCTGCGGGCGCCTGATCACATCTTAGCACAATTTTGCCGCCGTGCATACCGGTGCCGCAGAAATTGCCGGCAGGGAACGCGCCGTCCTGCCCGATGCCGAGTACCAGGATGAGGCCGCCCGCCTGGTATTCGCCCAGAAACGAGCCGGCCCGGCCGCCGATGACGACCACTGGGAAGTGGTCCTGGTAGGCCTTCATATGGATGCCGCCGCGGTAACCGCAGTCGCCCTGGATAAAGATGCGCCCGCCGCGCATGCCGTAGCCGCAGACATCGCCCGCGCTGCCGTGGATAATGATGTCGCCGTCGTTCATGGTGTCGCCGACCGCCTCCTGCGCGTTGCCAAACACCTCGATGGTCGAGCCGTTGAGGTACTGGCCGAGACCGTTGCCCGGCGTGCCGTGGATGGTCAGGGTCTTGCCGGACGAGCCGCAGCCCAGATAGCGCTGCCCGACCGCGTTCTCAATGGTGATTTCGGTATCGTCAATCTGACGGAGCTGCTCATTGAGTTCTTTATAATAGGTAAGGTTTGCATGTGCTGTGGTCATCCGTGTGCGCCTCCTAACTGTTTCGCGCGCTCAGCGCGGGAGAATGCCATCAGCTGCGGCTTCTCGCGGATTAAATCAAAGTCAATGCTGTCAAGCGGGGTCTGCTCGCGGATGAGCGAGGTGTAGATGCCCGCGCGGTCCACATCCCCGATGAGGATAAATCCGACCAGACGGTTGTCGCGTGTGACGAGCAGCTTGTAGTGCTCCCCGTCCTGCTCCAGGTAGGTTTCGCCGTCGTACGAGCCTGCGGTTATCATATGTAGCCCGAGGAAACCCGATGCATTCATCGGGATGGCCTTGTCAAAGCAGGCGCTGCCGCCCGCCATGGCCTTGCCCGCGGTCTCGCCCTGCATGTAGGCGTTGGGCAGGATGGCGAGGATGCGGTCGGTTTCGGCCGCGATGTCGTGCGAGACCGTGCAGTCGCCCGCAGCGTAGATGTCGGACACGGTCGTGGCCGAATGCTCGTCGATTAAGATCCCTCGTTCGACCGCGCAGCCCGTATCGGCGGCCAGCTCGATGTTCGGCCGTACGCCGACCGCGACCACCAGGACGTCAAAGTCAACCGTCCCGCCGCTCTTGAGATAGGCGGTGTGCGGCTCGAACCGCGCGACCGAATCGCCCAGCAGGAAGCGCACGCCTTTGCCCTCCAGGTGCTTCTGGATGATGGCGGCCGGCGCTTCGGTGAGTACGTTGGGCAGGATGCGCGGGGCCAGGTCGATGACGGTCAGCTCGGATACGCGCTGCTGGATGCCCTCGGCGCATTTCAGACCGATAAGGCCCGCGCCCACGATGAGTACGCGCCTATCGTTCCCCGCGCCCAGCAGAGCGTCCAATCGCTTGGCGTCGTCCAGTGTCATAAAGCTGGTTTTGTTTTCCACCGCATCCAGCCCCTCCATGGGCGGTACGAACGGCCGCGAGCCGGTACACAGGCACAGCTTGTCATAGGGAACGGCCGCGCCGTCCTCGAGCACGACGGTTTTCGCGGCCGCGTCCACCTTGGCCGCGCGGCGGCCGAGTAGGGTGGTCACACCGTTTTTCTCGTAAAAATCCGCGGGACGGTACCGCAGCATTTTCTCCTCCGTGGTCTTGCCGAGCAGCAGGTAGGAGATGAGCGGCCGGCCGTATACCGGATACGGCTCGTCCGAAATGACCGTGATGGGGCTGGTTTGATCGACCGCGCGGATGCCCTCGATCGTGCCGACTGCGGCGGTGCCGCCTCCGATGATGACATAGTTCATAGCGTTCACCTCTCCTCGTATACGATGGCCTTGTTCGGGCAGCCCTGCACGCACATCGGCTGGCCGAACGCGTTTTTGGCGCACAGCTCGCATTTCTGCACCGCGCCCTCATTCGAAGTGGACAGCGCGCCATAGGGGCAGGACAGGATGCAGGTGTAGCAACCAACGCACTTGTCCGAGTCGATCTGCACGGCCCCATCCACGATGGACAGCGCGCCCGAAATGCAGCCCTTGACGCATAGCGGGTCGGTGCAGTGGCGGCAGCTGACCGCAAAGGAGATGTTATCGCGCTCCTCGATGCGGATTCGGGGCGCGATCTTGTGGTCCTTGAGCGCCTTGACCATCGAGGACTTGCCCGAGTTGGCGAACGCGCAGTAATATTCGCATAAATGGCACCCCAGGCACCATTTTTCATTGACATAGACTCGTTTCATGCAGTTTCCCTCCTCATTCGCCCGCGTGCTTGATGCCGAGGATGCTCAGCTCGCGGTCGCTCAGGCCGATGCCGCGCAGCATCAGGCGGTTGCCGCGCAGGGCCTCGATCGAGTTGATGCCCATGCCGCCCATCATTTCCTTGAGTTCATGATCCCAGGCAGTAACTAGGTTGACCAGCCGCTGTGAGCCTATGTCCGGATTCAGGCGCTTGACCAGCTCGGGGCGCTGGGTCGCGATGCCCCAGTTGCACTTGCCGGTCTGGCAGGTGCGGCACAGATGGCAACCGAGCGCAAGCAGCGCGCTGGTCGCGATGTAGCACGCGTCCGCGCCGAGCGCGATGGCTTTCAAAAGGTCGGCCGCGTTGCGGATGGAGCCGCCGACCACGACCGAAATTTGGTCGCGGATGCCCTCGTCGCGCAGGCGCTGGTCGACCGCCGCAAGCGCGAGCTCAATCGGGATGCCGACGTTGTCGCGGATGCGAGTCGGGGCCGCGCCCGTGCCGCCACGGTAGCCGTCGATGCAAATGATGTCCGCGCCCGAGCGCGCCACGCCCGAGGCGATGGCCGCCACGTTATGCACGGCCGCAATCTTGACCAGCACCGGCTTTTTGTACGCGGTTGCTTCCTTGAGCGAAAAGACGAGCTGGCGCAGGTCCTCGATGGAGTAGATGTCGTGGTGCGGGGCAGGCGAAATGGCGTCCGTACCCTCTGGGATCATGCGGGTGCGCGAGATATCCGGACCGACCTTGTGGCCGGGCAGGTGGCCGCCGATACCGGGCTTTGCGCCTTGGCCCATTTTGATTTCAATGGCCGCGCCCGCCTCCAGATAGTCTTTATGTACGCCGAAGCGGCCGGACGCAACCTGCACGATGGTGTGCGGGCCGTATTGATAGAAGTCCTGATGCAGGCCGCCCTCGCCGGTGTTATAGTAGGTGCCGAGCGCGCAGGCCGCGCGGGCGAGCGACTCGTGCGCGTTGTAGGAAATCGAGCCGTAGCTCATGGCCGAGAACATGACCGGCACGCGCAGCTCGAGCTGGGGAGACAGGTTGGGTACTAGGTTGCCGTCCGCGTCGCGCTCGATTTTGCCAGGCTTTTTGCCGAGAAAGGTTCGCGTTTCCATGGGCTCGCGCAGCGGATCGATGGAGGGATTGGTGACCTGGGAGGCGTTGATGAGGATCTTATCCCAGTAGATAGGGTACGGTTCCGGATTGCCCATGGAGGAGAGCAGCACGCCGCCCGTGCCAGCTTGACGGTAGACCTCGGAGATGGCCTTGCCCGTCCAGTTCGCATTTTCTTTAAAGGTATGGTCGGTCTTGACAATCTTCAGCGCGCGCGTCGGGCAGAGGGAAACGCAGCGGTGGCAGGCGACGCACTTGGACTCGTCGGCCTGCATCTTTTGAAACTCGGGGTCGTAAAAATGTACCTCGTTGGCGCACTGCCGCTCGCACGCGCGACAGGCGATGCAGCGGTCGTAATTGCGCACGACCTCATACTGCGGATACAAAAAGTCGATAGCCATTATTGCTTTCCTCCATCATGCAGATTGACGATCACTGGCTCGCCGCCACGCGGCGCCCAGATACGGTCGAGCGTGGGCTCGATGGCGCGGATGGCGCATTCCTCGGACGCGATGTACACCGTGTCGCCCTTTTCGCCCACGACCATCGAACGCAGCTTGAGCCGGTCGTTGAGAGCCATCAGGCCGCCCGTGTAGCCGACCAGGATGGAAAACGGACCTGTCACCAGCAGGGAGGCGAAGGCGTTGCGCAGGTAGGTCAGGCGCTCGCACTCGGTCGGCGCCTGCTTTTCAATGGTGGACCAGAAAGGCGCGGCGATGACGTTGGCAATCTCGCGGTAGGTCAGGCCGAGCTTGCGACCCAGGTAGTCGACGATATAGGTGATGACCTCGGTGTCGGTCAGCAGGTCGCATGAGTAGCCGAACATCTCGATAAAGCGGCGGTTGGCGTCGTACGAGGAGATTTCGCCGTTGTGGACGACGGTCGTGGACAGCAGGGCAAAGGGATGCGCGCCGCCCCACCAGCCGGGGGTGTTGGTCGGATAGCGACCGTGGCAGGTCCAGGAGTAAGCCTCGTAATTCTCCAGCATATAGTATTCGCCGACGTCCTCCGGAAAACCGCTGGCCTTGAACACGCCCATGTTTTTGCCCGAGGAGAAAATATACGCGCCGTCCAGTGTGTGATTGATGCGGATGACGAAGCGGGAGGTGAATTCGCGTTCATCAAGCTGGCTGGAGGTGAGCTTGGTGTGCAGCGGGGTGACGAAGTAGCGCCAGATCATGGGTTCGTCCGTGATGCGCGGGTGGCGGCGCGTGGGGATTTTGGACAGGTCGACGATGTCGAAATGGTGTTCGATTTCCTTTTCGCAGGCGGCCTTGGCCTCCGGCGTGTCATAAAATACATGGAACGCATAGTAGTCGGCGTACTCCGGGTAAATGCCGTAGCCCGCGAAGCCGCCGCCCAGCCCGTTCGAGCGGTCATGCATGGGGCGGATGGAGGCGATGATGCGCTCCCCGGTTTCCCGTGTCCCGTCCTTGTGGAAGATACCGGAGATCGCGCAGCCGGCCGGGATGCGGACCTGACCTTCTTTTTGCAGCATTGGTGTTTCCTCCTTATGTTGCCCGGCGTGCCGGGTTCGCTTTCCAGAAAAGGATAAAAAGAAAAGCGCCCGCCGCAAACGAGCAGAATGCTCCTTTGCAGCGGACGCCGTTGTCCGTTCTTTTATTGTAGAACAGGCGCGCACAAACGTCAAGCGGGTTTAAAAGAAAATGCGGATTTTTTGCGCTTTGCCCAGAACGGGAGGGGATGGGACGGGATTAAACCGGCAGATTGCAACAAAAAAGGTGAGCGAGTAAAAAATCCGGCCAAAGGGGGTTGACAAACTGCGGCGGGGCGCGTATACTGCGCTTGTAAGCAGCAAAGGCGCTGTGGGAATGACACCCACGGCGCTTTTTTGTTGCCATTTGACAGACGGTAAGGAGCGAATCGATATGAATACGGCGAAAAATGTACCGGAGCTGTTCGGCAGCATGGTCTTTAACGAGACTGTGATGCGGGAGCGTCTTCCCAAGGACGTATACAAAAAGCTGAAGCAGACCATGCGCGAGGGTACGGCGATCGACGCCGAGGTCGCGCCGGTCGTGGCGACCGCGATGAAGGACTGGGCACTCTCAAAGGGCGCAACGCATTATACGCACTGGTTCCAGCCGTTGACCGGCATCACGGCTGAGAAGCACGACTCGTTCATTTCCCCGACGGACGACGGTGGGGTCGTGATGGAGTTTTCCGGCAAGGAGCTGATCCGCGGCGAGCCGGACGCGTCCTCGTTCCCCTCCGGCGGCTTGCGCGCGACCTTCGAGGCGCGTGGCTACACGGCCTGGGACCCGACCAGCTACGCTTTCGTTAAGGACGGCACCCTGTACATCCCCACCGCGTTCTGCTCCTATACGGGCGAAATTCTGGACAAAAAGACCCCGCTGCTGCGCTCGATGGACGCGCTCAGCACGCAGGCGTGCCGCGTGCTCAAGCTGTTCGGCAAGGACGTCAAGCGCGTGACGACCACGGTTGGGCCGGAACAGGAATACTTCCTGATCGACAAGGCGGACTATGCCAAGCGCAAAGACCTGATCTTCACCGGCCGCACGCTGTTCGGCGCCATGCCGCCCAAGGGGCAGGAGATGGAGGATCACTACTTCGGTTCCATCCGTCCGCGTGTGGCGGCGTTTATGCAGGAGCTGGACGAGGAGCTGTGGAAGCTCGGTATTTTTGCCAAGACTAAGCACAACGAGGTCGCCCCCTGCCAGCATGAGATGGCGCCGGTGTTCACCACGACCAACATCGCCACCGACCACAACCAGCTCACCATGGAGGTCATGCGGCGTGTGGCGGAAAGGCACGGCTTCGTCTGCCTGCTCAACGAAAAGCCGTTCGAGGGCGTCAACGGGTCGGGCAAGCACAATAACTGGTCGATCTCGACCGACACGGGCGAGAATCTGCTCGAGCCTGGCAAGGCGCCGAGCGGCAACCTGCAGTTTTTGCTCTTCCTGACTGCGGTTATCAAGGCCGTGGACGAATATCAGGACCTGCTGCGCATCTCGGTCGCCTCCGCGGGCAACGATCACCGCCTGGGTGCGAACGAGGCCCCGCCGGCGATCATCTCCATGTTCATCGGCGACGAACTGCAGGCAATCTTGGATGCAGTCGAGGCAGGGCGGGATTACACGGATGTGGCCAAGACCAAGATGGATCTCGGCGTGTCCGCGCTGCCGGACATCCAGAAAGACACCACCGATCGCAACCGCACCTCGCCTTTTGCTTTTACCGGAAACAAGTTCGAGTTCCGCATGCTGGGCTCCTCGCTCAACATCGCCTGCCCGAACATCATGCTCAACACTGCGGTCGCGGAGGAGTTGCGCCAGTTCGCGGATGAGCTGGACGGCGCGACGGACTTCCAGGCGGCGCTCACCGCGCTGCTGCGGCGTGAGATCAAGGCGCACAAGCGCATCATTTTCAACGGCAACGGCTACGACGAAAGCTGGGTCGCGGAAGCGGAAAAGCGCGGCCTGCTCAACCTCAAGTCCACGGACGCGGCGCTGCCGCACTACACGGATGAAAAGAACATCCGTCTGTTTGAGACGCACGGCGTGTATACCAAGCTGGAAATGGAGTCCCGCGAGGAGGCCGTGATTGAGGAGTATTACAAGACCCTGCACATCGAGGCGCTCACCATGCGCGACATGGCGCGCCGCGAGATCCTGCCCGCCTGCCTGTCGTTCGAGCGCGCGGTGGCGGACGGCGCGCTGGCCAAGAAGCAGCTCGGCCTTGCGGGCGGCGCGGAAACCCGCCTGCTGACGCAGGTATCCGCCCTGAACGATGCGCTGGAGTGCGCGGTATCCACGCTGGAGGAAGCCGTGGAGGCTGTGCCGAAAGCGGACGCGGAAACGCTCGCGCATTATTACCACGATGAGGTACTCCCGTGCATGGACGCCGTACGCAAGCCGTCCGACGCGCTGGAACGGATGGTGGGCAAGGAGTACTGGCCGTTCCCGACCTACGCGGATATCCTGTTTTATACCTGAACGGACAGGGGACCTGAAAAGTCTCCCTGTATACGAAACCAGGTTCCGGAGAAGTCTGGTTTCGATACTCGAATGACGCGGCCCGACAGCCTTGGGGCAAAGGGCGCGGCAAAGCAATTTTCGTGTGTAAAAAATTATCATACACAACGGCGTGTATTTCCGGCCTTGGGACCGGAGATACACGCCAAATTTTTTTAGGAGGGATTTTCTCATGCAAGACCTTGTAAACCTTGCCGCCTCGATGGATACTGGGTGGACGCTGGTCGGAGCCGCACTGGTGTTCTTCATGCAGGCGGGCTTCGCGATGGTGGAAACCGGCTTTACCCGGGCTAAGAACGCGGGCAACATCATCATGAAAAACCTGATGGACTTTTCACTCGGTACGCCGATCTTCTGGCTGGTCGGATTTGGCATCATGTTCGGTTCGATGAACGGCGTGTTCGGCGGCTTTGACCTTCTGGCGGACGGTGTGGTCGGCGAAGGCTACGACTGGACGACGCTGATCTTCCAGACCGTATTCTGTGCCACCGCCGCGACCATCGTGTCCGGCTCCATGGCCGAACGCACCAAGTTCTCGGCCTACTGCATCTATTCCATGGTCATATCGGCGGTGATCTACCCGATCTCCGGTCACTGGATCTGGGGCGGTGGCTGGCTCGCCGAGCTTGGCTTCCATGACTTCGCCGGTTCGACTGCGGTACACATGGTCGGCGGCGTAGCGGCGTTCGTGGGCGCGGCCATCCTCGGCCCGCGTATCGGCAAGTACACCAAGGACGGCAAGGCGCGCGCGATCCCCGGCCACTCGCTGACCCTAGGCGCGCTGGGCGTGTTTATTCTGTGGTTCTGCTGGTTCGGCTTCAACGGCGGCTCGACAGTCGCGCTGTCGAACGGCGCGGCTGAAACCGCGGCGCGCGTGTTCGTCACCACCAACATGGCGGCGGCGGTCGCGACAGTCACGGTTATGTGCGTGACCTGGGTGCGCTACAAGAAGCCGGACGTTTCCATGACGCTCAACGGCTCGCTGGCCGGCCTGGTAGCCATCACGGCGGGCTGCGACACGGTAACACCTTTCGGCGCAGCCATCATCGGCATCATTGCGGGCTTTGTGGTGGTGTTCGGCATTGAATTCATCGACCAGAAGCTCAAGGTGGACGATCCGGTTGGCGCGGTCGGTGTACACGGCCTGTGCGGCGCGACCGGCACGCTGATGGTCGGCCTGTTCGGCTACTACGCCTACGGTACGAACGACGTGGCGCCGGTCGGCCTGTTCTACGGCGGCGGCTGGCACGCGCTGGCCATCCAGGCGCTCGGCATGGCCGTGGTGATCGCGTGGGTCGCGGTCACGATGACCGTGGTGTTCCAGATCATCAAGCATACGGTCGGCCTGCGCGTCAGCGAGGCCGAAGAGATCATGGGCCTTGACAAGCCCGAGCACGGCCTGCCCTCCGCCTATGCGGACTTTATGCCGGTGGTTCCGTCCGTGCTGGGTACCAAGGCGGCGCAGGACGACACAGGGGAAGCGGCTGCGGCCGCGGCCGCGCCCGCTCAGGCGGTGCCGGTCACTAAGATTACATCCGAAGCGTCCAGCGGCGGACACAAGCTGAGCAAGGTGGTCATCCTTGCCAAGCAGTCCAAATTCGAGGTGCTGAAAAACGCGATGAACGAGATCGGCATTGCGGGCATGACCGTGACCAATGTGGTCGGTTGCGGCACGCAGAAAGGCGCGCCCGAGTACTACCGCGGCGCGGAGGTGGACGTGACGCTGCTGCCCAAGATCAAGATGGAGATCGTGGTATCCAAGGTGCCGGTCGAGACTGTGATCGAAACGGCCAAAAAGGTGCTGTACACCGGCCACATCGGCGACGGAAAGATATTTGTGTACGATGTGGAAAACGCGGTCAAGGTGCGCACGGGCGCGGAGGGCTACGACGCGCTGCAGTACGACGACTGATCGAGGGGAACAAGCCGGAACAGTGGGACAGGGCGGCTGCTCTGTCTCACTTTCTGCAGAAACCGGAGGCCAGATGAAAATTTATGCTTGCATTTTGTGGGGAAGGGTGTATACTGAAAGAGCAGAAAGCTTTCTGCAGGAAAACCGAATAAACAGATTTCTTCAGGGCAGGGTGCAATTCCCTACCGGCGGTACAGCCCGCGAGCGGACGCCTTTCCGGCGGAAGCATGACTCGGTGGAACTCCGAGGCCGACAGTATAGTCTGGATGAAAGAAGAAAGTGTGAAAGCAAAAGGGGGATGCCCCTTTGTTTGATTCGCTTGTTTACCGTCCTGAAACGTCGCGCGGCGTTTCAGGATTTTTTGTTTGGCGGCGCGCCATATATGTCCCGGAAGTCTGCGGCTTTCGGGACATTTTTTATTGGGAGATGATGCCGTTTGCAAGAGGAGCTTCTGATGCGCAGGGCGCTCGAGCTGGCGCGGCGCGGTGCGGGACGGGTCAGCCCGAATCCGATGGTGGGCTGTGTGATCGCCCGCGGCGGGCGCGTGATCGGCGAGGGATGGCATGAGACGTGCGGCGGGCCGCATGCGGAGCGAAATGCGCTGGCTGCCTGCACGGAGGACCCCGCGGGTGCGACGCTGTATGTCACGCTGGAGCCTTGCTGCCACTGGGGCCGCACGCCGCCCTGCACGGACGCGATTTTGGAGCGGGGTATCGCCCGCGTGGTGGTCGGATGCACGGACCCTAATCCGCTCGTCGACGGGAAAGGGGTGCGCCTGCTGCGCGAGGCGGGCGTGGAGGTCGAGACCGGCGTGCTGGAACAGGAGTGCTGGCGGCTGAATGAAGTGTTTTTCCACTTTATCCAGCACCGGACGCCGTTTGTCGTGTATAAATACGCGATGACGCTGGACGGCAAGACTGCGTCCGCTTCGGGCGACAGCCGTTGGGTGAGCGGGGAGGCCGCACGGTGCAGAGTGCATGAGGTGCGCGGGCAGCTTTCCGCAATCATGGTGGGCGTGGACACGGTGCTGGCGGACGATCCGCTGCTCACCTGCCGCATACCTGGCGGGCGTGATCCGCTGCGCATTGTGTGCGACAGTCGGGCGCGCACACCGCTGGACAGCCGCCTGATCCAAAGCGCGGGCGAGATACCGACCATAATCGCGGCAGTCGGCTGGAATGAGCGGGCTGCCGCGCTCAAAAAGGCGGGCGCGCAGATCCTGCTCTGCGGGGAGCGGGATGGACGGGTCGATCTGCGCGAGCTGATGCGGCAGCTCGGCGCGCGCGGCGTGGACAGTATCCTGCTGGAGGGCGGCACGACGCTGGCGTTCGCCGCGCTGGAAGCCGGCATCGTCCGCAAGGTGCAGGCGTATATCGCGCCCAAGCTGCTCGGCGGTAGCACGGCCAGGACGCCGGCCGGCGGGCAGGGGCTTGCTCGGATGGCAGATGCGTGGCGTCTGACCGGTCTGACCGCCGAGCCGGTTGGAGAGGACTTTTTGTTGGAGGGATACCTGCCATGTTCACAGGACTTGTAGAGGAGGTCGGGCGCGTCGAACGCATCGCGCACGGCGCGCGGGGCGCGCGGCTGATGATTGCGGCCGATGCCGTGCTCGCGGGGACACGGTGCGGCGACAGTATAGCGGTAAACGGCGTATGCCTGACGGCTGCGGAGCTGGATGGGCGGACGTTTACCGCGGACGTGATGGCAGAAACCCTGCGCCGCTCTGACTTGGGGGAGCTGCGCGCGGGCGCGCCGGTCAACCTGGAGCGCGCGATGCCCGCGGACGGGCGGTTAGGCGGACACATCGTGTCCGGACATATCGACGGCACGGGGACGGTCGCGTCGCTCCTCCGCGAGGATAACGCGGTCTGGCTGTCGGTCAAGACGCCCACGGCTCTGCTGCGGTACATTGTGGAAAAGGGCTCGATTGCGATCGACGGCGTCAGCCTGACGGTCGCGCAGGTGGACGGACAGGGCTTTGCCGTGTCCATCATACCGCATACCGGCGCA
Organism: Agathobaculum ammoniilyticum; assembly: GCF_025567315.1. Taxonomy (NCBI): domain Bacteria; kingdom Bacillati; phylum Bacillota; class Clostridia; order Eubacteriales; family Butyricicoccaceae; genus Agathobaculum; species Agathobaculum ammoniilyticum. The sequence continues at coordinate 171,659 of NZ_JAOQJE010000004.1, forward strand.
CAGACCACCCTGCTCGGCAAGCGGCAGGGCGAACGGGTGAATCTGGAATGCGATGTGATCGGCAAGTATGTGGAAAAGCTGCTTGCCCCGCATACCGCCCGGCAGACGGACGTCACTATGGAATTTCTCAGCCAACACGGCTTTTAACAGAAAGAGGGAGGCGGAATCATGCAGCAAAACTTTGCAACCATCGAACAGGCGCTTGACGAGCTGCGCGCCGGCCGGCTGATCATGGCGATCGACGATCCGGACCGCGAGAACGAGGGCGACCTGATCTGCGCGGCGGAATTTGCGACCACGGAGAACGTTAACTTTATGGCGACCCATGCCAAAGGGCTGATCTGCACGCCGATGAGCGCGGAAATCGCGGCTCGGCTCGGCTTTGAGCAGATGGTCAAGGTCAATACAGACAATCACCATACCGCGTTTACCGTTTCGGTCGATCATGTGGATACGTCAACCGGCATCTCCGCCGAGGAGCGCGGACTGACCTGCCGCGCGTGTGCGGATACGGCCGCAGGGCCGGCGGACTTCCGGAGGCCGGGCCATGTGTTCCCGCTGACCGCGCGCCGGGGCGGCGTGCTGACCCGCAACGGACACACCGAGGCAACGGTCGACCTGTGCCGCATAGCGGGGCTGCAGGAGTGCGGCCTGTGCTGTGAAATCATGCGCGACGACGGCACCATGATGCGCACGACCGAACTGCTCGAAAAGGCGCGCGAGTGGGGTGTTGCGGTCATTGCCATCCGCGACCTGCAGGATTACTGCCGCAGGCATGACAAGCATGTGGTTCGCGAGGCCAGCGCCAAGCTGCCGACACGCTTTGGGGAATTCCAGATCTACGGCTATGTCAACGACCTGACCGGCGAGCACCATGTCGCGCTCGTCAAAGGGAAGATCGGGGACGGGAAGAACCTGCTCTGCCGTGTCCATTCGGAATGCCTGACCGGCGACGTGTTCGGTTCGCGGCGGTGCGACTGCGGGCAGCAGCTCGCGGCCGCCATGCAGCAGATCGAAAAGGAGGGCCGTGGCGTGCTGCTCTATATGCGGCAGGAGGGCCGCGGCATCGGCCTGATTAACAAGCTCAAGGCCTATGAGCTGCAGGAGGTGGGCTGGGATACGGTAGAGGCCAACGTTAAGCTCGGCTTTGCGCCCGACCTCCGCGAATACTGGATCGGCGCACAGATCCTGCAAGATCTCGGCGCGCGGGAGCTGCGCCTGCTGACCAACAATCCGGAAAAGATCTACGGACTGGACGGGTTCGGCGTGGAGATCGTTGAGCGCGTGCCGATTGAGATCGCGCCGCAGGAGGACGACGCGTTTTACCTGCACACCAAAAAGATCAAGATGGGGCATCTGTTCCAGAAAACCATATAAAACAGGAGGGAAACCGAAATGAATGTACTGGAAGGCAAGCTTGTCGCGGGGAAAGGGAAATTTGCAATCGTCGCGGCTCGGTTCAATGAGTTCATTGTCTCCAAGCTGATTGCGGGCGCGGAGGATACGCTGGTGCGGCATGGCGTGGATACGGATGATATCACGCTCGCCTGGGTGCCGGGCGCATTTGAGATACCGCTCGCGGCGCAAAAGCTCGCGCAGAGCGAGCAGTACTGCGCGGTCATCTGTCTGGGCGCTGTCATACGCGGTTCGACTACGCACTATGATTATGTGTGCAACGAGGTTTCCAAGGGTATTGCGCAGGTGGGCCTGCAGACCGGCGTACCCGTGCTGTTCGGCGTGGTTACGACCGAGAACCTTGAGCAGGCCATCGAGCGTGCGGGTACCAAAGCGGGCAACAAGGGTGCGGACGCGGCTCTGGCGGCGCTGGAGCTTGTGGATCTGCTTCCGCAGCTGCGCTGACCCGCAGACAAAGAAAAGACCATCCGTTTCGGATGGTCTTTTCTTTACACGTTTGCAGGACTGAGCAGCAGAGGCTGGAGTTGGCGCCCCTGCAGCGCAGCCTGGACGGTATCCGGAATACGCTCCATGTCCGCCACAAGCGAGCGGGGCTTGGCGTCGGGCGCATCCTGGCGGAAGGGGACAAAGTAATAATAGCGGCGGTTGAGCAGCGCGCCGATATTGGCTGCGCTGCCGGAAAGCCCGTCGTTGGTGGATACCGCGAGCACAACCGGCTTGTCGCCGCGCAGATGGCTTTTAACCGCCATGACGACCGGCGTGTCGGTTACGCTGTGCGCGAGCTTGGCAAGCGTGTTGCCCGTGCAGGGCGCCACGACCAGTACGTCGAACAGGCCTTTGGGGCCGATCGGCTCCGCGGCCTGGATGGTATCGATCGGCTGGCGGCCGGTCAGGGCAAAGAGCTTGCCGCGCCACATGGCGGCGTCGCCGAAGCGGGTGTCGAGCTGGGCGGCGTGGAAGGACAGGATCGGCGTGACCTCGCAGCCCTGCCGCACAAGCGTCTGGATGACATCCATCACGCGCGCAAAGGTGCAGAACGAGCCGGTCAGGGCAAAGCCAATGCGGATCGGAGCGGTCATAATATGGATTCCTCCTGCAAAATGGTGAGTACCGTATCGTGGATGGCGCGCGCCGCGGACAGCGGTGCGACCCGTCCCGGGAGGGAGAGCGCGTGCAGCAGCCGGCAGCCGGCCGGCAGCTTCGCGTCCGCGGAGATGCCGCCGGGCAGGGAAGCCAGATCGATGACCAGGCAGCCGGTGGAAAGGCTGGACAGCTCCGCAGCGCCGAGCACCGGCGCGGGGACAGTGTTGAAAATGAGCTGGAACGCACTGAGCCGTCCGGCAAGGCTGCGGGTGTCGAGCGCGCGCATGCCATCGGCCTCGATCCTGGCGAAATCCCGCGGGGAACGGGCGGAAACCGTGACGGCGGCATCCAGCGCGTGCAGCTTATGGGCGAGCAGCGCGCCGATACGCCCATATCCGATGACCAGGCAGGACGCGCCCTGCAGGGTATGCTCGGTCTGTTCCATAGCGAGCTGTAGGGCGCCTTCGCAGGTAGGTACATCGTTAGCGGTATAGGCTCCCGCAGGAATACCGGGGGGATACGGCGGCATATGCTGGCAGGGAGGAGGGAAACGGTATGCGGATGGAGGAAAAGGAGCGGGAGAACCTGTGCAGGGCGGTCAAGACGGGTCTGCTGAAGAAGCTGCGTGAAGCGGGACAGATCAACGAGGCACAGTTGGACCGCGCGCTGGATAAGCTGCGCGCAGGCGAACGGTGACCGGCGCAAAGCTTCGGGTCGCCGCGTACTGCCGCGTATCGACATCGCAGGACGACCAGAGGAACTCCCTGGAAAACCAGCGCCGCTATTTCGCGGAGTATATCGGCAGCCAGCCGGACTGGGAGCTGGCGCGGGTGTATGCGGACGAGGGACTGTCCGGCACCGCCGCGCGCAACCGGCCGGCCTTTCAGCAGATGCTGTCCGCCGCGGAGGAGGGGGAGATCGACCTGATCCTGACCAAGGAGGTGTCCCGCTTCGCCCGCAACACGGTGGATGCGCTGGCCTGCACGCGGCGGCTCCGGCGGTACGGGGTGGGCGTGGTATTCATCAATGACGGGATCGATACTCGTCAGAACGACGGCGAGTTCCGCCTGACGATTATGGCGAGCGTGGCGCAGGAGGAAAGCCGCAAGACCTCGGAGCGGGTCAAATGGGGGCAAAGGCGCTCCATGGAGAACGGCGTGGTGTTCGGGTGCAACAATATCTACGGCTTTTCCCTGCTCCACGGCAGGCTGACGGTGAAGGAGGACGAGGCGGAGGTGATCCGGCTGGTATACCGCAAATTTCTGAACGAGGGGAAAGGAACCTTTGTGATCGCGCGGGAGCTGTCTGAGTCGGGCGTCGAGCCGCCCCGCGCCAAAGGGAAGCCGTGGTCCTCCACGATGGTGCTGCGTCTGCTGCGGAATGAAAAATACTGTGGCGACCTGCTGCAGAAAAAGTCGTATACGCCGGATTTCCTGGATCACAAAAAACAGGTCAATCGGGGGGAGGAGGAGCAGATATACCTGCGCGATCACCACGAGCCGATCGTCCCACGCGCAGTTTTCGAGCAGGCGCAGCAGGAGCTTGCGCGCCGCGCACCGGCCGGCGCGCAGGGACGGCGCTGCGTCCGCCGGTACTGGTGCTCGGGAAAGCTCATTTGCGCGGCCTGCGGCCGCCGCTTCGTTCCGCGCCGGCGGCGGCGCGCGGGAGGTGAGGTATACCGGTATTGGGTGTGCGCCGCACGGGGAAGGCACGGCCCGCGGCATACCGATGGACGGGAGACCCCTGACGGCTGCGATATGCGGATGATGCCTCACCAGGCGCTTTGCACCTGCATGGACGTGGTGGTGGAACGGCTGGGGCTGGACGTCGGCCGGCTGATCCGCGAGACGGCCGAATTGGTGGAACAGGCGGAGGACGGCGGCGTGCCTGTGGCGTTGGAGCGCCTGCGGGAGCGCAGGCAGCGCGTGCTACAGCGGCGGGGGGACGCGCTGGACGCATGGCTGGGACACAGCATCACAAAAGAGGAGCTGGACAGCTTGCGCGCGCGTTATGACGCTGCGCTCGCGCGTCTGGACGGGCAGGAGCGGACGTTGGAGGCACAGTGGCAGGCGGCGCGCACAGGGGATGGCCGGACGGCTCTTCGGGCGTTCCTGGAAACCGAGGCGCTCCGGTGTGAAGCGGTGTACGGCGAGCTTTTGGAGCAGATGCGCATTGGGGAGGGGGGAGTTCTGGTGCGGCTGCGTGGACTGGCGGTGACGTTCCGGCTGCAATATGCGCCGCCCAGGCGCGGAGCTGGCCTGCGGCCGGAGGACATACGCTGCACGCTGCTACCGGATACCTAATGCAAAAAATAAGAGCGGGTTTCCGCCTTGCGGAAACCCGCTCTTTCTGTCCGCGCCGCCCTGCCGCAGACGGAAGTCAGGGGATAGTTTTGTCGATTTGTGTCGATATTTTGAGAAAAATAAATCTTTTTGGCACTTGAACCAATGGAAGAGATATGTAAAAATATAGAACAGAGAAATATAAGGCCGAAAAACAGGAAAGTGGCCATAGGAGAAGATCAAAGATGGCGGATGAAAAACAAAAGCTCCGCGTTTTGCTGGCCTGTGCGGACAGCGAGCTTTCCCGATATGTCGCGCGCCGTTTGCCGGAGAACGGGAAGATCGAGCTAGCCGGATGGACCGAGGATGGGGCGCGGGCGCTGGAACTGTATCGCGATACGCGGCCCGGGCTGGTTGTGCTGGATACCGATCTGTTCCATGTGGATGGGCTGACGGTGGCTTCCCGCATTCGGGAGCAGGGCGGGAAAGAGACGATTCTTCTGCTCAGCGCGTTCCAAGGGGCACAGGTGCTTGCCGAATGCAACGTGCTGTCCATCGATTATATGATGCGCAAGCCGCTGAAGGAGGACGCGCTGTACGACCATATCCGGCTGTGGGCGGCAGGCATGGAGGAACGGGAAAAGGAATTATCCGAGGAAACCCGCTTCCGGAAGCAGGTGGACCAGGTGTTTAAGGCTTTTGACCTGCGCACCGATTCCAAGGGCTACGCCTATACGGTCGACGCGGTCTGCGCCTGCCGGCGGAAGAACAGCGGCCTGACCAAGGAGATCTATCCGGCGATCGCGCGCAAACGCGACACAACGCCGGCAAATGTGGAGCGGGACATCCGGTATACGGTCAAAAAGATCTGGAAAGACTGCGAGGCGTCCGTGCTGGAACGGTATTTTGGCGAGATGGCGGTCAGGATGCGGGGCAGAATCAGCAACGGACGCTTTATCAAGGCGATCCTGGACTATCTGAGCCGACAGGACGAAGAGGGGTAACGCAAAAACAGGTCGTTTCGGACGCGCCTTTGCTTAACTTCCGGCGGCCGCTGTGGTATACTATACCTGCAGCGGGCCTGCTGCGCATTTTTCAGTTAAGGTGGGGGCGTAAATGTCTGGAACGGAACAACAGGGAAAGCAGGGGGGATTGGAACGGGGGCAGTCCTGGGGGGAGCAGCTCAGGCGGCTGCTGTTGATTGTGGCGGCGTCCGTGGTGATGGCGGTCAACATTAAAAGCTTTGTGGACGCGGGCGGCCTGTTTCCCGGCGGCTTCAATGGGCTGACGCTGCTCATCCAGCGCAGCGCGCAGCAGTTTGCCGGTGTTTCCCTGCCGTTTACCGCAATCAACCTGCTCCTCAACGTGGTTCCGGCAGTGGTCAGCTTCCGGCTGATCGGGAAGCGCTTTACGCTGTATTCCTGCCTGATGATCGCGTTGACGAGCGTGCTGACCGACCTGATCCCTTCCATGCCGTTGACCAACGATGTGCTGCTGGTCTGTATTTTCGGCGGCATTGTTAACGGCTTGGCGATCAGCCTGTGCCTGTTGGGGCGCGCGACCAGCGGGGGGACGGACTTCATCTCCGTGGCGCTGAGCGAGCGGCTCGGCGTGGACGCGTGGAATTACATCTTTTTTGCCAACTGCGGGATGCTGGCCGTGGCCGGCCTGCTGTTCGGCTGGGATAAGGCGCTGTATTCGATCATTTTCCAGTTTGCCTCCACGCAGGTTGTGCATATGCTCGACCCGCGCTTTAAGCGGACCACGCTGTTCATCATTTCCAATCGGGCGCAGGAGGTATACGAACAGATCAAGGATACGACGCATCACGGGGCGACGCTGTTCCACGGAACCGGCCTGTATAACGGCGAGGAGCGGGATATGCTGTATTCGGTCATCGCGGGCGATCAGGTCAAGCAGATCACCCGCGTCGTGCGCGATATCGACCCCCATGCGTTTATCAATATCCTGAAAACCGACCAAGTGGCGGGCAATTTTTACCGCCGGCCGCACGATTAAAACGGAAGGGCAGCCCCGGGCGCAGCGATGCGCTTGGGGCTGCTTTACTGTTCGCGGCGGCGAACCGGCCTATAACCAAAGGAAACAGGTACCGCGTTGCGTATCGCAAGCTCGTCGCGGGATAAGTAGTCCAGAAGGCGCAGGTCGTTCTGCACGGCGCGGGCGTGTACCCAGAACGGGACCGAGCCGGCAAGGGCAAGCGTACCCGCCGGAATCGCGTCCAGGATATCCGCGAGCGGGTGCGGGGCGTTGGAGAGCGGGGCGTTGAGTTGAGCGTCGCCATGCTGGATGGGAAGCGGCAGGATCACCGCCTGTACGTCCGCAAAGCCGGCGCGGGGGTCGCTGACAGCGGCGCAGCCCTCGACGGGGCGCCGTTCAAGCGCATAGGTGCGCACCGTGTGGCCGTCGGCGCGCAGCAGGGAGGCCAGATAAGCCTGCCGTACGTCGCCGCCGACGACCGCAAGGGTCGCCGATTGATTCATAAGAAAAACCTCCTTCAGGGCAGTCTATGCCAGCGGGGGAGGCGTTGTTATCCCGTGCGGGGCAGGAAAAACGGCCTGTCCCGTGGGATAGGCCGCAGCGCTTATTCCGGTTTTCTGTCGCCGCCAAAGAAAAAGGCGGTCAGCACGCCAGGGCCGGTGTGCGAGCCGATGACCGTGCCGATGTAGCGGATGTCCGAGCGGACGCCGTGCGCGTCGAGCAGCGCGGCAAGTTGGCGGGCGTCTTCCAGACAGTCGCCGTGGCAGATGCGCACAACCTGGTTCCGGTCGGTCATCTCGCGCAGCGTCCGTTCCGCGAGGTAGGAAATAGATTTCTGCCGGCCGCGGATCTTGCAGCCGACGTCGAGTTTACCCGCATTGTCAACCCAGATGACCGGCTTGATGCCAAGCAGCCCGCCAACCACGGCCGAGGTCTTGCTCAGCCGCCCGCCGCGGTGCAGGTGGCCCAGGTCGTTGACCGTGATCAGATGGATCACATGCAGCCGCATCTGCTCCACCGCGGCGGCAGTCACCTCGATGGTGCATCCGCTGTCGCGCATTTCACGGGCTTTATCGACCAGCAGGTATTCGCCGCCGGTCGCGGAGAGGGAGTCGATGCAGATGATTTTGCGCGCGGGGAAAAGCGGGGCAAGCTCGTCGCGTGCCATGCAGCCCGCGTGGAACGTACCCGAAAGGCCGGAGGAAAAGCCGATGTACAGCACGTCCTGCCCGGCTTCCAACGCGGTGCGGAAAAGGGTTAGAAACGTTTCCAGCTTTGCCTGAGAGGTGACGGGCAGTTTCCCCTCCCGCAGCAGGTCGTAAAACTGGTGGAATGAAACGGTCTGCCCACAGTCCTCCTCAATGGTGCGCCCGTCAATCGTAAATGCGAGCGGCGCGCAGCCAATGTCGTTCTGTGAAAAGTAGGCGGCGGTCTCATCGATGGTCGAATCGGTGATAAGAGCGAATGGATACATAGCAGAACTCCTTGCTTTGCGGCCGGATCAGCCGTTGATTTCAAAGGGGGTGTCGCACGCGCCGGTTAGCGAGCGGGCGGGACCGTCGGAGACGACCTCGTAGGTATTTTCGCAGCCAACCAGACCGACCCCCTCCAGGGCGATCTTTGGCTCGACCGCGAACGTCATGCCGGCGCGGATCGGCTCGTCGAAGCCCCTGGCGAGGACGGGCGATTCGTCCATAGTCAGGCCGATCGAGTGTCCGAAGAACCTGCAGCCGCTCATAAAGCCCGCGCGGAACGCGGGGTCAACGCAGGCGCACAGCTTGCCATATACCTCGGATGGCACCGAACCGGGGCGCAGCATGGCGGCAGCCTCGTTCTCGAGGAATACACATTGTTCGCGCGCGGCACGGATCAGCTTGCTCTGTGGATGCTTGGAGAGGGAACCGTAGAAAAACACAATGCTTTTATCCGTATGGTAGCCCCGATAGCCGTTCGGTATGTCAAGCAGCACAATATCGCCCTCGCGCAGGCGCCGCTCGGAGGAGCCGATGGATTTCATGGCGATACAGGTGCCGGCCGTACCGGTGGGGCTGTCCAGACCGCAGCCGGCCAGACTGTTTTCACTGAAGCTGGCTACGCCGAGCACATCGTCTGCAATCGCCTGGTTGAAGCGGGAAATACCCATCGAACCTCGCTCGAGCAGAACCGTGCTGACCTCGCTGCACAGCCGCGCCTCGCTAATGCCATCCCGCAGCAGGACGGGGGCGATCTCCTCCAGCGCGAAGCGGTGCAGGGCGCCGGACTGGCGCATGCAGTCCAGCTCATAGGCGCTTTTGACGGCCCGCAGGCCTGCGAGGACGCCGTCCACTGGCTGCGGCTGCGTAAAGGGTAAATATTTCTGCAACATAGAAAGTTTTTGCAGCGTCATGGTGCGCGCGGCGACATAGACACGGTCGGGGATGGCGGGGAACGCCTCCGCAACCGTGCGGAAGCTGCTCAGCGGACGGATATCCGCAAAAGCGGATTCGCGTTTGGCACATTCGAATGAACGGCGGACGAACAGCACCGCTTGGTCGGGCGTGACGATGAGCGCGCCATCCTGCATGGTGCCGGTGAAGTAATAAAGATCGATCTTGTTGTCCAGAATGGTCATGGACCACGCGGGATCGTGCTGTGCCAATGCTGCGCGCAGTCGGGAAAGGCGGGCGTTCAGCTCGCCGGCAGGCACGGGGGTATGTGGCATTTGTGTTCCTTCCTTTGCTTATGTTGGTTCTGGGGTGATGCGGGCCAGCGGCATGCCTTACGGCGGCGAAGATACACGCATGGGAAAAAGGCGGCTCGGCCGCTTTGCGGCGCTATTATACCACAGCGGCCAGCACTTATTCGCCTGAAGCGACCGCAAAGTGCCGCTGGTGGTATAATGAAGTGAAATTAATGTATAATAGCCGCTTTGCGGCTATTATACCATAGTTTTTCCGGCTGGGCAATGCGTGCGCATTGACTTTTGCGGAATGGTGCGATATGATGCTATACAGGAAAGTTTATGGAGAAAGGAGTCGGGTTATGCGCAGAATTTTGGGACGGATCCTGGCGGACCGGCGTGTGGTCGGCGGCCTGCTGCTGGTTGCGCAGCTGGTGATCGTCATGTACAGCGTGGGCTGGATGAGCGGGCGCTGGCTGTGGGCGCCACGGATATTGACCGTGCTGAGCGTCATCATCGTGATCTGGCTTGTCCGTAAATATGATAACCCGACCTATAAGATCAGCTGGATCATCGTTATCCTGCTGCTGCCGCTGTTCGGAGGCCTGTTTTACCTGCTGTGGGGCAACACGCCGTTTAACCGCGCGCGCACTCAGCATAAGTACGAGCCGCAGCCGCCGGATTTCACCGAATACCGCCTGATGCCGGCGACCGAGGCGCTCGCACAGGAGGATCCGCGCCACGCGGCGCGCGCCCGTTATATCACTGCGCTGGACGGCATGCCGGCCTGGACCAACACCGAGGCGCATTATTTCCGCGTGGGCGAGGATATGTTCGCCTCCATGTGCGAGGAGCTGTGGCAGGCGCATAAATTCATTTTTCTGGAGTATTTTATCATTGAGGAAGGCATCATGTGGAATACCATCCTCGATATCCTGCAGGAAAAGGTGCGCGAGGGCGTGGATGTGCGCATCCTGTACGACGATGTGGGTTCGATCGCCACGCTGCCGCAGAACTACGACCGCTTCTTGGCTTCACTCGGCATCCGCGCGGTGCGCTTTAACCGCTTTATCCCCACGCTCAACACCTACCTTAATTACCGCAACCACCGCAAAATGATGATTATAGACGGGAATGTGGGGTATATGGGCGGCATCAACCTGGCAGATGAATATATCAATGAGAAGGTGCGTTTTGGCCACTGGAAGGATACCGGCATCATGCTGCGGGGCGAAGGGACGGTCAACATGACCTCGCTGTTCCTGCAGATGTGGGAATATGTGACCGGCGAGCCCGTGCCGCCGCTCAACGCCTACCTGCCGACGATGAAAATGCCGGAGGACGGCTATGTCCAGCCGTTCGCGGATTCGCCGCTTGACGATTTGAACGTCGGCGAATCGACCTACCTGCAGATCATCCACAACGCGCGCGATTACGTCTATATCACGACCCCGTATCTGGTGTTGGATAACGAGATGATCACGGCGCTGACCATCGCGGCGCAGTCCGGCGTGGATGTGCGGATTCTGACGCCGGGGATTCCGGATAAAAAGCTGGTCTATATGATTACGCGCTCCTATTACCAGCAGCTGCACCGCGCGGGCGTCAAGATCTATGAATACCGCCCAGGCTTCCTGCACGCGAAGTGCATCGTATCGGACGATGATACGGCGGTCGTCGGAACGATCAATATGGACTTCCGTTCCTTTTTCTTGCATTTTGAGTGCGCGACCTGCTTTTACAACAGCTCGGTCGTGCATGCGGTCAAGCAGGATATTTTGGAAACGATCAATGTGAGCCGGCGCATTGACGACGCCTGGCTGCATAAGGTACCTTGGCTGCGGTCTATCGTGGCCAGTGTGCTGCGGCTGTTTGCGCCGCTGCTGTGACCGGACGCCGGCAGAGTGAAGGGGCTGAAATGGAACAACGGGAACAGGTTTTGTGCGCGATCCTTGACGCGGGTGAGCTGCTGCTGACCGCAGGGGCCGAGGTGGCGCGCGTGGAGGACACGATCCGCCGTATGGCACAGGCATATGGCTTTGGCAGGGTGGATGTGCTGACCATCACGGCCAGTATGATCGTCACGGCGCAGGCAGAGGACGGCGCGGTTCTGACGCAGACCCGCCGCATCCTGCGGCGGGAAACCGATATGCGGCGCATCGAGGCGGTGAACGCGCTTTCGCGTGCGGTCTGCGGCGCGCCGCTGCCGCTGGAGGAGCTGCGCGCGCGGGTGGAAGCGATTCGGACCATGCGGGACGATATGCCGTGGCGTATCCCGCTGGCATATTTGGTTATTTCCGGCTCGTTCGCCGTGTTTTTCGGCGGTTCGGTGCGGGATGGTCTGGCGGCGATGCTGTGCAGCATGGTGCTGTACGCGATCGGGCGCATGGGGGCGCGTATTGCGTTACAGCCGCTGGTGCTGACCGTGTTGAGCGCGGCCGCGATGTGTCTGGCCGCGGTGATAACCGTGGAAGCCGGATTGGGGCAGGCATTGGATAAGATTATTATTGGAAACATTATGCTGCTGATACCGGGGATCGCGCTGGTCAATTCGCTGCGCGACATGATCGTGGGCGATACGATCAGCGGCCTGCTGGGAGCGTGTGAAGCGCTGCTGCGCGCGATTGCGATTGCGGCGGGCTGCGCACTGGTGCTGCTGCAGCTGGGAGGTGCGGTATGACCGGGGAAATGGCGGTGCAGGTCGGCATGGCAGCCGTGGGTGCGCTGGGCTTCGGCCTGCTGTTCCATATTTCAGGAAGCCGGCTGGTGACCATCCTGCTCGGCGGCGCGGCAAACTGGGGGTTTTACCTGCTCGCCCTGTGGGCTTATGAGGACCGCGTCGCCGCGTTTTTTGCCGCCGCGCTCGCGACAGCCGCCTTGGCGGAGGTATTGGCGCGCCTGCTCAAAACGCCGGTCCTGACGCTGCTGGTGCCGATGCTCGTGCCGCTCGTCCCGGGCGGCGACCTGTATTATACCACGCTGGCGCTTGTCCGGGGGGATATGGCGGCGTTTGCGCAGTATGGCAGCCTGGTGCTGAAGGAGTCCGGTGCGATCTCGTTCGGGGTTATCCTGATTGCCTGTGCAGTGCAGACGCTGCTCAAGCTGCTCGCTCTGGCGCGGGAGAAAAGAATATGAAAAAAGCGTTCTGCGACCGGTCCGTGCAGAACGCTTTTCAAATTTGGAGCTGCAGCAGAAGATAGACCACACAGGCGGCGATCGCCGCCCAAACCAGGCCCGTGGCGATCAGGCAGCAAAGATAACGCGGCGGAAAGCGGGCGTGCCGCAGGCTACGCCCGAGCGCGTCCGGATCGCCGAGCATGCGCACCGCCAGCTCGACCGCCTCCGCTTCGTTGAAGCCGCGGTCGTTTTGCAGATATTCCATGCGCGTCAGTAGATGGTCGGTCAGCTCGCGCCGCACCCGTGCGCGGTACGGCGGCCAAAGAAGATGGGCGCATACGCGGTCCAGAAACAGGCTGATGCGCTCATTTGGTGACACACGCCTCACCCCCGACCACCTTGCCGAAGCTTTTACAGAATTTTTCCCACTCGCGTCGGCACCGCGCGAGTGTTTTGACGCCTTGGCGGGTGAGCTGATAATACCGGCGCAGCCGCCCCGCCGTGGATTCCCTTTCGTAGGAGCGCACCTCGCCGCGCTCTTCCAGGCTGTGCAGGATGGGGTACAGGGTCCCCTCGTTCATGGAAAAGGTCTGGTCGGAACGGCATTCCAGCTCGCGGATGATCTGGTAGCCGTATTTGTCTGCGTCCTCCAGCATGGCGAGGACGAGCAGCGTATTACTGCCGGGGAAAGGAGAGTCGTTTTTTCTGCGGGGCATGGAAAACCGCCTCCAAATACCTTTTTTATCGATGTATCCACAGTATACATCCGGCGGCAGGGGCTGTCAAATGTAAAATTTTTTTAAGGTATTGCTCTTTTTCGGTTTTTAGGGTATCATAAGCAATAGTTTGCAGGCTTTGGAGGATGGAAAACCGATGTTTGATAGTTTGTTTCAATGGCTGCTCGGCGCTGGCCGCGAGCTGGCTGTTGTTATTATCTCCATGGTTCCTCTGGTGGAATTGCGCGGCGCGGTGCCTCTGGGCGTTATGGCGGCGGGCATGCCGTGGTACGAGGTGCTGCCGTTGGCCTATCTGGGCAACCTGCTCCCGATTCCGTTCGCGCTGTTTTTCGGGGAAAAGGTATTGGACTGGGTGGGGACGCTCAGGCCGTTTACCGGCTTCGTCACCCGCTACAAGGCGAAGCTGGAAAGCAAAAAGGATCAGGTTACCAAGTATGCGCGGATCGGCCTGTTCCTGTTCGTCGCGGTGCCGCTGCCAGGGACGGGCGCATGGTCGGGCGCGCTGATCGCGACGCTGCTCGAAATGCCAAAGGGGAAAGCGCTGCTCTCCATTGCGGGCGGCGTCGTGGCGGCGGGGCTTATCATGCTGGTTGCCTCCAATGGCGTGCTGGGCGTGGCGAGCCTGTTTTGAAAGCGAAAGCAAAGAGCCTCCCGTGAGGGAGGCTCTTTTTGCATTTCGGTTTAAATACGGCAGGATTCCAGCAGCTCGTGCTTGCAGTCCCAAAGCCTGCGGGACAGATCGACGAAATAAGTCTGCGGGTTCTCGAAGCGCTTAATCTCTTCCCAGAGCGTGTCCAGCTCGGCAAGGCAGTAACTGCGGATGTCGCTGATCGCCGAATTCTGGTAAACGCATTTGCCGGCCTGGAACAGCTGCACGCGCAGCGGGCGCACGGTATAATCGGACACCACGCGCTGCTTCCAGGTATGGATGGGGTCGAACAGCACATAGGGGAGGGCGGCGTCGATGACCTCGTCATGGATTGTGATAACATCGCCCAGCGCCTTGCCGGTCGCTTTGTCAAACAGGCGGTATACCTGCTTGAAGTGTGGGGTCGTGATCTTTTCCACGTTTTCGGAAACCTTGATCTTGGGGACGATCTCTCCCTGCCCGTTTTCCACGGCTGCGAGCTTGTATACGCCGCCGAACACCGGTTCGGATTTGGAAGTGATCAGCCGCTCACCGATGCCGAAGGAGTCGATTTGCGCGCCCTGTACCAGAAGGTCGCGCACCAGGTATTCGTCCAGCGAGTTGGAGGCCATGATCTGCATATCCGGAAAACCCGCCGCATCCAGCATTTTACGCGCCTCGATCGAAAGGTAGGCGATATCGCCCGAATCCAGACGGATGCCGCGCGGGCGGATCCCGTACTCGCTGACCATGTCCCGCGCTACACGGATCGCGTTCGGAACGCCGGATTTGAGGACGTTATAGGTGTCGACCAGAAAGACGCAGTTGTCCGGATAAATGTCCGCATAGGCCTTGAACGCCTCGTATTCGCTGTCGAACATCTGCACCCAGGAATGCGCCATCGTGCCGCCCGCGGGGATCTTGTAATCCCGATCGGCCAGCACGCACGCCGTCCCCTGACAGCCGCCGATATAAGCGGCGCGCGCGCCATAGATCGCGCCGTCGTAGCCCTGCGCGCGGCGGGAGCCGAATTCGAGCACGGTGCGCCCCTGCGCGGCGCGGGTGATGCGGCTGGCCTTGGTGGCGATCAGCGTCTGATGGTTGATGGTGAGCAGGACCATGGTTTCCACGAACTGCGCCTGAATCATGGGACCGGCCACGGTGACAAGGGGTTCGCCGGGGAAAACCGGCGTACCCTCCGGCACGGCCCATACGTCGCACGCGAATTCAAATTCGCGCAGGTAATTGAGAAAGGATTCCGAGAAGCAGCCGCGGCGGCGCAGGTAGGCGATATCCTCCTCGGTGAAATGCAGGTTTTTGAAATAGTCGATCAATTGTTCCACGCCCGCCATGATGGCGTAGCCGCCGCCGTCCGGCACGCGGCGGAAGAACATGTCGAAATAAGCGCGGCGGTCGGCGATACCTTTTTCAAAGTACCCGTTCGCCATTGTGAACTCGTAAAAGTCGGTCAGCATGGTCAGATTTTTTTCGGTCATTGCGAAAACGCCCCTTTGCGCATGGATGCCATGCGCTTTTATTCAATCCGTGCATCTGTCTTGACACAGTGCATTTATAGTTATAATAGTACGTTTTTGCGCAAAGTGCAAGACTTTCTTTCGGAATATCGATTCACAATATGAATAAATATTCACTATATAAAATAATTATAAATTTTTCTTGCCAAATGCAGGGATAGGGGGTATAATGGAAAAGTCAAAAAAACGACGGATTACGGAGGTAAGCAGACATGGAAAGGAAATATAACAAGGTTGTACTGGCCTATTCGGGCGGTTTGGATACTTCGGTGCTGATTCCGTGGCTCAAGGAGCATTACGGCTGCGAGGTCATCGCGGTTTCCGGCAACGTGGGCCAGGGTACCGAACTGGACGGGCTGGAGGAAAAGGCGCTCAAGACCGGCGCGTCCAAGCTGTACATCGAGGACTTGACCAAGGAGTTCGTGGACGACTACATTATCCCCACCATGAAGGCGGGCGCAACCTATGAGCAGTATCTGCTTGGCACCTCGTTCGCGCGTCCGATCATCGCCAAGCGCATCGTTGAGATTGCGCTGCAGGAGGGCGCGGACGCGATCTGCCACGGCTGCACGGGCAAGGGCAACGACCAGGTGCGTTTCGAGCTGGCGATCCACGCGTTCGCCCCGCAGATGGACATTATCGCGCCGTGGCGCTTCTGGGAACTGAACAGCCGCGAGAAGGAGATCGCCTACGCGGAGGCGCATAACATCCCGCTCAAGATCAACAAGGAAACCAACTATTCCAAGGATAAGAACCTGTGGCACCTGAGCCATGAGGGCCTCGACCTTGAACTGCCCTCCAACGAGGCGCCGATCAATAAACCGGGCTTTCTCGAACTGGGAGTTTCTCCGGAGATGGCGCCCGATAAGCCGACCTACGTTACCATTCATTTCGAAAAGGGCGTACCCACCGCGGTGGACGGCGAGGAGCTGGATTCGGTTGCAATCATCGAAAAGCTCAATAAGCTCGGCGGCGAGAACGGCGTGGGCATCCTGGATATCGTCGAGAACCGCCTGGTCGGCATGAAGAGCCGCGGCGTATACGAGACGCCGGGCGGCGCGGTGCTGTATGCGGCGCACCAGAAGCTGGAGGAGATCACGCTCGACAAGGAGACCGCGCACTACAAGGCGCAGGTCGCGATGAAGTTCGGCGACCTGGTCTACAACGGCCAGTGGTACACCCCGCTGCGTAAGGCGCTTTCGGCGTTCGTCGATTCCACGCAGGAGACCGTTACCGGCGACGTCAAGCTCAAGCTGTACAAGGGTAATATCATTCCGGCGTCCGTCACCTCGCCGTACAGCCTGTACTCCGAGGATATGGCCACCTTTAACGAGGACGACTGCTACGACCAGGCGGATTCGGCCGGCTTCATCAACCTGTTCGGCCTGCCGCTCAAGGTGCGCGCGCTCAACGACCAGATGCTGTACAAAAAGACCGGCGAGCATTTCCCGTCGGTTGAAAAGTAAGAAAGGATATCGTGGGGCGGCATGTCCGAACGTGCCGCCCTGCGGGTGTTTTGTGAGGTAACGAGATATGGCAAAATTATGGGCAGGACGGTTTCAAAAGGAAACCGATCTGGTGGTAAATGACTTTAATTCGTCCATCCTGTTTGACTGCCGTTTATATAAGGAAGACATCACCGGTTCGATCGCGCATGCGACCATGCTGGGCAGGCAGGGCATCATCGAGCCGCACGAGGCGGAAAAAATCGTCGAAGGGCTGAAGGGAATCCTCAAGGATATCGAGGAGGGGAATGTGGAGTTTTCCCTCGATTATGAGGATATCCACATGAATGTCGAGCAGCTTTTGACCGAGCGCATCGGCGACACCGGCAAGCGGCTGCATACCGGACGCTCGCGCAACGACCAGGTCGCGCTCGATATGCGCCTGTACGTCAAGAGCGAAATCCGCGAGATCATCACCATGATCTGTACGTTTATGAAAGCGCTCGCCAAAAAGAGCCGCGAGAACTTGGACGCGGTCATGCCGGGCTACACGCACCTGCAACGCGCGCAGCCGACCACGTTCGCACACTACATGATGGCCTATGCCAACATGCTGAAGCGCGATATCACCCGCCTGCAGGATTGCTACGAGCGCATGGATGAAATGCCGCTCGGCTCGGGCGCGCTGGCATCCACCACCTATCCGATCGACCGCGAGTTCGTCCGGCAGCAGCTTGGCTTCAAGCGGCTGACCGATAACTCGCTCGACGGCGTATCCGACCGCGATTACTGCGTGGAGCTGCTCTCCGCGCTATCTATCCTGATGATGCACCTGTCCCGCCTGTCTGAAGAGATCATCTCCTGGTGCTCATGGGAGTTCAAGTTCGTCGAACTGGACGACGCGTATTCCACCGGCTCGTCCATCATGCCGCAGAAGAAGAATCCGGACGTGTGTGAGCTGATCCGCGGCAAGACCGGCCGTGTGTACGGCAGCCTAACCACCATGCTGACCGTGCTCAAGGGCCTGCCGCTGGCATACAATAAGGATATGCAGGAGGACAAGGAGGCTGTGTTCGGCGCGATCGACACGGTAAAGCAGTGCCTGGAGGTGTTCACCCCCATGTTCTCCACCATGACGCTGCGCCGCGACAACATGCGCAAGGCAGCTTCCGCAGGCTTCATTAACGCAACAGACTGCGCGGACTACCTGACTAAGAAGGGCATGCCTTTCCGCGATGCGTACAAAACGGTCGGCCGGCTGGTCAACCAGTGCATCAAGGCGGATGAAACGCTGGAAACCATGACCATGCGCGATTTTGCCGCGATCTCCAATAAATTTGGGGATGATGTTTACGACGCGCTCGACCTGCGTACCTGCGTGGCTGAACGCAAGGTGATCGGTGGTCCGGCACCGCAGGAGGTCGCCCGCCAGATCGACAAGATCGAAAAGTTTATCGCCGATGTGGAAAACGAAACATAAACAGATGAGGATTTTGTATGTATATTGAGGATATCGCACAGGTATATGAAGAAGAGGAGTTGAACTTCGCCACCGACGAGGAGGAGCAGCGCATCCGCTTCAAGATGAACACCAAGGTTTCGCCGGACGTGTCGTTCACCGCACGCATTGTTAACGAAACGACCGCGCTGTTTACCACGATCCTGCCGATGAATATTCCGGAAGCTAAGCGGGACGCGGTCGCTCTTTACCTGAATCGGGCGAACTGGGGGCTGCTGCTGGGCAATTTTGAGATGGACCCGAACGACGGGGAGCTTTGCTATCGGGTGGCGGGCTGCTTTGAGGAAAACGAGCCGCTGGCGGACGAGATAGTCCGGCGCATGACTTATGTGGGCTTCAACATGTTTGATAAATATGTTCCTGGCGTATTCGCCATCGTATACGGCAATAAGGGGCCTGTGGAAGCGTACGAGGAGATCGAGGCCGCGGAGCGCGAGGCGCAGGCGGAATGAAAACGGAGAAAGACGGATGAAACCAAAGGTTTATATCGACGGCAGAGAGGGTACCACCGGCCTACAGATCTATGAACGGCTGGGGGGGCGGGACGACCTCGAGCTGCTGCTGATCGACGAGGACAAACGCAAGGACACCGAGGAGCGTCGCAGGTTCCTCAATGCGGCCGACATCGTATTCCTCTGCCTGCCGGACGCGGCGGCGCGGGACGCGGTCAGCTTGATCGAGAACGAAACGACCCGCGTAATCGACGCTTCGACCGCGCACCGCACCGAGCCGGACTGGGATTATGGCTTTGCAGAGCTGTCCAAGGCGCACAGGGCTGCGATCGCGGCCTCCAAACGGGTGGCGAATCCAGGCTGCCACGCGAGCGGGTTTATCTCCTCGGTGTATCCGCTGGTCGCGCGGGAGGTGGTACCCGCGGATTTTGCGTTCACCTGCTCGTCGCTGACCGGCTACTCGGGCGGCGGGAAAAAAATGATCGCAGAATACGAGGATGAAAACCGCGACCCGCGGCATGCCTCCGAGCGGATTTATGGCCTGAACCTGCAGCATAAGCATCTGCCGGAAATGGAGTATGTCTGCGGCCTGACCCAGCCGCCGGTATTTGTGCCGGTTGTGGGCGATTTTTACAAGGGCATGGCGACGACGGTCATGCTGCCCAGCGTGGACGCTCGCCGCGTACAGGAAGCGCTGGAAGTGCACTACGAGGGGCAGCGGCTGGTCACGGTCGCTCCGTTCGGCGGGGACGAGCCGGTTATATACGCCAATACGCTCGCGGGAAAGGACAGCCTGAGGCTGATCGTATGCGGCCATGCGCGGCAGACGATCGTGACCGCCCTGTTCGACAATCTCGGCAAGGGCGCGTCGGGCGCGGCGGTGCAGAACATGAATATCATGCTGGGTCTGGACGAAGCCACGGGATTGACGGTATAATAAAAACAGCGTATCCTATCTATTTCGCGCCGCTTCGGGCGGTAAGGAGAAATGCAGCTATGAAAATTATTGACGGCGGCGTGTGCGCCGCAAAGGGCTTTACCGCGGGCAGCATCCGCAGCGGCATCAAGGACAGCCGCGCGGACGACGATACCGCGATTATCTTCAGCGCGTGCGAGTGTACGGCCGCGGCGACCTATACGATGAACCGCGTCAAGGCCGCGCCCCTGTATGTGACGATGGAGCATCTGGAAAACGGCGTGGCGCGCGCGATCGTCGCCAACGCGGGCAACGCCAACGCCTGCGCGCCGGACGGGATGGAAAACGCCCGCCGCATGGCCAAGGTCGCGGCGAAGGTGCTCGGCGTGGACGAGGACGACGTGGTCGTCGCCTCGACCGGCGTGATCGGTCAGCGCCTGCCGGTTGAGTGCATCGAGCAGCACCTGCCCGAAATTGTGCTGGACGGAAACGGCTCGGAAAAGGCGAACCGCGCCATCATGACGACCGATACCAAAACCAAGACTGCGGCGGTCGAGTTCACCATCGGCGGCAGGATCTGCCGCATCGGCGGTATCTGCAAGGGCAGCGGCATGATCCATCCTAACATGGGTACCATGCTGTCCTTCCTGACGACCGACTGTGCGATCACACACGAAATGCTGGCCGAGGCGTTGCAGGAGAACGTGCGCAAGACCTATAACCGCGTCACGGTGGACGGGGACACCTCCACCAACGACATGTGCGTGGTGCTGGCCAACGGACAGGCGGGCAACGAGCTGATCGAGTGGCAGGACGAGGAGTATCAGGCGTTCTGCAAGGCGCTGAACGAGGTCAACACCCGTCTGGCACGCCAGATCGCGGCGGACGGCGAGGGCGCGACCAAGCTGGTGACCTGCACGGTCAAAAACTCCCGCTCCGAGGAGGCGGCCGAGCGGCTGGCCAAGGCAGTCGTGGGCTCCAACCTGGTCAAGGCGGCGATGTTCGGCGCGGACGCCAACTGGGGCCGCGTGCTGTGCGCGATGGGCTACTCCAAGGCGCCGTTCCGGCCGGAATATGTGTCCGTGGCGTTCGAGTCCGCAGCGGGCCGCGTGGCTGTGTGCGAAAAGGGCGCGGCGATCGATTTTGACGAGGCGCTTGCCAAGCAGGTACTCTCGGAAAGCGAGGTTACCATTCAGGTGGACGTGGGCGAGGGGACAGACTGCGCGACCGCGTGGGGCTGCGACCTGACCTATGATTATGTGAAGATCAACGGCGATTACCGGACCTGATAATAAACGAAGAGGAACGAGACAAGATGGATACACAACTGGATGCAGAGCTGCGGGCCAAAATACTGGTTGAAGCGCTGCCGTTTATTCAAAAATATTACGGGCAGACGGTCGTCGTCAAATACGGCGGCAACGCCATGATTAATGAGGAACTGAAAGACGCGGTCATCCACGACCTTGTGCTGCTCAACCTGGTCGGCGTCAAGGTGGTCGTGGTACACGGCGGCGGGCCGGAGATCTCGGATATGCTGAAAAAGATCGGCAAGGAGTCCCGCTTTGTCAACGGCCTGCGCTACACCGACCGCGAGACCATGGATATCGTGCAGATGGTGCTGTGCGGCAAGGTCAACAAGGATTTGGTGACGCTGCTGGAAAAGGCGGGCGGCCGCGGCGTTGGCCTGGGCGGCATGGACGGCGGCATGTTCCAGGCAAAACGCCTGACCGACCGTACCGGTACGGATTACGGCTATGTAGGCGACATCGTCGAGGTCAATCCGGCGCCGGTGATCGATATGCTGGAAAAGGGCTATATTCCGGTCGTCTCGACCGTCGCGCAGGGGATCGACGATGAAACCAATTACAACATCAACGCGGATACCGCGGCCTGCAAGCTGGCGGTCGCGCTGGGCGCGAAAAAGCTCATCCTGCTGACCGACGTGCGCGGGCTGATGCTCGATCCGGAGGACGAGTCGACGCTGCTGCGCTTCCTCAAGGTTTCCGAGGTACCCAAGCTCATGCGCGACGGCGTTATCAAGGGCGGCATGATCCCCAAGGTGGACTGCTGCGTCGAGGCGGTGCGCAAGGGCGTGGAAGCGGCCAATATCCAGGATGGGCGCGTCAAGCACTCCATCCTGATCGAATTATTATCCAAAGTGGGCGTCGGTACGATGTTCCAGTGAGAAAGAAGCGAGGAAAATGACCTACCAAGAACTCAAGGCCGAGGAAAACAAATATGTGATGAACACCTACGGCCGTTTCCCGATCGCGCTCGACCGAGGCGAGGGCGCGACGGTATGGGATGTCGAGGGCAGGAAGTATATCGACCTGGCCTCGGGCATCGGCGTCAACTGCATGGGCTACAATAACCAGATCATCATTGACGCGATCACCGCACAGGCGCACAAGCTGATGCATGTTTCCAACCTGTTCACGACCGAGCCTATGGTATGGGCTGCGAAAAAGCTGGTGGAGAAAACGCATCTGAACGGCAAGGTGTTTTTTGCCAATTCGGGCGCGGAGGCGAACGAGGGCGCGATCAAGCTGGCGCGCAAATATTCGTTCGACAAGTACGGCGAGGGGCGTTACAAGATCGTCACGCTCGTCAATTCCTTTCATGGCCGCACGGTGACCACGCTTAAGGCCACCGGTCAGGACCGTTTCCATAATTATTTTTTCCCGTTTACCGAGGGCTTTGATTACGCGGAGGCAAACGACTTTGATTCGGTCCGCCGCAAAGCGGACGATATGGCGTGCGCGGTCATGCTCGAACTGGTGCAGGGCGAGGGCGGCGTGCTACCGCTCGATCCGGCGTTTGTCAAGCAGGTCGAGGCGCTTTGCCGCGAAAAGGACCTGCTGCTCATCATCGACGAGGTGCAGACCGGCGTCGGCCGCACGGGCAGCCTGTTCTGCTTCCAGCAGTACGGCATCCGTCCGGATGTCGTCACGATGGCCAAGGGGCTGGGCGGCGGCCTGCCGGTCGGCGCGGTGCTGGCCGCGGAAAGCTGTGCGGGCGTGCTGACCCCCGGTACGCATGCGACGACCTTCGGCGGCACGCCCATCGTGTGCGCCGCGGTGAATGCGGTTCTCGATACTGTAGGGGAGGGGCAGTTCCTCGCTGCGGTCAGGGAAAAGGGCGAGTACCTGAAAAACGGCATCCTGTCCATTGGCTCCCCCAGCATCCATGGCGTGCGCGGCATGGGGCTGATGTTGGGCATCATTGTGGACGAGGGCAGGCACACGGCCTTTGCCAATAAACTGATTGAAAAAGGCGTGCTTGCGATCACGGCGGGCAAAAACGCGGTGCGCCTGCTGCCGCCGCTGACCATATCCAGGGAAGAAATGGATGAGGCGCTGACCATTATGAAAGAGGTGTTTTAATTGAAGCATTTGCTCAAGCTGCTCGATTGCTCGACCGAGGAGATTATCGGTCTGCTCGACCTGGCCGACCAGCTTAAATATGAAAAGAAGCATAATATCTCCCACCGTCATCTGGAGGGCAAAAGCCTGGGCATGATCTTCCAGAAGTCCTCCACCCGCACCCGCGTCTCGTTCGAGACCGGTATGTATCAGCTCGGCGGACAGGCGCTGTTCCTCTCCAACCGCGACCTGCAGATCGGCCGCGGCGAGCCGGTGCAGGATACGGCGCGCGTGCTGTCCCGTTATCTGGACGGCATCATGATCCGCACCTATGAACAGAAAGAGGTCGAGGACCTCGCGGGCTACGGCACCATCCCGATCATCAACGGTCTGACCGATTTCTGCCATCCCTGCCAGGTACTGGCCGACCTGATGACCATTCGCGAGAAGTTCGCGGTACTCGAAGGGCTGAAGATGTGCTACATCGGCGATGGCAACAACATGGCCAACTCCCTGATCGTCGGCGGCCTCAAGACCGGCATGAAGGTATCGGTTGCCACCCCCGAGGGCTACCGTCCCCATCCGGAGGTCATGGCGTTTGCCGGCGCCAATCCGGATTTCTCCATCACGGACGACCCGATGAAAGCCGCAGAGAACGCGGATGTGGTCATCACGGACACCTGGGCCTCCATGGGCATGGAAGCTGAAAAGGAAGTGCGCATGCAGGCGTTCCAAGGCTATCAGGTGAACGACGAGTTGCTCGCCGCCGCTAAGCCCGGCTGCATGGTGCAGCACTGTCTGCCCGCCTACCGCGAGCAGGAGATCACGACCAAGGTGTTTGAGGAGCATGCGGACGAGATCTTTGAAGAGGCGGAAAACCGTCTGCACGCGCAAAAGGCGGTCATGGTCACGCTTATGGGCAGTCGGGAATAAATAAAAAAGAATGCGCGCCGCTTTTAGCGGCGCGCATTCTTTTTTTATCGGTTTTGCGGCATTTGCCAGGCAAAATGGTTGCAGTGGAGCAGGCGCTCGGCCTTTTCCGAGCAGGGTTCGCCGAGCTCTTCCCGATACAAAGCCTGTACCGCGGGGTTCTCATGTGAGAAACGCAGATCGGCGTGCCGGTCGAGGTCATATAGCACATTTCCGCGCCAGACCGCCTTCTCGCGGTCAGTTCCGTCGATCGGCTGGCCGCCGCCGCCCGCGCAGCCGCCCGGGCAGGCCATGATCTCGACAAATTCGTACTTCACCTCGCCGCGCTTAAGCGCGTGCAGCAGGTGGCGCGCGTTGGCCAGACCGCTTGCGACCGCGCAGCGCAGGGGGATGCCGGCGAGGTCAAAGGTCGCTTCGCGCCAGCCGCCGCGGGTAATATTGCCGCGCACGTCGTGGAACGCGTCGGCCGGCGGATTTTCGCCGGTGGCAAGGAAATAGGCGGAGCGCAGAGCAGCCTCCATCACGCCGCCCGTTGCGCCAAAGATCACGCCGGCACCGGTACCATCGCCCAGCGGCGAATCAAACGGGGATTCGGCGAGCACGGGTACGTCGATATGCTCGGCGCGCACCATGCGCGCAAACTCGCGCGTGGTCAGCACCAGGTCGACATCCGGACCGGCGGCGGTGGACTGCATGCCAGGCAGCTCGCACTCCGCTTTTTTCGCTACGCAGGGCATGATGGAAACGCTGAAGATCTTTTCCGGAGCAAGGCCGAGGCGTTTTGCCAGCCAGGTTTTGCTGACCGCGCCGAACATCTGCTGCGGGGATTTTGCCGTGGACAGGCGTCCGGTCAGCTCGGGGTATTGGGACTTGAGGAACCGCACCCAGCCGGGGCAGCAGGAGGTGAACATCGGCATGTCGGAAAGGTCGCCGTCCCGCAGACGGTGCAGCAGCTCGGTACCCTCCTCCATGATAGTCAGATCAGCGGAGAACGTTGTGTCATAGACATATTCCGCGCCCATTTTGCGCAGGGCGGTAACCAACTGGCCGATGGTCGCCGTGCCGGTGTCCATGCCGAACGCCTCGCCCCAGGCCGCGCGGACAGCGGGCGCGATCTGGACGACTGTGACCTGGTCCGGATCGGCGAGCGCAGAAAATGCCTTGGCGGTGTCGTCCCGTTCGCGCAGCGCGCCGGTTGGGCAGTGGGTGATGCACTGGCCGCACAGCGAGCAGTCCGCTTCTTTGATGAAACGATTGCCGGAAACGTCAATGGTCGTGCGGGCGCCCGAACCGCTGACATCCCAGATGGAAAGCGACTGCACCTTGTCGCAGACCTGTACGCAGCGCATACATTTAATACACTTATTAACATCGCGGAACAGGGGGAATGTGGTGGTCCATTCCAGCTTTTTCCCGCGCGCAAGATCGGCGGGGTAGGGGATGTTCAGAACGCCCAGGTCGGTCGCAACCTTCTGTAGCTGGCAGGTGCCGGAACGCACGCAGGTCGCGCATTTATTGTCGTGCTGTGACAGGATCAGCTCGACGTTGGTGCGGCGCGCCTGGCGGACCCGCGGCGAGTTGGTATGGATGACCATACCATCGCGCACCACGTTGTTACAGGAGGGAACGAGCTTGCCCTCGCCCTCGACCTCGACGCAGCAGACGCGGCAGGCGGAGATCTCGTTCAGGTCTTTGAGATAGCACAGGCTGGGGATTTCGATATCGACGCTGGCTGCGGCGTCCAGGATTGTCGTTCCGGCGGGAACCGAAACCGGAATATCATTGATCGTAAGGTTTACCATTTGGACGTCCGCCCTCCTTTAAAGATGCCATAGCCGAAATGGTCGCAGCGCAGGCAGCGCGAGGTCTCCTGCTGGGCTTCCTCTTCGGTCATGCCGCATTTGACAAGCTCAAAATTATCGATGCATTCCGCGAGCGGACGGTTCTTTAATTCCACGCGGCCACAGGCGGGGGAGTTGGTCAAATGGGCGGGCGGAATGTCCACATCGACCGTGATGACATGGTGGTATCCAAGATGCTGGTCGATATTAGCGGCCGCGACCTTGCCGGCCGCAACCGCGCGGATAACGGTCGCGGGGCCGGTGACCGCGTCGCCGCCCGCAAACACATGGGGCGTGTTGGGTACGAAAGCGTCGGACTCCGCCTGAATCTTGCCGCGGACAACAGGGGTGACCTGCTCGAACGGCTTTGCGTCAATCGCCTGGCCGATGGCAACGATAACAATATCGCAGGGGATGCGGAACAGCGGTTCCCGCGCGTTTTTCGGGCGCGGACGCCCATCCGAGCCATACTCGCTGATGATCTGCGGGCGGGTCCAAAGCGCGGTAACATGGCCGTTCTCGTCCGCTTCGATGTGATCGGGCGCCTGCAGGGGAAGAATCTGGCAGCCCTCGCTCTGCGCGTCCTCGATCTCCTCCGCGAGCGCGGTCATATCGGCGACGCGACGGCGGTAAATACAGGTGACGGATTCCGCGCCCAGCCGGATGGCGGTGCGGGTGGCATCCATCGAGACGTTGCCGCCGCCGACCACGCAGACGCGCTTGCCCTTGAAATCAGGTGCGCGGCCCTCACCGATATCGCGCAGAAGCTGGACGGCGGCGTATACGCCCTGGCTGTCCTCTCCCTCGATACCAAGCTTTTTGTCGTTATGCGCGCCGATAGCGATATATACCGCGTCGAACTGCTCCTCAATATCGGAGAATGCAATGTCGCGGCCGATGGAGGTATCCGTATGTACCTCGATGCCGGTGGACAGGATAAAGGAGATGTCCGCGTCCAGCTTCTCCTGCGGCAGGCGGTAGTCGGGGATGCCGTAGCGCAGCATGCCGCCGAGCTGCGGCCGCTGGTCGTATACCACCACCTGATGCCCCATCAGAGAAAGGAAATAGGCGGCGGAAAGCCCGCCGGGGCCGCCGCCGATCACGGCGATGCGCTTGCCGGTGGACGGGGCGCAGGGGGGCGGCGTTTTGCCGGTCGCGTGGTCGCAGGCAAAGCGTTTGATACCGCAAATATTGACCGCGTCGTCCACCATGCGGCGGCGGCAGCGCGCCTCACAGGGATGCTCGCAGACATAGCCGCAGACCGTGGGGAACGGGTTGTCCTTGCGGATCAGGCGCACCGCGTCGTCATACCGGTGCGCGCGAACCAGGGCGATGTAGCCGGGGATATCCACGCCCGCGGGGCAGAGGGCTACGCAGGGGACCGGCTGGTTCAGGCCGAACAGGCAGCGGCCATGCTCCACATGCGAGAGATAGTCCTCGCGGAAGCCCTGCACGCCCTGCAAAACCATGCGCGCGGCTTCGTAACCGATCGCGCAGTCTGCGGTATCTTGGATAACGCGGGCGGTTTTTTCGATCAGGTCAATGGTTTCGACCGTGGCGGTGGAGTCAAGTACGCTTTCGAGAAGCGAGGTGAGCTGGCCGAGTCCGATGCGGCACGGAACGCATTTGCCGCAGGTCTGTGCATGACACAGGCGAAGGAACGAGAGCGCCATATCGACCGGACAAAGGCCCGGGGGGCTTGCGCTCAGACGACGCTCAACATCACGGTACAGGCTTTCGACAACTGTCTGCGCGCGGCCAGGCGTCTCGATGGATAATCTGCTCAATTTACATCCTCCCTCGATGAATATTTTATACACACATACAATTGAATCATAGACCAACTGCAGAGAAAAGTCAACTGCGAAACCGATACCGCGCAAAAAACTGAAAATACCGGACGCATAGCTCAAGGTGGGGAAAGGGGGATTGTCGTAAAATCGAGGATAGGAAAGGGAAGAAACTCGTTTTTGCGCAAAGCGAAAGCTCTTGACAGGGAAGACCGATATTTGGTATACTTTTTATCAGAGTATCTTAGTATAACAGAATTTCACTATCCGGGTGTAGCGCAGTTGGTAGCGCGCTTGCTTTGGGAGCAAGATGCCGGGAGTTCGAGTCTCCCCACTCGGACCAAACAATGATAATCCGAACTACATTATCCAGGTGGGTAATGTGTTCGGATTTATCATTTCTATCGACAATGTAATATGACGAACAAGGGCGGGAGAAACATTCCTGCCCTTGTATTTTGCTTTCTCTATTGTTATCATACTTTTATTGAACAAATCGGAATTTGTGCAAGTGGAGTGGAATATAAAATAATATTAGATACCGAGCGTTTATTTCTAAGAGAAATGAAACAAAATGACTTTCAAGATTTAGCAGAAATTTTACAAAACCCCAGGGTTATGTATGCGTATGAGCATGATTTCTCAGATAATGATGTTCAAGCATGGCTTGACCGACAAATAGAACGATACAAAAAATATGGATTTGGTTTGTGGGCAGTGGTATTAAAAGATACCAATGAAATGATAGGACAAGCGGGGCTTACAATGCAGCCTTATAAAAATACGGAAGTACTTGAAATTGGCTATTTGCTTAAAGAAAAATTTTGGCATTATGGATACGCAAGAGAAGCGGCTATGGGGTGTAAGAAATATGCTTTTGAAAATTTGAATAGGGCTAAAGTATATTCAGTCATAAAATCAGATAATCTTGCTTCTATGAAAATAGCAGAAAGTATTGGTATAATTAAAGAAGATGAATTTATCACACAATATTATAACGGTGAAATGCTTCATTTCCTCTATTCTGTTCATAAATAATTTGATAACTTCCAATTTGTCGACGTGTTGAAGAACGGCGGGAGCATTTGTAACGATGCCCCCGCCTTTTGTTAGTCCTGTTTCACTTTGTCTTGTTCCTGTTGCGCTTTCCACTCGGCAAACTCCCGCTGTCCTTCCTCGCTCTCAAAAAACGCTTGTATCTTCGGAAGCAGGACACGGGCCAATGCGTCCACCTCATGGACGGGTATTCCCGTGCCGTGGTCGTTGATTTTCCGTTTCCTCGCCATAGGAGAGCCGCCCCCAGTCTATAGCCGCTCCTGGTCAAACAGGTAGGCTTGGAACACAGTCCCGTCCCCAGTAATGAAACGGCCCCTTGCGTCCTTGGGTATCTGTTCGGCGGCGCTGGTATTGTTCAGGATAATGCCGGACAATACGCTTTCGGCCCTGCCGCATACCCGGAAATCCATGTTGTTTCTGATCTGGCCGGGGATGATATTCGTGTCCGGGCGCTGGGTGGCAAGTATCAAGTGAATACCAAAGGCCCGCCCCAATCGGGCGAGAGTGGCAAGCCTGCCCTCGATCTGATTGAGCTTGTCTCTGTCCTCCTTGCTCCGGCCTGTCCTGTCCAGCAGTTCCGCCACCTCGTCACAGGCGAATACCAGCCGGGGAAGCCCCTCCCCCGTGGCCTCGTTAAATGCGTCCAGGTCTTTACACCCGGCTTCCTCCAGCCACCCCTTGCGGGCTTCCAGCACCGCCACAAGCTGGCCCAAGACATAAAGCAGGGTATCTTCCCGAAAACACATATGGCATTTCTGCCGCCAGACCTTGGGGAAGTCCACACCGCCCTTGAAATCGGCTATGTAGACCTCCGCCCCCTTGCGGAGCGCCTGCATGAGCAGGAGCTTTAACAGGACGCTCTTGCCGCTCCCCGTGGAGCCGCCCAGCAGGATATGGGGAATATTCGCAAGGTTGACCGACACAGGCCCAGTGAGGCTTTCCCCCAACACTAACACAAAGTTGTCCGGGGACAGGTATTTGTCTTTCCAGGGGAGCAGGGCAGGGAAATCGCTTTCAGCGGGAGCGGAATAGACACGGATGATTTTCCGCCCCTCTGCCCATGTCATTTTAGCTATGGTGATATTCAGGGCCGTTTCAATCCTGGCCCGCTTGTCCTCCCACTCCCCCATGGGTATGCCGCAGGGGTCGAACTCCCAGACCGTCAGCCGGGGGTTGTCTGTGTCCTGCCGCTTTGCTATGAGGGCAGGGGCCTCCCCCGCATGGTTGACAAGGCCCACTTTCTGCAAGCCCTCCTTTGCCGCTTTGCCGCCCCAGGGTGTCCCCAGGAGTACCAGGACGGCCAGGAGGCCGCCCACGGCGTAGAGGGGGAGCAGGAGGTTGATAACGGCCTCCAGGATGGGGGAAAACATACCGTAAGTGTCCAAGCCGAACAGATACGCCCGGAACAGCCAGACCAGCACAGCGCCCACCAGATAGGCCGCCAGCAACGCCCGTTTATGGGGGGGTGTCCCTGACCGCTTCCAGCCCTCTTTTCATGCGTTGGAGCAAGTGGCGGTTTTCCGTCCGCCTGTTGATGGTGTCTTTTTCATTTCTTGTCATAGGGAAATCCCCCCTTTCTTGTGAATGACCGTGGAGCCGTCCGGGAGGTACTCTACCACGACATGAATACGGCGGAGAAACGCCCGCCAGGTTTCCGGCCTGTCCCACTGTTCGCCCCAGTACTGCTTTTCCAGCGGGAGGTTAGAGGTGATATAAACCTTTGTGTAACAGGCCGTCTTGTCATTGTACCGGGCCGGGAGGGACAGAGGGTAAATATCCAGGTAGTTGAGCATATCTTCAATCGGTATCTGACCGCTGAACTCCTAGAACACAAGCACCTCCTGCCCGTGGTAGCCGTCAAAGGAAATGCCCTTTGAGGCCCGGTAGTTTGTCACCCGGTAAATGCTCCGGGGGTCATGGGTTTCGTAAATGCTCCTTGTCTTGCCCGCACCGCTGGCCCCGTAGAGATAGGACACCTCCAAGGGCCTGTTTTCCACGGCGTACTTTTCCGCCGTCAATACCTGCCGGAGCAGGTCAATGTCACGGACACGAAAGGCCATAGCCGGATTATCGTCTATGATTTCCGTGGTGGTTATGCCGTCCCGGATATTCTGGACAAGGCGGAACATCTCCGGGTGTTTCTCCGCCTGTTCCGGGGGTATCTCGCCCCATTCCTCGAAAGTCCCAGGCACCGAAGTTTCCGCCTTGTCCGTGTCCGCCCATCGGCCATCTTTCCGAATGTACGCCCGGTTGTCCTGTACTGTTCCGTATGCCTTTTCGATATGGGCCGTTGGAAAGCGGTTTTTGACGGTGGAGAGGCGCACAGGCGATGGCGCATAGAAAAACAAGTGCGTGTGATATGTCCCCGTTGACGCTATTTCATCACCCATGCAGTAATAGGCGGGAGAAAACAGCAACAGCAGTTTGGTGATAGCGGCGTGATCTAATCCGGCCTCCAATGGATTGTTGATTACTAGCGCCCATTTACGGGATTGGCTATTGTTGCCCATGTAAATCCTCCATTGTATTGCTACATGCTACAAGGTTCCCATAAGGGGTAATACTAGCCCCTTATGGGAACGGCGGCGCTGGTATTGCCGCCGGGGGATATTTTTCTTGGGGAAAAATCTCTTTCCCCGGCTGGCCTCACCAGCGCCGCCGGAGCATCAGGTTTTAGGATTTACCAAATGAATACCCGTGGCCTTTGCTCCCACCTGGGGCTGACCCTGGCTCCAATAGATAAATACCTCCAGGTTGTCAAAACGAACTTCGGCATAGCCGTCCGGGGCATCCATGAGCTTATCCCCGTCAATGCGTACATTGATTTTCTCCAGGCCCCTTTCCGGCAAGGCCACTGTGTAGCGGTAGCCGAGAATATGCTCTGTACGACGCCCCTCCCTATATTAGTAGGCCGGAGATACATCCACCAGCCACAACTTGTTTCCCAGGCTCTGGGACTTGATTTCCAAATCACTAAACTTAAACATAAAATACTCCTTTTCATGCGAGGGGGGCGGCTGGCCTGACCTCCGCCCTGGTTGATAAATCCACAAGACCTCGTGTGCTATTATCATACCAAGCCCCAGAGTACAAGTGAAGCGCAGATCTGCCACCTCACGGTGCAGATCTGCGCTCCTAATCGTTTTATTTCGTTTTGCAGAGTTCTTTTGCGACGGATAAGCGCCTCCGCCTCCTCAAGCAACTGTTCCGGGGAACGGTTTGCAGGGGGAGGCACCAGCGCATCAAGAGAAACGCCGAGGGCTTCGGCTATATGATACACCATGACTAGCCTTATACCCTCGTATGTTCCACTTTCATACCGCTTGATTGTGTCTGACGATGTACCAGCCCTTTCCGCAAGTTCTTCTTGCGTCAAGCCCTGGCCTAGACGAATACGCCTTATATTCCACCCGACCACTCCGGGAATGTCCCCAGGCGGGGGCGGAACAGTGTTTTCTTGTTTGGGTGCTGTCAAACGGGAGCGGTCAGCCCCGTTTTTCAGCAATTACAAATTACCTGTTAGTTGTTAATGGTTTCCGCCGCCGGAGGTGATGTATGCTGTGACTGGTATATGCGGAAACACGGAAAAAGTGCTTTCTGCATACGCACCACCTCCTTTGTGGAATGTCGAGATAGTATGTGCTTACGATACTACCCCCGACGACAGGCCCTACAAACGCATAAAACGATACTGAATACAAGTGAACTGTATTCACCTGTGCGGGAGGGCGCATGGTGTGACCCTCCCTGTTCCTATGCTTCTGTGCCGTTTAGAACGGCTGTCGCTGTTGTTCGCCGCACAAGGCGGCTTTCGCTTGGATGGTCTTTCTGGTTTACTGTTATTCATTCTAAACAATATGCCTTTCGGCTGGTTCGATAATAGAATACCACAGACACGCACTAAGGGCAACTATATATTGATGAATAAACTGTAAATAAATCTATATTTTGTAGTCTTTGCTTCGCCTGCCAGTAGCCCCGGCTGTGCCCCCTGTCAATGGTCAAGATAAACGGCCCATGTGCCGCCATTGACAGGGGGCGCAGCCGGGGCTTGTCGGTAATCAAGGGGTGTCAGCCGCAGGCTGGCTGACACCCGCAAAAATATTTTGAAAGTGTTATTTACAATTATCTCTGTTTGTGATATTTTAGATTTAATAGGAGGGATTTTTATGGAGCAGATTGGAAAACGTCTCCGGGCCTTGCGTGAGGGTGTCCGGCTGACACAGGTAAACATGGCGGAGATTTTAGGCGTACAGCAATCCAGGATAAACCGCTTTGAAACAGGCCGCTCCACGCCGCCCCCGGAGGTCTTTATCAAGTACGCCGACTATTTCAATGTGTCGATGGATTATCTCTATTGCCGCACAGACGAGCCACGGGGCAAACTGTACGACTACAAGCCCCAGGCCCTAAAGGACAAGACGGAGCAAAACCGGGAAATGAGGGCGTTTATTGAAATGTGCTTTGACCCGAAAGCGCCCGTCAACAAGCGTCTGAAAGAGGCGTTGTTCCGTATCATGGAGGAGGGAGAGCAGAAATGAAAGCCGTGATTTATGCCCGGTATTCCAGCGACAACCAGCGGGAGGAAAGCATAGAGGGCCAGCTTCGGGAGTGTACGGCCTACTGTAAGAAGAACGATATTACCATTTTACGGACATACATTGACAGGGCCATGTCTGCCAAGACTGACCACCGCCCGGACTTCCAGCGGATGATTAAAGACAGCGCCAAGGGCCTCTTTGATGTTATCATTGTTTGGAAACTTGACCGTTTCGCCCGCAACCGCTACGACAGCGCCCACTATAAAGCCCAGCTTCGGAAGTATGGCGTTAAGGTGTTATCCGCCACGGAGAACATTTCCGAGGGGCCGGAGGGCACTATCCTGGAAAGTATGCTGGAAGGTATGGCGGAATACTACTCCGCCGAGCTGTCCGAGAAAGTCATCAGGGGCCATACCGAAAACGCCTTGAAATGCAAGTACAACGGCGGCACGCCCACTTTTGGCTTTATCATCGACAAGGAGAAATGCTATCAGATCGACCCGCACACCGCCCCCGTGGTGCTGGAGAGCTTCACCCGGTATGCCGATGGAGCCACCATGAAAGAGGTCATGCAGTATCTTGTGGAAAGCGGGTTTACCACAGTGCGGGGCCGGAAAATCGACCTGAATTTTATTGCCCGTCTGCTGAAAAACCGGAAGTATATCGGGGAATACAGTTACCGCCATATTGTCACCCCCGGCGGTATTCCCGCTATCGTCCCGCAAGACCTTTTCGACAGGGTACAGCAGAGGCTTGAGGCAAACAGGAAAGCCCCGGCCCGTCATAAGGCCGAGGACGATTATCTTTTGACTACGAAACTCTTTTGCGGCACCTGCGGGGCTATGATGGTAGGCGAGAGCGACACCAGCGCCAGCAAGGGCCGGAAGTACCATTATTACCGCTGTGTGAATACCAAGAAGCACAAGACTTGCGCCGCCAGACACAAGAGCGTCCGCAAGATACCCCTGGAAAATGCCGTGGTAAATGCAGTTATGGCGAAAGTGATGAATGATAATTTTGTGGAGTATATAGCCGATAGGGTGTTGGAGATACAGGGCATGGAAAGCAGTGAACTTCCCTCCTTGCGCCAGCAGTTGGCGGAAACAGAGCGAGGCATAGAAAATATGCTGAACGCCATCCAGATGGGGATTATCAACCAATCCACGAAACAGCGCCTTGACGAGTTAGAGGAACGGAAAAAGGAAATCGAGTTGCATATCATCCAGGAGGAAATCAAAAAGCCTATGCTCTCCCGTGAAGATGTGACATTCTGGATTTGCCGTTTCCGAAAACTTGATGTGAGCAAGCTGGAAGAACGGCGGCGGTTGATTGACAGTTTTGTAAACTCCGTTACCATCTTTGACAATTACATTTTGATAACTTTCAACTACAAAGACGGCGAAACAAGGCTTGATTTTAAGGATATTGAAAGTTCGGATTTACAATCGGTCGTGGCCAAAAACCGTCTCAAAATCGATGTTTTGAGACGGTTTTTGGAACTTTTTGGACAACAATGTATCTGGTGTTTTATACAAACAGGATATCAAACGTGGTCAAATTAGTTTTGAGGATTCGTTCCGAAAAGAGGCAAAGGCAAACTGTACAATTTTTGAAATATGGGGTCATGACCATCCAATTTCGACTACCGCACACGTCTACGGCCCTATCTTTGAATCTTTCATCGCAAAATCTGATAGGACCATCGCGCGTCCCAGCCTCGTTCCTCCCGACCGAGCCTTGTATAATGGCAGTTGAAAGCAGTGAAATAAACGAGCAAGGAGCAGTGTCATACGGATCCTCATTCTGGGCAACAACTTTACCTTCACCAACAATATGCCGAAAATGCTGGCTGAACTGACCGGGGCGGAGGTGGTCCCCCACATCCGGGGCGGGCGCGGCTGTCGGAACAGCTGAGTCTCAACACCAAGCTGGGCAAACAGCCCCAGGTGGCGCTCCAAAAGGAGAAGTGGAACTATGTGATGCTCCAGGAGATGAGCCACGACCCCATCACCTCCCCCAAGAGTTTCTGCTCCAGTGTGGAGCAGCTTTGTCGGCAAAACGGGGCGGTGTCCATTCTGTTTGCCACCTGGGCCTACCAGAGGGGCGGAGCCAAGCTGGCGGCCAAGGGCTGGGCCTACGACGAGATGGCCCGAAAGCTGTCACAGGGCGGCGGGGGAAAATAACGCTCTGATTGCCGACGTAGGTTGGCGGTTTTATGAGTTGTCTGATACCTGGGACCTCTACGCCATCGTCATTCAGGCACACAAGGAGAACCAATTATGGCTCGAGAAATCTGCAAAGACGCAGCATTTCTGCCCCAGAAGGCGGTACCCGCCACGTCGGAGGACCTGCGGATGGCGGCTGAACTGCTTGAAACCCTGGAGCACCACAAAGACGGCTGCGTGGGTATGGCGGCCAACATGATCGGCGTGAACAAGCGGATTATCACCTTTGACAACGAGGGGACCTATACGGTCATGTTCAATCCGGAAATCATCAAAAAGTCAGGGCCTTATCAGGCAGAGGAGGGCCGCATTTCCCTCACCGGCACCCACTCAGCCCAGCGGTGGAGTGCCATCAAGGTGCGCTGGCAAAACGAGAAGTTTCAAGAGCGGCTGAAAACCTTCACCGGCTGGACAGCCCAGATCATCCAGCATGAGATCGACCACTGCGAGGGCATCATCATTTAAGTAAGGGGGCGCAGCCTGTGAACATTGCCATTCTCTCTGACACCCACGGCCTGTTGCGGCCGGAAGTGATGGGATGCCTGAAGACCGCCGACGCCATCCTCCACGCTGGGGACATCAACCGGCAGGAAATCGTGGACCAGCTTCGGCAGTACGCACCGTTGTACGCCGTCCGAGGCAACAACGACAAGGGGGGCGGAAGACCTACCCCACACCCTCACTGTCACCCTTGGCGGGGTGTCTTTTTACATGGTGCATAACAAAAAAAGAGGTCACGGCAGAGCTCCCCAGTATCGACGCGGTGGTGTTCGGCCACTCTCATAAGTATTTCCAGGAGGAGAAGGACAGCCGCCTCTGGCTGTACCCCCCGGCTCCTGTGGTCTCCGGCGGTTCCATCAGGAGATCACCATGATGATGGCGGAGGCGGAGAACGGGATCTTTCAGGTGGAGAAGATCACCACTCCCCACGAGGCGACATGATGGTGCTGGGGCTGACCTTTCCCCTCCAGCGGTTTTTGAAGCGGAGACCGCCCTCCCTATGGCGCCGAGCTGGACAGGAGGTCCTGCTGGGACCTCCTATCATCACTCTGCGAGGAAACCGTGTCTCCTAGCCGTCCACTGCCACAGCCGGTACACTTCGTCCACTATGATGTGACGCCCCTC
The DNA here is from genome assembly GCF_025567315.1 of Agathobaculum ammoniilyticum. Classification (NCBI taxonomy): domain Bacteria; kingdom Bacillati; phylum Bacillota; class Clostridia; order Eubacteriales; family Butyricicoccaceae; genus Agathobaculum; species Agathobaculum ammoniilyticum. The sequence goes on from NZ_JAOQJE010000004.1 coordinate 208,319, forward strand.
CCCAGCCTGTTCCGGAGGGTGTTCTGGACGCCTCACCGTCGCCGGAGTTTCTCAGGAGCTGGTGGCGGACTATTTGGATCGGGCAGGGACGGTCGAGGTGATCCGAACCCATGGGCGCAGGGAGGTGGCTTTTCTCAACCGGGTCTGGGAGGATATGCTGGCATTGGATCTGTGTATGGACACGGAGCGGCAGGCCCAGCCCCCTGCTGGACCACGCCGCCAACACCCGCCCAAGCCGGTGCGTGGGCTTTGATGGCCTAGGGGCCAGGCACCGAACTGTTGGAGGGGAAGTGAGCGCAATGGAACAATCAACGGAAAAACCCTGCCACAAGAAGTGGAAAATCGCTGCTGGCATTTTTCTGTCGGTGCTGGTCCTGGCGGCGGGTGGCTTTTTCTGGTATGTGTCCGATTACTACAGGGCAGGGGACGTGGCCCTGGAGGTACTGGCCAGCGGAGATCATCTGGAGGTTTGGGACGACCTGACCAGCCTCTTCCCGTCCTCCTTCACGGATACCGCAATCATCTTCTACCCCAGTGCCAAGGTGGAGATGCCCTTCTACATGGCCATCTTCGATGTAAACGCGGCGGCGGAGGTGATGGAAGCGTTCCCTGATATCTCCCACTGGCACATCGCCGGACACTCCATGGCCTCTCAATTCGTTTCGGAGCCCCCAGACGAAGTGGACGGTCTGATCTTACTGGGGGACTACCTCTACGGCGACTATCCGCCTGCCAATACCCTCACCGTCTACGGCACTCTGAACCAGAACGTGGAGGGCCAGATCGACTACACGGAAAATGTGGGCTTCCGGGGGAGAAGGGGCAGCCCACCGCTTTCTTCCCTGGAGCCAGTGTCCATTCCCATGGACGCTCCTCTGGACCTGAAAGCAGGGGAATGTTCCTGCACGGAAACCCACATGAGCGGCCATGTTCGCGTGACTGCGGAGGAGGCCGCCGACCATCTGGAGTGGATGGGCGACGCCGGAGAGAGGGAGTGGGACTTGGACATCCGCAAGCTGGCGGCCTACCACATGGGCTACGGGGCCTCCAAATTTTTCCGCACCCTCAACGCTTTTGAGCTGTTTTGGCACGCCGAGGGGATGAAGACCGCTTTCTCCGGCTGGGTACACCTCAACGGGGAGGAGTACATCGTCCGACCGGAGGATTGCTTCGACGATGCCGACAAGAACTGGGGCGGGGACTTCACCTTCCCCTGGGTGTGGCTGTCCTCTAACGATCTGGTGAGCAATGTTACCGGCAAGCGGCTCGCCAACAGCGTGTTCGAGGTGGGCGGCGGCAATCCCAAGGCCTTCGGCATCGCCCTAGGCCAGAAGCTGCTGGGCCAGTTCTACTACGAGGGCCAGGACTATGAATTCAATTTTAGCAAATTCTGGACTGGCAGCCGCACCTTCTTTGACTGCCGGGAGACGGATGCGGAAATCCATTGGAAGGTAGTCCAGACTACCTTCAGGGCCAAGATGGAGGTGGAGATCTCCTGCCCCAAGGCGGAAAAACTCCTCATCAACTACGAGTAGACGGCTATAAACGCCACACCCGACTGTGGAACTGCGGCAACGGTTCCGGCACTGTGCGGCTGTATGAGAGGAAGAGGGGGTGATGGACGACGTCCACACGGAGCATGTGGGCTGTGAGTACGGGGAATATCCCAAAGTTTTCCTGACAGCCTGTTTTTTGAAGCAGATGTGACGGATCGATACAGCAGACTTCACCTACTGTGATTTTATCACCGAGAAGATCATAAATTTGCGGTATGATAGAAAAACAACAGTAAGGAGGTATTCCATGGTTGCTGGAAAGAAGCGGCGCAGAGCCGTTGTGGATCAATCGTCCTGCGTGGCCTGCGGCTGCTGTATAAAGGTTTGTCCCCTGCAGGCGATTGAGATTGTCAGGGGTGTCATGGCTCAGGTCAACGGGGACAAATGCGTGGGCTGCGGTAAGTGTGCCAAGGAATGCCCCGCCAGCGTGATCGAGATCCGGGAGGTGGAGGCATGAAAATGCACTGGTATGATTATCTCTGGATCGCCTCCATCACCTATCTTGTGCTGGGCTTTTTCAACATCCTGTTTGCTTGGCTGGGATTGCTGTGCTTCTTCATTCCCCTCGTGATCTCTGTGGTTAGTGGGACAAAGGGCTATTGTAACCGCTATTGCGGCCGAGGTCAGCTGTTTGGGCTGTTGGGCGGACGCTTTGGCCTGTCACGGAAGAAGGACATCCCCAAATGGATGAAGAGCAAGGCCTTCCGATACGGCTTTCTGATTTTTTTCTTCGCAATGTTCTTCCTAATGCTGTGGAACACCTATCTGGTATTTGCCGGAGCGCAGGACCTGAGGCAGGTGGTCACGCTGTTGTGGACCTTTAAGCTCCCCTGGCACTGGGCTTACCACGGTACTCTCTTTCACCCCGGCGTGGCGCAGTTTGCTTTCGGTTTTTACAGCGTTATGCTGACCTCTACCGTCCTGGGCCTCATCACCATGGTGCTGTTCAAGCCCCGCAGCTGGTGTGTCTACTGTCCCATGGGCACCATGACACAGCTGATCTGTAAGGTAAAAGAGAGATCCGTTTTGCCTTGATACAATATGCAAAAGGGCCTGTTTGCTTTACGCCGTCTGCCCTGGCATCCCCCAGATCATTTCATACCATTTTGCCGCCGTATGCGTCGGGGTGGAACTTCATTTACATCCAGATCTTCTTCTGGATTTTGGTGAGCTTATCCGGCGGGGGGATGCCCGGCATCCGATCCCGCCGGGCCTGCCGCGCCGCGTTCATCTGCTGAATCAGCACTTTCAGCTTCGCCTCACACTCCTCCCGTGGGTGGGCGTAGACGCATTTGGATTGCTTGGTGCCGTCCGGCCAGGTGGGGGGGAGTAGCGGCCTTCGAACAGGTGGTCGTTGATCTGGGTGATGTGCCCGGTGCCGGGCGTCCAGGTCTTGCTCAGCACCGGCTGGAAGTCTTTGGCTGCGCTCTGTTCCGACTGAGCGGATTCCTCCCGTACTTCGTTGCCCAGCCCCCGGCCGATCTTGGTCGCCGTCTCGCTCTGCATATCCCCGGTGACATGGGTATAGATGTTCAGGGTAGTGGCCGCCGATACATGGCCCAGCATGGCGGAGAGGGGCTTCACATCCATGCCGCTCTCTAAGGGCAAGGTGGAAAAGGTGTGACTAAGCTCGTGGAAGCGGAAAATGACATATGGTATGATATTGTCAGAGGCTACGGTTTGCGCCGTAGTCTTTTTCGTCGAAAGGGGCATTTTTATGGCACGAAAAAGCAGAAAATATCAACACGCAGAAATTGTTAAAACTTCTATCACCAAAGCAGTAGGCTATGTTCGACTTTCAGTTGCAAATCAAGAAGAATCCAGTTCTATCCAAAATCAGAAATTCATTATCGAACGCTGGGGCGATCAGCATCAGATTCCTATATCGCATTACTATATTGATAACGGTTTCAGCGGCAAACAGTTTGTTGAGGTAAGATAACGATACCTTTTTTGCAGAGGGTGTTATCTTACCTCTTTTTGATGTATGTTAGATAGCATAACTCTTTACGTCGGCTCCTATCTGTCTGAAATAGGAGATACTTTCGGTAGGCTTGTCACCTGTATCAACTCTGCCGACAAAGCTATAAAAGATTTCGATTTTGCGGGTGTTCGTTTCCTTATCCAGTTCGTGAATAAGAATACGGTCAATAAATTCATGGACGTTTTCGTAGGTCAGTTCTTCAATCGCTGTGTATCTGCGTACCAGTGCGACAAACCTTTTTACGTCCGCGCTGCGCTCGGTGGCGTTGTCGATTTCCTGTGACAGCTCCGCAATCCTCCGGGTCAGCGTCTTTTTTTCTTCATCATAGCCGGAAGTCAGAAAAGCAAATTGTTCATCTGAAAGTTTCCCTAAAGCGTTGTCCTCGTAGAGCTTGCGGAATAAGATGTTCAGCTCGTTAATACGGTTCTGCGCCTTGTCAAGCTCTTTCCGCTGCTGTGTCAGCGTCTTTTGTACTGCCTTTGCGCTGCACTCGTTGGCTGTTTCGATAAACTCCTGTTCATGCTCTTTCACATAAGACGTTACTCGCTGCAAGTCTGCAAGGACAAGTTCTTTCAATACGCTTTTGCGGATATAATGCGTAGTGCAGAGCATATCATTTCTTGCCCGGTTGCGGTAGTTGCCGCAAGTGTAGGCGTGTTTCCGTTCAAGCGTCCCGGCTCCGCGTACTGCATACATTTTGTAGCCGCAGTCCCCGCAAAAGAGCAGCCCGGAAAACAGGTCAATTTCATCAACCTTTGTCGGGCGTTGCCGGGTGGCAATCCGCTTCTGTGCAAGTTCAAAGGTTTCTTCATCAATCAAAGGTTCGTGAGTGTTGGGGAAGAAATACCTTTTTTCCTCCGGGTTCTTTTTCGTCTTTTTCGACTTATAAGATACCTTGTAGGTTTTCCCGGTTATGGTATGCCCTAAATATTCTTTCCTTGTCAGAATGTCGTACAGCGTCTTATCCGGCCAGTTGTACCATGCGTTGAGCTGTGGGCGGGGGTGGCGTTTGCTCCCTGTCCTGCGGTAGCGCAGTTCCCCGACGGTCAGTATTTCATTGTCCCGCAGCCAGTTCTGGATTTCACACATACGGTCGCCCCGTACATACATTGCAAAAATCTGTTTTACGACGTGCGCCGTTTCCGGGTCGGGTATCAGATGATTGCGGTTATCCGGGTCGATAAGGTAGCCGTAAGGAGCTTCGCCGTTGACGCGCTCGCCTTTCTGCGCCTTTGCCTGTTTGACAGCCCGGATTTTCTTTGAGGTGTCGCGGGCGTAAAACTCGTTGAACCAGTTCCGCAGAGGGGTAAACTCGTTATCTTCCCTTGCTGTGTCTACACCGTCGTTAATGGCAATGTAGCGCACTTCATATTCGGGAAAGACAATCTCTATCAGCTCCCCGGTTTTCAGATAATTACGTCCCAGACGGGAAAGGTCTTTTGTTATGACGGTCGCCACGTTCCCGGCTTCAACCTCATGCAGCATGGCTTGAAGCCCCTCACGCTCAAAGCTCACGCCGGAAAATCCGTCGTCTACGAAAAAGCGCGTGTTGAAAAAGTGGTGTTCGTCAGCATACTTTTGTAAAATCAGTTTTTGGTTCTGTATGCTCTCGCTTTCCCCGGCTTGCATATCTTCCTGGCTCAATCTGCAATATAAAGCGGTAATCTTGTCTGTCTGTAACATTTTGTCCTCCTTTCCGACGACAGACAAGCATGGTATTTGTACTGTCTATATTATACCACATACCGCTGCCTGTGTCATGTATAAAATGTGAAGAAACGCCCTATTTCCGGGCGTTTGCGGGGTTCAGTTCCATGTCTTTGCGAATGAGTTTTTTTATCTTTTTATCCAGTGTGTCCGTTGCGCGTTCACTTGCGGACGAACATACAAGGTAAGTAACTTTTCCTATTTTATGCTCCGTTGTGGTAACGGGCGTTTGGTTTTGCGTCAAAGAAAATCCCCCTTTCTTTCGCAAACATATAATATAGTCTATGAATAGCAGCAAGTCCACTATTCAATAAAACAAAGGCTTTAATCGGACGGTTATTAGCATAACCTCATGGGAATTTCACCCCGGCATGGTTCTCATGCCGCCCTACCCATTGCCTGCGACGCTCTTAACGCTCGGACTGTGGCTGTAAGGAAGTATCATTGTATATTCTGCGTGTCGTCGCCCGCAAGCCGCTACACTTGCTTTCCGGCGCGGTGTTGGTCGCTCGGCTGTCCGGGCGGGGATAACCTCACCCGGATAGCGTCATGGCGCACCCGCCGTATGGCTCGGCGCAAAAGGAACGTATCCGATTTGCCCTATGCTGCGCCGCCGTTATCTTGCGCCGCTTTCTTTGTCAAGGTTCAGAATGGCTTTGCTGCCGCGTCAGCAGCGGAACGGAAAAGGGGGAGAGAGAAAGCGTCCCGCCGCCGCTGCGGTTTATTCCTCTGCCTTAAAGGTGAGGACAGCCATCATCAGTTTTGCTTGCAGCCGTTCCCGAATGTCGTGGTCTACGCCAAAATAGACGTTCCCGCGCTCGTCGTACAGCTTCCGCATGGAGAGGCGGGCTATGTAGCCGCTGAAATGCTGCAAGACAATCTTCATGGCGTCCGGGTCGCCCTTTGTCGCTGCCACAATGACAGGATAAGGAACAAGGGCATTTTCCGGGTAGCCGGGTTCGTTACCATTCGTCCCATTCATCAGCATTTTCCTCCAGATATTTTCTTAATTTCTCAAAAGAGCTTGTCCGCCTGTACTGTATCGTGCTTCTCGACGTGTTGAACAGCTCCGCAATCTCGGTATCGTTCATTCCCTCGAAGTAATACAGCAATATGGCTTTGCGCTTTTCTTCCGGCAAAGTACGGATTGCTTCAAGAAGCAGCTTTGGCGTGATTTTCTTCCCGGCTTTCTCAAAGACGGTTTCGGCGGCTTCACGTTTGAAATATTCATCAAACGTATGAAGCTGCCGCGCTTCGTCTAAGGTCATGTCGGAAAAGGTCACTTCCTTTGCCTTGTGTCTGCGAAGTTCTCTATGGGTGTCGCAAGCTTCATTGTGCAATACCGTATTACAAAACTTCTGAAAAGCACACTGTTTGTAAAACTCCCTGCTATTAGGTTCCACATTCTCACCTCCTTTCTCGTTGGAAAGTTGGTGGTGCTTCCCCCCTTTTCGCGGGGCAATACGGCGTTTTTCAAAAACGCCGAAGATTTTTTGAAATTTCTTCAAAAATTTTTTGAACGTACAAAATGCGCCCGTCCGAAAAGCCCGGACGGGCGCATAGGCATTGTAAGCAGTATCCAGATGATTAGACAGTTCATATATATAAGCGTAGTTTCCCCCGGTGGTGGGCGGGCTTTTTTTGATAAGTCAATAACTGTCGGATTTTGTCGATATGCTTTTTGCTTCATGGCGGCTACCTCCTTTAGCCGCCGATTTCAACAGTGATACCGCGTCATTTCATTAGAAGATAAAAAGAAACGGCGGCTTTGATTTTTCAAAGCTGCTGCGGAAATCAAAGAACGACAAGCAACAGTTCTGATTTTGCTCCAATATGGTTATTAGGGGCACAAATTAAAATCAAAAAAGAGCCGATAACAGCAGTATTTCAAACTGCATATTATCGGCTCTGCGTCTGTGCGTCTGGCTCTTTTAATTAAATTATTTCTGTTGTTTTTTGGCTTTATTATATGTATTAGCTAACTGTCCACAAGCTGCTTTAATCTCTCTACCATGAGAAACTCTCATGGTAACTTCAAGTCCTGTTTGCTCTAATTGATGTTTGAACGCAACCATTTCTTGTTTTTGTGGTGCTCTAATTTTTGAATTACTCGTCGGGTTGTATTGCAGCACGTTAATCATAACATTTTTGCCCTTAAACCATTTTGCAAGTTGCCTTATATCTGAGGAACGGTCATTTATACCTGGTAAAAGCAAATACGCAAATACCACTTTTCGATTATGCCTTTGAGAATAGGACAATGCTTGCTTAACAACATCTTCAATAGCGTACATGTGCATATGAGGAATGATACAGTTTCTCGCAGCCTGTGTTGCTGCATGTAAAGATATTGTCAACTGAATTTTTAGATGTTCTTCGCGCAATTTTTTTAATTGATTAACTGGACCAACTGTTGATACGGTAATGCCGTCGGTTGGAAAGTTAAGTCCATTTCTATCTCGAAGAATATGGATTGCTGCAATCAAGTTGTCGTAATTGAATAAAGGTTCTCCCATTCCCATAAAAACGATACGATTTACTTTTTGACGTATCAATACAACCTGCTGCACAATTTCAGACGGTGTTAGATTACGAACAAAACCATTGCGTCCGGACTCACAAAAAATACAGCCAACAGAACAACCAACTTGCGTACTTACGCAAACAGTCCCACCATCTCGCCGTTTAATAAAAACCGTTTCAATATACCTGTTATCTTTCAATTCATAAACATACTTTTCAGTATCGCTACTTTTATAGACTTTTTTTGTTGATATTGATAGATTTTCTTTGTGAAATGGCTGTTTATACAATTCCGTATATAAGGCTCTTGCTTTATCCTCTCCAATTACTTCCGACATTTCTTTGTAAGTAAATCCGTATGGGTCATTCAATATTTCCGTAGGTGTACTTTTAGGTAAGTGTTTCATTTAAATATCCTTCCTTTTCAAAATTAAAAAGTTTGTTTTTCAGAGTTTTTGATTATGATTTCTAGTTTTTCAACATCAACGATATGCGTTAATTTACATTTAGGGCAGAAAAGAGGAAAATTTCTTAATACCGTATTATAAAATACTTGAACCCTCGTCTTTCCGTTACAAATTGGACATTTTATCCAATATTTTTCAAGCATAATATTTCTCCTTTTGCGCAAAAAAATGCAGGTCAATTCTCAACATGAGCATTGACCTGCATTTATACATATAATACTACAACAAAATTAAGGCATAGTTTTTATACTATGTCTATACGTCGTTAGTTTTGTTGTATAGCATACGCAAAATAAGCATGACAAAAAAGCCCATATTGAAAATGGGAAAAATCTTTTTTGATTTCAATGCTTATCGAATACGCATGCTATGTAACATAAACATTCCCCCCCTTTTATATAATATTATATACAAAAGCAGCTTGTTGTCAACATATATATATATGAATTATTTTGGCTAACTGATAGAACTACGTAGACATATCCAAGAAGAAAGGGGAACAGTAAAATGTAATAGGGTGAATAACTATGGCAAAAAGACCAGTACCACGATACGACTTTAAGGCTTTTGGGGCAGCGATAAAGGCAGCGCGTGAGGGATGCAAGGAGAGCCGCAAGAAAGTAGGCGACGAAATGTTTATCTCGCCGCGCTACCTTGCGAACATTGAGAACAAGGGGCAGCACCCAAGTTTACAGATATTCTTTGAGCTGATACAGCGTTACCATATATCCGTAGACCAATTCCTTTTAGAAACGCCGCCGGAGAAGAACACGCAGCGGCGGCAGCTTGACGCGCTTCTTGACGGTATGAGCGATACAGGCATACGGATTGTAACCGCAACGGCAAAGGAGATTTCCGAAGTCGAAAAAGAGGGCGAATAGGAATGTCCGACTTAAAACTGAACAGGATTTAGAAAGCGTTGTAATCTTTTTTGAGGTTGCAGCGTTTTTCTTTTGCGTAAGTTTGGCAAAATCGCTTTTTCTCCGTAGTAGGTGATAAGAGCCTAAAGGATAAAAACATTCGTAGCAAGCATAGGAAGCGGGTACCACTTCCGTATTTTCGCCCTCCCGCGCTGCGGCGCGTCGGTTGAAAATTGCTTGTTGGGAAGTGTCCCAAACCCTCGGAACGGAAAGGAAAGGAGCGAACACATGGACGGACGCAAAAGGACAGTGCAAATCAAATTCAGAGTGACGGAAGCGGAACGGGATTTAATACTGGAAAAAATGAAGCTCGTACCCACCCGGAACATGGCGGCGTATCTGCGGAAGATTGCCATTGACGGGTATATCATTCAGATAGACCACGCCGATATAAAGGCTATGACCGCAGAGATACAGAAAATCGGTGTCAACGTCAACCAGATAGCACGCCGCGTAAACGCGACGGGGAACGCATACCAAGAGGACATAGAGGAAATAAAGGGGGTGCTTGCGGAGATATGGCGGTTACAAAGATTAAGCCTATTAAAAGCACTCTAAGCAAAGCCCTTGACTATATCGAAAACCCGGACAAGACGGACGGGAAAATGCTTGTGTCCTCTTTCGGTTGCTCCTATGAAACGGCAGATATTGAGTTTGAATATACCCTGTCGCAAGCACTCCAAAAGGGGAACAATTTAGCCTTTCATCTGATACAGTCCTTTGAGCCGGGGGAAGTCGATTATCAGAAAGCCCATGAAATCGGAAAGCAGCTTGCCGACGCGGTAACAAAGGGGCAGCATGAGTATGTACTCACGACGCACATTGACAAAGGACACGTCCATAACCATATCATTTTTTGCGCGGTGAACTTTGTAGACCACCATAAATACAATTCCAACAAAAGGAGCTATTACGGCATACGGAACATGAGCGACAAGCTGTGCCGGGAAAATGGCTTGTCCGTTGTCGTCCCCGGCAAGGGCAGCAAGGGAAAGAGCTATGCGGAGTACCAGGCAGAAAAGACGGGTACAAGTTGGAAAGGCAAGCTGAAAACCACTGTTGACGCGCTTATCCCCCAAGTTTCCAGTTTTGAGGAATTGCTAACGCGGTTACAGGCGGCGGGCTATGAGATAAAGCCGGGGAAATATGTATCATGCCGCGCCCCCGGACAGGAACGCTTCACCCGCCTTAAAACCCTCGGCGCAGACTATACAGAGGAAGCCGTAAGGGAACGGATAGCGGGCAGACGGACAAAGGTGGCGAAAGCTCCCAGAGAGCAGCGCGGCGTGTCGCTGCTTATCGACATTGAGAACAGTATCAAGGCAGCGCAGAGTAAGGGCTATGAACAGTGGGCGAAAATCCACAATCTGAAACAGGCAGCTAAAACAATGAATTTCTTGACGGAACATAAGATTGAGCAGTACGCGGATTTAGTCAGCCGGATTGAGGAAATGGCAGCGGAAAGCGGACAGGCGGCAGACGCATTGAAGAACGCCGAAAAGCGGCTTGCGGAAATGGCGGTGCTTATCAAGAATGTTTCCACCTATCAAAAGACAAAGCCTGTCTATGACGCATACCGCAAGGCAAGGAACAGGGAGAAGTACCGCGCCGGACAGGAACAGGCAATTATCCTCCATGAAGCCGCCGTAAGGTCACTGAAAGCGGCGGGCATTGCGAAGCTCCCGAACCTCGCCGCGCTGCAATCGGAGTATGAAGCCCTCCAAGCGCAGAAAGAAGCCCTTTACGCCGACTATGGAAAATTGAAAAAGAAAGTCCGGGAATATGATATTATCAAGCAGAACATTGACAGCATTTTACAGGCAGACAGACAGCCGGAACGGGAAAAGGAAACAGAACGCGGATAAGGATAGCAAAATCCCCGCCGCTGTGCTATGATAGGGCTATCAAAAAGCAGAGGAGCGTTGAGCATGGAAAACCAGAAAATGCCGGAATATGAAACCATACGCGCCGCCGTTGCCGGGGAGAAATGGGCGGTGGAGAAAGTCGTGGATTGCTACAAGGACGAAATCGACAGGCTATCGACGGTAGCGGTCAGACAGCCAGACGGAAGCACGAAACAGGAAATCAACGAAGATATGCGCCAGTCTATCACAAAGAAGCTGATAGAAGCCCTCCCGCAGTTCCCGCTTGAAGAAATGGAAAAGGGAAATGTCAGATAGGCAAAAAAAGAACAGGGCGCGGAAGCCAGTATATGACTTCCGCGCCCTGTCTTTTTATGGGTGCTGTTTTCGTGAATGTTACGCAGTAGAACGCCATTTTCGGGGGTAAAGGTATAAAGTATCGCCTATCCGATTTTCACGCCCGGAAAGCCCTGTAAATCAAGGGATTTTCCGCACCTACTGCGTAACAGGGGTGCGTCTTTTCCTCATGCGCTCGGCAGCTTGTCTGCGGGTGATACGCTTCCGGCAGACGGGGCAGTATTTGACACTGTTAGAGGTTGACGCAAAGAACGCGCCGCACTCGGTACACTTCTTCTTGTCCCCTGTCTGGTAAAGCTCCGCATAGAGTAGCCTGTCGGCGGGAAGCACCGCAGCCCGGAACCACTTGCAGAGAAGCGAATAGGAAATGAGCTGCGGACAAACGCACTCGTCCCCGTCGTCCAGTAAGATACAGTTCCCGTTATCATAATTGCAGCACGTCCGGCGCACAAGGGCGTTGACTTTCCGGCTCTGGGGCGGCGTCAGCCGCTTAACCCCGTTCATACTTCATCAGCGGCGTAAATGGGAAGCTCTGCAAATTCCGCTTCGGTCAAAGCGTCCACTTTGGAAAGGGTGCGCTTTGCAAGCTCCCGCATATCCGCGTCCATGTAGGGCAGCGCGGCGTTGACATTCTCAATCAAAGCCCGCTTGCCGCCCTCGTTGTAAATGCTCAAAAGGTTTGTTTCTTCAACAGTCAGTCTAATCATGCTCATACCTCCATATCGTGATTTTTTGTTTTTGCCGCCGCCTTTTTCGGGGCGGTCTTTGCCTTGTCTGCTTTAAGCTGCGCCCGGATAGAGGGGCGGGGCTTCCTTATCTTCCTGTCCCGGTTCTCCCCCTTGTCAATCAGCGCATACGTCCCATGTCTGCCCTCGATTTTGGAAAAGGCAAGGGTCTTGTAGGGCAGCATGGAGAAAAGGCGGTCAGTGTCCTTTGTGGCTGCAAGCTGCATGAACGCCGGGGAAAGCTCTACCATGAAATGGGTCTTGTTGGGGCTGTTCGGCGTGTCGTGCCGCTTCATTTCCCGTACAATGCGCCGCGCTTCCGTTTCAATCAGCCCGTCCCGCAATGCGGCGATATGCGCCTTGAAATCCCCCGGCGGAAGCTGCTCCCGGCTGCGCCGTTCTTCCTGTAAGAGCGATTGCAGCGCGTCCGGGTCGTTGGGTACGGCTTCAAAGCGTTCAAACTTTCCAAGCTCATAATCGGGATTGCCGTTGAAAAACTGTCCGGCGGGTATCTCCCGTTCCCCATGCTCATAAATCAGCTTCACCGTATCGGCGGGCAGCTCCTTTTCCTTGACGCGCTCATAATGTTTAGCGTAGTCCAGTTCGTACAGATTGCCCTTGATTTTCCCGCGCTCCGTCCCCGTTAGCTCGATTGCATAACGGAAAGCGGCAAGTCAAAGGGGCAGTCCTCCGTAGAAGAATACCCGTTGATGAAAAAATCCTGCGGATTGTCTGCGGTAATGCCGACGCTTTCCATAGCCGCATGAAGCTGCTCTGTTGTGGTCGGCATGGGAAGCCACACGCCGCCCGGTTTGCCTGTTTCAAAGCGGCTGCGGCTGTCGATAAGAATTGAAAACTGCTCGTTTATGGTTTCACGCTCCTTTCTCTGTTCGGTGTCCTGTGGCGGCTCTGCTGTGGTGGGGGCTGCTTTTTCAGCGGTAGGCTGCGCCCGTTCCTCGCCCTCGATAGCATAGCCCGGTAAAAGCTGCCCGTTTACTTTGAAATGCTCTGCATACTCTGGCGGGATAGGCGGCGATACCTCGGTGAATAAATGCTGATAGGCTTTGATACGCCCATTCAGATATTTTTCCATAGCTGCCTTGTCTGCAAAGACTTTCCTTTCCTGTCCGGCGATTTTTGCCTGTCCGTAATTGTGGGGGCTGTTGGTGTAAATACTCCATGAAAGCGTCCACGAATAGGGAATGGATTTCTCTTTTTCCCTGTCATACCGGGTATTCTCGGATATGTGGTAGCGCATTTGGTAGACGCGGTTGCTGATGTGCTTCCCGTAGTCCGTAGCTTCCCACTGGTTCGCGGTATGCGTAGCTTCGGGTGTCCTCACATACTCAATGGCTTTGTCAATGGCAAGGGTCTTTCCCGCCTGTTCGTCCCATGCCGCCGCCTGTTCTTGCAAGGCTTCAAAAGCTGCCTGTTCAGCCGCCGCGTATTCTTCCCGCAATGCCTGTAACTGTTCTAAGGGCAGGGCGGTAAGCCCGGAAAGGTCAGCGGTCTGTTCCTCAAAATAAATATTTCGCTCTATCCGCATACTGTCAGCCGGGTCTAACTTGTCACGCTCAAACATGGAGTAACCTTTTTTCTTTTCCATTCATTCGCTCCTTTCTGAAATGGCGGCGCACCGCCGCGCTTTTGGGGTTCGCCCCGTACTACGGTGGGCTGTGCGTTATGCCAACAATTTTTTCATTTTTTTAGAGGGTTTGGGAAACTTCCCAACAAGCAAAATCCCCGTCCGGCGCGTCAGCGGCAGGACAGGGATTTACGGAAGTGGGTACCCGCTTCCTATGCTTGCTATTCAAGTTTTTAGTTCTTCTGTACTTCGATACGGTAGTTGACGTATTTCCCGCCAGTGTCAGCCAGAACGATAGTTCCGTCATAGGTCTTGCCTGTTTTCGGGGAATAGAGCTTCTTCACATTCACTTTGCCGGATTTAAGGAGCGCGGCGGCAATCTTCGCGGAAAAAGCGGTCTTGCGTTCCTCGAAAAAGCGGTCATTCTTCCACATGACAAAGGCACATTCTTTGTTGCTGCAATAATAGTTTTTCTTCCCCTCATGGACGGGGGAACCGCAACGGGGGCATTTGCCGACAGAGGGCTTTTCCTCCCGGAACAAATCCTTTTTCCCGTCCAGTGCTGCGGCGTGTGTCTGCACAAGCTCCCGCGCCATAGCTTCAATGCCGGACAGAAATTCGCCGGGGTCTGCGGCTCCCTTTGCTATCTGCGTCAGATTGTTTTCCCATTCTGCGGTAAGCTGCGGGGAAGTGAGCATATCCGGCAAGACTGATATAAGGGCGGCTCCGTTCTGCGTGGGGATAAGCTGCTTCCCCTTGCGCTCTGCAAAGCCGCCCTTTACCAGTTTTTCAATGACGGCGGCGCGGGTGGCGGGAGTGCCAAGCCCCCGGCGTTCCGCGTCCGGGTCGGTGTCCCCGTTCCCGGCTCGCTCCATAGCAGAGAGAAGCGACGCTTCGCTGTGGGGCTTCGGCGGCGTTGTGGTATGCTCCGTTACTTTTGCGGCGGGGTTAGGAAAGTTCTGTCCCTCGGAAAGCTCCGGCAGCGTCACGCCCTCATTTTCCCCGTCCTCTGCTTCGGGCTTATCTTTCAGCGTCGCCCGGTATCTGCGTTCAAGCTCTTTCCAACCCTCCGCAAGTACGGTCTTTCCCCTTGCGGTGAAGTCTGTCCCGGCGCATGAGAAAACCGCCGTAACCGCTTCATAAATATGCGGCTCGGCGGTGGCAAAAAGCAGACGCGCCCCCGCAAGGGTAAGGATATTCTTCTCGCTTTCCGGCAGCGCGTCCGGGTCAGCCTTTGCAAGCTCCATAGTGGGAATGATTGCGTGGTGGTCTGATACTTTCTTGCTGTCTAATACCTTTGCAATCTCCGGCGTGAAGTCCGCGCCCGCCATAAAGGGGAGCTTTTCGCAGAGCAGCGCGATAATGTCCGCTGCGGTGCCGCCCATGTCGTCAGTAAGAAAGCTGCTGTCCGTCCTCGGATAAGTAAGGAGCCGCTTTTCATAAAGGGATTGTGCAAGGTCAAGGGTCTGCTTTGCGGTGTAACCGAAAATGCGGTTCGTTTCCCGCTGCAAAGAGGTAAGGTCAAAGAGCTTTGGCGGGGCTGCGGTTTTCTTCTCTCTGGTAAGGGAAACGCATACCGCCTTTCCCGCTTCGCAAGCCCCTTTCAGCGCGTCGGCTTCTGCCTTGTCCGAAATCCTTTCGCTTGCCGCGTCCGCGCCGGATAAATCAAGGCGAACATGATAATATTTTTCTTTCTGGAAATGGGAGATAGCCGCGTCCCGGTCGGTGAGCATTTTTAAGGTCGGGGTCTGGACGCGCCCCACGTTCAAGGTCTTTCCATACAGGCAGGAGAAAAGCCGGGTGGCGTTAATGCCGATAAGCCAGTCAGCCTTTGCGCGGCAGAGGGCGGACGCAAAGAGCGCGCCATAGTCCCGCCCGTCTTTGAGGGAAGCAAAGCCCGCCTTAATCGCCCCGTCCTCCATTGAAGAAATCCACAAGCGGCGCATGGGCTTCTTGCAGCCCGCCACTTCGTAGACAAAGCGGAAAATCAATTCACCCTCGCGCCCCGCGTCACACGCATTTACCACTTCGGAAACGTCGGCGCGGTGCATAAGCTCTTTAATGGTTTTGAATTGCTTCCCCTTGTCCGGGTCAACGGCGTACTGCCATTCCTCCGGCAGAATGGGTAAGCTGTCAAAACTCCATTTTTTATATTGCTCCCCGTAGGCGGCAGCTTCCGCAAGCTGTACCAAATGCCCGACGCACCATGAAATGAGGTAGCCGCCGCCCTCGATATACCCGTCCTGTTTCCCCTTAATGCCAAGCGCGGCGGCGATAGTCTGCGCCACGCTCGGCTTTTCTGCAATCACAAGTCTAAATGCCATGAAAAAATCCTCCTTTCAGCGTTCCGGCGCGGTGTGCTTCTTCTCCTGTGCCTGTTTCAGACAATAGCCGATACAGGGGGATTGCGCCTTATAAGGGCAACGCATACACGCCGGGGATTTTGGAACGGGCGGCGCACTGTCACGCCGCCCGGTGGGTCTTTGTACCATCATTTTTTCTAAAGGGTTTTCGGTAAAAAGCGTCATGCTTCCTCGTCCTCCTGTTCTTCATCAGAAAGCCCGTCCCCCTCGTCCTCGTCGTAATCGTCAAAATCGAAATCTTCAAGGTCGGTGTCGCCCTTGACGTTCTGCTTTGGCTTCATAAACTTAAAATAATAGAACGCGCCCCCGCCGCCAAGAAGTGCCACGACAAGGAAAAGCACAAGCCCGCCTGTATTGCCTTTCTCTTTGGGCTGCTCTGTTGGTTTCTCGGTTTCCGGCTCCGCTTCCTTGCCGCTGCAAGCGGTCATGTTGTCCTTGCAGACAGGGCAGCTCACATTTACCTTTCCGGCTTCGCATTTATCGGTGCAACTGCAAACGGCGGGCGGGGCTGCTTCGGTGCTTCCGTCCTCCATGAGTGCCATAAGGTCGGCTTCGTCCACTTGATTAAGGAAATGTACGGTGTCCTCGCCCTCGTCGTCCCGGTCGATAAGGATATAAAAGTAATTGCCGTTTTTGGTCGTCACTGTGATAAGCTGCTTGTTGCCGCCGAAATCGTCTACAAGGGTCGCGTTCCCGTCCGGGGTAAGGGGTTCTTCCTTTTCGGGTTCCTCATAGACAACGCCGCTGTCGTCGGTCGCGTCCTGTCCCTCCGGGGTCTGTGCAAAGGCGGTGACGGAAAAGCCGCCCGTCAGCATGAGGGCGGCGCAGAGTGCGGTCAAGGTTCTAAGGATTTTCTTATTCATTCTCGGTGTCCTCCATTTCTTCGGTGTCGTGGTCTGCGGGTTCTGCGGGGTAGCCCGGCGCGGCTTCCATGCCCGGAATACCGCCGCCGGAAAGCATAGCGGAAAGCTCATGCGGGGAAAGGCGCATGGAGCGCACAAGCTGTACGATTTGCAGGTTTTCCGCTTCGGTTTTCTGCGCTTCAAGCCCCCTTAATCTGTTCTGGTACTCGGTGATTTTCTCGCGGGTCTTTGCAATCTCTTTGTCGATACGTTCAATTTTGTTCATAGCCATCAATAAATTTCTCCTTTCTTTGCTCAAAAATATGTTAATTCCAGTTCATCAGCCCATAGCCTTTGATACAGGAGTAATTGACGGGGTAGCTCTTTATCTTGCAGGCGTCGCCGGAATTGCCCTCGACGGTATAGACGCGCTCCCCGTCCGTTCCGATAACAAGCCCCACATGGTCTGCGCTCCCGTCCCCGTCCCAGTCGAAAAAGATAGCGTCGCCGGGGGCGATATTCTCATAGCCCCTCGCGCCCCATTGCCCGCGTGACTGGAACCAGGGTACGCCCTGTGACTGGCACCCGGCAAAGCGCGGCTCGCTCTTTCCGGCTTGATTGTAGCACCATGAAACGAAACAGGCGCACCATTCCACGCGGCTGTTAAATCCGTACCAGCTCCAAAAGGGTCGCCCGCCCACGTTGCCGACTTGCCGCTTCGCAAGGTCTACAACGGCGGTGTTGCCGGGGCGTGTGCCGTTTACAAGCTGTACGCCGCTTAAATCCTCGGACGCGCCCATATCGGGGGAGCCGCCGCCGAAAATCAGCGGTTTGTTTCCGCTTGTTTCCAGATAGACGCGGTACATTTCAAGCTGCTGTGGCGTTAGAAGTTCCTCCGCAATCTCGGAAATGGGCTTGTTCGTCAGCTTCACGTTGAGGATATGGTACTCGTAGGGTACTTCCTCGGTGGTCGTTTCCCCTGTTTCCGGGTCTGTGCTTGTTTCTGTGCGGTAGCGGATTTCCGTTTCTTCTGTCAGCGTCAAAGTGTACTGCATGGCAAAGACGCGATTTAGCTCTGCCTGTGCGCTCTGCGGGGTGTAGGTCTGTAAAAGGGCGGTGAGGTAGGACGCTAACTCATGGGGGTTATGCCCGATACTGTCAAGGTCATAGCGGTATTCGTCATAGCCGGGGTGGGTGCTTTCGATATTGTCAATCTGCTGCTGAAGCTCGTTTTCCTTTGCGGCGTAATTGTTCTCCGTCGCCACAAGGTCGCTGTCCTCCGACGTGTAGGAAGTCCCAAGTATGCCGTTCATCAAGCCGGAGAACATGGAACCGCAAGAGGAAAGCCCCGCCGATACCATGATGAATAAGAGTAGCGCGGCAACGGCGATACATACGCCCGCCGGGTGCCGCCCTACAAAAGCGATTGCCTTTTTTGTTTCCTCGGCGGTCTTTTTTGCCGCCTTGCGGGTGTTCTCTGCGGCTTTCTGCGCCGTTTTTGCGCCGCCTTTCCTTGCCGACTTTGCATACTGCCGCTTGATTTGCTGCTTCTGCATGAAGCGGGAAAGGGGATTGCCCGCAATCTGCGGATTGTCATGCAGGGCTTTATGGTACTGAAAATCCACATTCGCCTTGAACGCCGCTTTCTCTGCCTTTGCCGCCGCCCGGTAGGGTTTGAGCTTGTGGCTGTGGTAGCCCTCCTTGACTTTCCGCGCCCCGTACTTTGCGCCGCGCTCTGCCAGTTCTTCGGATTTGTGCGCCCCCTCAACGCCGGAATTGTCCTTTTCAACGGAATGTATCTTGTTGTGGACGAAAATACCCGCTTCCTGTGCGGGGCGGGATAGCGGGTTATTGTGGGGCTTATTCTTTCCTATGGGCTTTTCCTGTTCCTCAAAATGTAGGCGGGTCTTGCCTTTCCCGGTGGCTTCATCAAAGGTGCGCTCCCGTACAAGTTTCTTTTCTTTGGGGATAGCCGCCTTTGCCGCGTCCAGACGGTCGGCTGCTTTGTCCGATTTTCGGATATACCTTTCAAGCTCCGGCGTTGCCCGTTCCTCGTCGGTAAACTGCAAGCGGGAAGATTTTTCTTTTGCTGTGGCTTCTGCCTGTGCTTTCCTCGCCGCCTTTTTGCTCGCCTTTCTGGTACGCGCCCCGTCGATACGTTCCAAGACGCGCTCGGCTGCTGCGGTGTCCTGTTCCCGTTCTGCCCCCGGCGCATGGGGAAGCGGCGGCGTGTCGGTTAAGGGCGGGGAAGTTGCGCCGCCCGGTAGGGGCTGCGCTGCCTGTTCCGGCTGCGGTGGGGCTTCGGTCTTTGCAAAGTCCGCGTCCCTTATCCGCTTGCTGATACGTTTCTTTTTCCCGGTAGCGGCGTTTACCTCGACAGCCCCCTCGCGGGTCATTTTCTGCGTGACTTTTTCACGCGCCTTATATTGTTTTATGTGTCTGTCCCTCCAATCCGCGCCCTTGCAAGGGCGCAATACTCGGCGTTTATCTCAATGCCTATATAATGCCTGTCAAGCTGCTTTGCGGCTGCCCCCGTCGTGCCGCTGCCGAAAAAGGGGTCAAGCACAACGCCGCCTTTCGGACAGCCCGCCTTGATACAGGTTTCGGCAAGTTTTGGCGGGAACGCGGCGAAATGCCCGCCCTTGTAGGGAACGGTATTGATAAGCCACACGTCCCGCCTGTTCCGCATGGTCGGCATGAGGGCTTCGTCGTAGTAGCTGCCGCTTCGCGCCCGGTTAAGCCCCTGTACGTTCCCCTGTCCGGGTACTTCGTCCGCATATTTCTGTCCCGCGCTGCGCCCGGTGCGGTACCGCGCCGCCGTTGTGGGGGCTAACGGCTCGGCTATGGCGGCTGCGTCATAAAAATACTTCTTTGACTTCGTAAGCAGAAAGATATGTTCATAGCAGCGGGTAGGGCGGTCTTTCACGCTCTCCGGCATGGGGTTTTCTTTCTGCCAGATAATGTCGCTCCGTAAATACCACCCGTCAGCGCGTAGGGCAAAGGCTAAAAGCCAAGGGATACCGATTAAGTCCTTTTGTTTGCAGCCGGAAACGCGGTTGTTTCTTGCAATCTGCTGTCCGTTTCTGCCTTTCGGGTTCTTCGGGTCTGCATGGTAGCCTTTATTTCCTGTGCCGCAGTAGGTGTCCGCGATATTCAGCCAGAGCGTACCGTCAGAACGCAGTACCCGGCGCAGCTCGCGGAAAACCTCGGTCAGCCTGTCAATGTACTGCTCCGGCGTGTCCTCCCGCCCAATCTGCATATCAAGCCCGTAATCCCTAAGCGCATAGTAGGGCGGGCTTGTGACGCAACAGTGTACGCTTTCCTCTGGAAGCTCCCGCAAGGCATAGAGCGCGTCCCGGTTGATGATTGTGTCAGTTTTCAGCCCGTTCATGCTTCGCCCACTTCCTCCGGCTTCGTCGTCATTACCCGGTAAAGCTCGGTGTCTTTCGGGAAGCGGTCTACAAAGGGCAGCACCACGTTCCCGTAGAAGATAAGCCCCTCGCCCGCTTCGGTGTGGGTGACATACTTCATCTGCTGCGGGGAGATGTTGAGCTGCTTTGCAAGGATAGCCCGGTCGCCCGCCGCCTGATTGAGCATGAGGACAAAATCAGAGTTTTCAAAGATATTCTCCACTTCGCGGGAAGCAAGCAAATCGTAGGGTAGGGTAAAGGCGCCTTGCCGCCGTTGGCGGTAGGTTTCCTACACCCTCCCTCGGAACCGGACTTACTCCTC
>NZ_JAOQJE010000040.1:0-3189 GCF_025567315.1 Agathobaculum ammoniilyticum
TCCAGCCCCAGCCGCTTGGCGTTTTTCATCCAATCATGAAGCGTAATTTCACCTGATACTATTTTTTCATACAACGATACAGGTAAAACGCTAAGTCTGCATTGCATATTCATTTTTACCCCCCTCACAAATCAACATATTTTTTGCTTTGTTGATTTAGATTATAGTATCCTGACACTAAGTTGAAAATTAAATATTTTAGAAAACTCTTTCATTTTTCTAAAAATTCTATAATTGTATTCAGCGCTAAAAGGCTTGACAATATCCAAATTGTGTTAGTTCAGTATAATGACATTCTTTAATTGTAATTTAAAGTAAACAGGTACAATCAGTCGCAAACCTAATTATTACAACCAATTTTCAAAAAACAATAAAAACCGCCGGCCTGCTAATGCTATTCTGCACTAACAGGCCGGCCTCTGTATTACCGTATCTTCCCTTTAATCTTTCCGCGCAGCCACTGCCGGTCGTCGCTGTACTCCATGCTCTGCACGATCACACTGTCGCCTGCCTCAAACTGGTCGTCGGAAAACTGCTGCGCATACCTGCATACCACCGTGCAGCCGTCCCGCAGACGTCCAAATATGCCGCCGGTATACTTGTTTGTGATTTTTGCAATCCGCGTGCTCCCCACCGGATGCCGGAACTCCGCGCCAATATAGGGGTTCGGCTCCACCTCCAGTACAGATACCGCGAACCCCTCCTCGTCCGCGGCCATCACCTTTGCTTTCAGTTTTTGCCCAGGATAGTAGCTTTCGCGCATATCCCCAAGATAAGAATAGGACAGCCCTGCCTGTGCCAGCGTCAGGTCATGCCCGCAGGTTGTCAGGGTGAGGTGGGACGCCCCCACAGCCAGCACCATGCAGTCCACAATATCGCCCTCCTGGACGCCGCGCACACGATGGGCATGCCACCGCTGCCGTTCCATCGCCAGCGCACGGGACGCTACCGCGCACTGCCCCTCACGATCCACGCCGGTGATGATATAGTCTATCTTCGCCCCTGCCATATGCCCCAGCACATAGGTTTCCCGCTCATCCCCCTCTTTCCATACAAAGGGTTCGGGTATCAGCACCTTTACCCTGTACTGCACCACAGTGAGGCAGGGCATCTCCTTTTTCCCGTCCGTGCCGTCTTCGTCTTCCCCGTCCGGAAGAGGCACCCCCTCCACGCCTATGATCTCCCCGCTCAGTATGGAGCTGGACCGGTAGGACGCGTAGATCGCGTTCCACTCCGCCTGTTCCTTTTCCGTCAGGCTGTAGTCCAGCGCCTTAAAGTCCGTTTCATAAAACCTCAGCCTGGTCAAATTTAATTCGTCCGGCAAACGGTTTTTTTCATTCATTCCGAATCCCCTCCCATTTTTTCAGCTCCAGCTTTTCGTTTTTATCCGGCCAGACCAGCAGGCACGGTGTTTCCGCCCGCAGCGCCGCAACCTGTCCCGCTTCATCCAGAAGCAGTGCATACAGCGTTTTCATCGTGTTTTCCACCCGCAGGCTGTCCAGCGTAAGGCAGCGCTTCCGTTCCTTCCCCACAGGGATATACAGCACACACAGCCGCACCTCCCGTTCCGGCAGGTACGCGGTCAGAAATACCGGTTTTTTGCGCGGGAATATATCCGGCGCCCTGCTGCCAGACAGGGCCAGCGAGATATCCACCGCGCGGGCCAGCTGTATGTCAAACCGCCTGTCCGCTGCCAGAACATACGCCCCCATGTCCCGCAGCACGCCGCCGTAGCGCAGCTGGCGGATCGTGCGGTCCACGGCTTTTTTGTCCATCCCAAAGCGCAGCCACAGCAGCATGTACACCTGGCGCTTCCACATCCCGCCCAGTGTCTTGAGCAGTGAAAGAAGCTCTGTCTGCGGCTCGCTGTAATACATTGACTTCATGTCGCCAACCTCCGTTTCACCTGATTTAACACGGGATCAAGCAGGGCTTCGCTCCCCATCTCCACGATCGTACTGAAAATGACCTTGGCGGTGTAGACCAGCGTATTGGAAATCGCCTCGTTCTCGTTCCGCCGCAGCCTGTACAGCGCTTCGTCGAGCACGTCGGCATCCAGCCGCCGGAGCGTGTCGCGGACATAGCCCTGCGGGTAGGTGCAGGCGCCCAGCTGCAGCCGGCCGCAGTAGTACAGCCACGATACCGCGTCACGGAACACCTCCGCTTCCTCCGGCGCATAGCGGGAAAGCTCGCATCGCTGCAAGATCGCCGCTATGGCCTCGCGTCCGTCCTCCGCGCCCGCGCGTGGGACTGTCGGAAGATCATCATCAGTATCCCTGTACTCTTTCTTACTCTTCTCTTTCTTACTTGTGTGCGTTTTTTGCAGTTCTTGGTTTGCCGCTTTGGCAGGTCTTGCCTGCGCACCATCCTCCATATCCGGCATGTTTTCCACCATATTATCCGGAATGCCGCCAGAAGGCTCCTGTTCTCTGCCCTCATCCACTTCATCCAGATATGCAATTTCTGCAGGTCTTGGCGTGGGGCAGAACGGCGCGCAGTCATAGCCGTAGGCCGCCTTTTCGTCCAGCACCACCTCGGCCAGGAAGATGCGGTTAGGCAGCCCGCGGCCCTGCCGCTGCTCCCAGACCAGGCGCCTGTCCGCCAGTTCCTTAAAGCAGGCTATCGCCTTGCGGTAGGAAACCTGCAGCTCCCGTGCCAGATCCTCGCGCGTGTAGATGATGTACACCTCGCCGTGCCGGTTCACCCAGCCGTTGCGGCGGGACAGCTGGTACCGGTTGAGCAGGAACGTGTAGGCTACCTTGCTCTCCAATCCCATATCCATGTAACGCGGGTCGCAGAACAGCCAGCGCGGCATCTGCATGTGGAAATAGGAAATGGCGCCGGACAGCTTCATCAGCGTAAAGCCCGGCCGGTCTTCTGCAGCGATGTTCTTTTTCATAAGGCAGCATCCTCGCTTTCGTTGTCTAATTCGTTGTTTCGATCCAGTTCCTGTTGGTATTGGTCGATCTGGTCATCTGTTGGGATAAATGTCGTATGATCGGGCATATCATCCTCCTGATCGGGATCGTCCGGCTGCAGTAGGTCGGAATAGGGGGATTTCGGCTCCGCTGGCAGTTCAGGAGGGGGCACCGCCGATCCTGCTTCCGGCGATCCCGCTTTAGGTCCATCGCCTGTTTTGGGGTGGGAGGTATCTGCCGTACCATCCGCACCGTCCGGCCTGTCCGGCGG
>NZ_JAOQJE010000041.1:0-2780 GCF_025567315.1 Agathobaculum ammoniilyticum
ATTCTAACAGCTTTGGCAACGGCGCGGAAAAAGACACGGCTGGCTGCCGTGCCTTGAACCGTAAATCTATTGTAATAGGAGTTTATGCGCACAGGCGTTTATACGGTCGAGCAGGGGCGCGGCGTCAACGAATGTATCAGCCGGATGCAGCGCCGCAACGTGGATACGCTGCTCGTTGTGGACGAAGCAGGCAAATACCTGGGTACGGTTTCGATCACGGATATTCGGCTGACTGGACATGTGGTGGATTCGATCGCTCCACTGATCCGGTGCAACATGCCGGTCGTGCAGACGGAGGACAACGCGCGGGCCTGCTTTGACCAGTTGATCGAAAGCGGCAGCCCGTATCTGGTCGTACTCCGGCCGGATAAAACGGTCGCTGGCATCGTGACCAAGACCAGCATGGCGTCGGCCATGGCGGAACGGCTGTGGGGGTGAGTATATGACCTACCACGATCTTCCCCGCGCATTGCTGGCGCATTTGGGCTTCACCGCGGTTTCCGTGTTTTTCGGCTTTGTGCTGGGCGTTGCGTTCGGTATCCTGCTGTCCCGCCGGCCCCGCCTGTCCGGCGTGGTGCTGCCGGTATTGAGCGTATTCAACACGGTGCCGGGCATTGTGTTCGTCGGCCTGCTCTTTATCTGGCTGGGCATGCAGCCCGCGACCGTGCTGATTGCCCTGTCGATCTACGCAATGTTCCCGATTCTCAAAAACACCTATGCGGGTCTGGTATCGGTTGACCCGCAGTATATCGAGGCCGCCCGTGGCTGCGGCATGACGCCGCTGCAGCGGCTGTACAAGATCGAGATACCGTTGGCGCTGCCGACCATCATCGGCGGCCTGCGCATGTCCACGATCTATACCGTAAGCTGGACCGTACTGGCGGCAATGATCGGCCAAGGCGGGCTGGGCGAGTTCATCTATACCGGCATCAGCGCCAATGACAACGGCCTGATCCTGATGGGCGCCATACCGGCCGCGCTGCTGGCATTCCTGCTCGGCTCCCTGATCGACGTGCTACAGCGCATGGTCGTACCCAAGGGCATGCGGAAAGGGGGCGGCGGCGTATGAGCGCGGTGATGATACTCGACCATATCTCCATTGTCGTCGCTTCTCTGCTGTGCGCGATTCTGGCCGGCGTGCCGCTGGGTGTAATATGTTATTTTTATCCCGCTGCGCGCAGGGTGATCCTGCGCGTGGTGGACCTGATCCAGACTACGCCGGCGCTTGCCCTGCTCGGCATTATCATGGTGTTTCTGGGCGCGGGCAAGCCGACCGTCATCACGGGGCTTGCGCTGTATTCCCTGCTGCCCATTGTGCGCAATACCTGCTTGGGGCTGGACCAGGTTCCGGATTACCTGGTCGAAGCGGCAAAGGGGATGGGGATGACGCGCCTGTATCGCTTGGCTCATGTGGAGATGCCCATGGCGGCCCCCATCATTTTCACCGGTATCCGCATCGCGGCGGTCAACGCAGTGGGAACGGCCGTGTTCGCTGCGTTTGTCGGGGGCGGCGGCCTAGGCGGTGTGATTAACACCGGCATCCGGCAAGATGATATGAACGCGATCCTCGGCGGCACGGGCGTGCTTATGCTCATGGCGCTGGTACTCGACACCCTGATGGGCATTGTGGAGCGCCGGATGAACAGCCGCACAGCGGCCGCGCCCGCTTACCGCTTTCGGGTGGTCAGGCGGCTGGGGGCCGCGGCTGCGGCGGTCTGCGTGCTGGGGCTGTGCGCGTGGAATTTCATCCCGCAGGACGCGGACGGGCTGGTGCTGTACCAGGGCGAATTTTCCGAGGTGCAGCTCGTCAACAGCATGATTCAGCAATTGGTCGAGGATCGGTATGATCTGACCGTGACGATCAAGGATCAGATGACCTCCAAGAACAATTTTGACGAGCTGGTTGGGGACGGACACAGCTGCGACCTAATGTACAACTGGGACGGTACCATCCTGACGACCATCATGGGTCTGGATACCGCGGATATACCGGAGGGGCGGACGCTCTACGATTTTGTAAACGAGCGCCTGCAGGATAAATATGATGTGCGGCTGATGGGCAAGATCGGCGTCAACAACACCTATGCCATCGGCGTGACGCAGGACGTGGTGGACCGGTACGGCGTGGCCGCCATCAGTGACCTGCAGCCGGTTGCGGGCGAGCTGCGCTTCGGTGCGGAGCAGGACTTTTTCACCGATGCCGGCAGCATGAAGTTCGGGCCGTTCGTGAATTTCTACGACCTGGATTTCAAGGAGGTGCGGCATGTCGATATTATGCTCAAATACAAGGCGATCGAGCAGGGCGCGTATGATGTCATGGTGGTTTACGCGACCGACGGGCTGAACAAGCGTGCGGGGCTGACCATTCTGGAGGATGACCGCCATTTCTTCCCAGACTATTACGGCACGATTCTGGCGCGGAACGATGTGTTTGAGCGCTTTCGAGAGCAGGCGCCGGATCTGGAGGACACGCTCAGCCTGCTCAACGGCCTCTTTACCGACGAGCTGATGAGCGGCCTGACCTATGAGGTGGACGTGGAGGGGCGGCCGGTCGACGAGGTGGCGCACGAATTCCTGGTCGGGCAGGGACTGCTGGAAAAATAAACGCAAAAACGGTGCGGAACTATATTCCGCACCGTTTTTTTGATGTGTTGTATAATGGAGGAAAGCGGTCAGGCGTCCATACGGAGGATCGCCTTGATGCACTTGCCGGAGCCGGACTCCTCAAACGCTTCGTTGATCTGCTCGAACGG
Organism: Agathobaculum ammoniilyticum; assembly: GCF_025567315.1. Lineage (NCBI taxonomy): Bacteria > Bacillati > Bacillota > Clostridia > Eubacteriales > Butyricicoccaceae > Agathobaculum > Agathobaculum ammoniilyticum. The sequence goes on from NZ_JAOQJE010000041.1 coordinate 2,754, forward strand.
ATAGAACTTGATCAGTTTATCAAACGG
>NZ_JAOQJE010000042.1:0-2725 GCF_025567315.1 Agathobaculum ammoniilyticum
CCCAGGCTGTAAGGGTGATTGTCTGGGCTGGGTCACTGTAGATGGCTTTCATCAGCTTTTCTGTCATTGCATATTGATCTTCCTTTCTCTTTGGCGCAAAAAAAGACCATACAGTATCCGATAGTGGATTTCTGTATGGTCTAGTCAGGTGATGAATCAAGTACGGAGATGGTGTTCGGTCCAGACAGGCAGACTGCCTCCTGGGCGGGTTACTCTGACACGAATTACTCTGACCTGATTTCTCCTTTAATATAGCACGGCTTATCTGTTTTGGAAAGATGAAATGTTTTTATCTTCTCCGCAGGCTGTTGCAATGTTGGCTCGGTACTGGTAACATTTGTAATAGACTTAGGAAAACCACCGTTTATGATGTTATCCATAACGGCGGCATATATAGGTTGATTAGTGTTTCTGCCTTTGAATGATGGTTATTTACAAATCCTTTGCGTCGATGAGCGTTTCCTGTTTACGCTTCGACCAGTAAAAAGGAAAGTTTTTCAATACGGTATCCTCCCTAATTGATATTATGTGTTTTTCTGCCGCATATGGGACAAAGTATCTACTCTAAAGTAAACATATTACGCTGGAAGTATTCAGCGAGTACCGGATTTGCATAAACTCCTATTACAATAGATTTACGGTTCAAGGCACGGCAGCCAGCCGTGTCTTTTTCCGCGCCGTTGCCAAAGCTGTTAGAATGAGAGTGTCTTGGCCTGATGTTAAACTCCAAGGACCAATGCGTCCGTTGTAAAGTCCGTCAGCCAGCCTCTCCTTCGCAGCGTTCGATTTATGCAGGTTGAGCCGCCACATCGGTGCGCCCGTGTCATCAAATAGATTGGATCGGCAATGATGAAATGGCTGGACGCCAAAAGACAAATCTACGATGAGGAGCGTTGTGCATGAACAATGTAGCAGGGGTCGATGTTTCCAAAGGAAAGAGCATGGTAACTGTTCTCCGTCCCTTCGGGGAAGTGGTGGCAAAGCCGTTTTCTGTTGGTCACACCGGCAGTGAACTCAAGGAACTGGCAAACTACTTGAAAAGCCTGGACGGTGAGACGCGGGTGGTCATGGAGCACACTGGGCGCTACTATGAGCCGGTGGCCCGCTTTCTCCATGAGGAGGGCATCTTTGTTAGCGCAGTCAATCCTAAGCTCATTAAAGACTACGGGAACAACACCCTGCGCAAAGTGAAAACAGATAAGGCAGACGCCAGGAAGATTGCCCGCTATGGGCTTGACAACTGGGTAGAATTGCGCCAACATACTCCTATGGACACGATTCGGATGCAACTGAAAACGCTGAATCGGCAGCAGGGGCTGTACTCCAAAACCAAGACGATGATGAAAAACAACCTCATCGCCCTCTTGGACCAGACCTATCCCGATGTCAACGCCCTGTTTGACAGCCCTGTCCGTGAGGACGGCAGCCAGAAGTGGGTGGACTTTGCCACGACCTTTTGGCACGTGGACTGTGTGCGGGCTATGAGCCTCACTGCTTTTATGGAGCGCTACCGCAAGTGGTGCAAACGCCACGGCTACAACTTCAGCCAGAGCCGGGCCATTGAGATTCACATGGAGGCGCAAGACCTGATTGCCATGCTCCCCAAGGACGCCCTGACCAAAACCATGATCCGGCAGGCCATTGACGCGCTGAACGCCGTCTCCAAATCTCTGGAGCAACTCAAGGCTGAAATGCGCACTCTGGCTGCCCAACTCCCCGAATATCCAGTTGTCATGGCCATGCGCGGCGTAGGCAATTCTCTCGGCCCCCAGCTCATGGCAGAGATTGGTGATGTGACCCGGTTTGCACACAGAGGCTCCATTACGGCTTTTGCCGGTGTTGACCCTGGCGCTGACCAGTCTGGCACCCACGAGGCCAAAAGCAACCGGACATCCAAAAGCGGCCCGCCGGAGCTGCGCCGCGCCTTGTTCCTAGTCATGGACTGCCTTTTGAAAACCATGCCTCAGAATGATCCAGTGTACCGTTTCATGGACAAGAAACGAGCCGAGGGCAAGCCCTACCTGGTTTACATGACAGCCGGCACCAACAAGTTCCTGCGCATCTACTACGGCAGAATAAAAGAATATCTGGCATCTCTGGAGGGAAATTAAGGAAGCATCCTTCCTTGTCGGGGAACGATACTGCATTTACGCTAAAAACATCTTATGACAGAAAGAGAGCGATTAAGATGTTTTTAGACAATTTATCCACCTCCGTCCTCAGATTATGTGATACTCGCAAGCTCAGCTATGAAACTGCCTCGGAACGATGTGACCTCAGTTCCAGGTACTTTGGCGACATTGCCAGAGGCAAAACCGCCCCAACGATCTTGACATTGGAAAAACTCTGCGTTGGTTTTAATCTGACACCAAATGACCTGCTGATTCCCTCGGCAATTTGGAGGGAAATGTCTTTCCGCAAACCCATGCCAGTGACGCAGATCCGCTGCTTTCATTTCCTTCATGGCCTTACTGGCTTCTCAGTCTGCCCTCAATGTGGAAAGACTATGGAACGGGAATACCAGCCTTACTGTGACCGCTGTGGGCAATGCTTGGATTGGAAAGACTTCTCCAAAGCAACCATTCTGCTGCCTCAGAAATAACACTCCTTGATACATATCTTCCTATCTGGCCAGCGCATTTTACCATCTGGCCGCTTTGGGTATGCCCTTTTTCTTTTCATCATTTTCTCCATTCCCCCTATTGACTTTTTATTTGCAGACTTT
>NZ_JAOQJE010000043.1:0-1689 GCF_025567315.1 Agathobaculum ammoniilyticum
GCCGTTTTGCGTACCTTGCGCGGGACGCCTGCAAAACAGCGGCGGCGAAAAAGCAGCTTGCCGCCCTGCTGCGCGAGCCGGACCGTTTCATGGCCGCCCGCGGCGCGTGCCGCCGCTTCCCGCTCAGCACCTATATCAAAAACCGGTACAGAGGGAAGATAGACGGCCTGATAGCGGATGAACTGCACCAGTTTTCCGCGGACAGCGGCCAGGGGGACGCGATGGGCGAGCTGTTCGCCGCCGCGAAAAAATGCATCGGCATGACGGCAACCCTCATCAACGGCTATGCCTCCGGTATCTTCTATCTGCTCTACCGCATGTGTGCATACCGTATGGAGCAGGATGGGCAAAGCTATGCCGCCCCCGCGCAGTTTGCGCGGGAATACGGCGTGACAGAGGACACTTACGAAGTAACGGAAGGCGGGTACAACAGCAACCGGCGCACCGCGAAGCGGAAAAACGCTCCCGTCAGAAGCCGGGCGTTTCGCCGCTGGTGTACAGCCGCTTCCTGCTGGAGAACGGCGTGTTCCTCTCGCTCATGGATATGGGCAAGGACCTGCCGGAATACGAGGAGATCCCTGTACCGCTCAGGCTTCCGGAGAACCAGCAAAGAGCCTATGACGATCTGGAGCACGCTTTCCATGAGATCTTCAAGGACCGCAGCTGCGAAGGGCGTAAGCTCGCCCGGAAGCTGTTGTCCGTGTCCCTGAACCTCATGATGGCCTATCCGGACCAGCCGTATGGGCATAAGCCGATCGTGCATCCGGTCACCGCAGACCCGATCCTGGTGCCGGAGGACAGCGGTGCATCGACGGATGAAACCGAAAAGGATGCAAGGGCGCTCGAGATCATTCGTGCAAAGGTTGCCGCAGAGGAGCGCGTACTGCCCTACGTCAACTGGGTGCGGCTGGACAGCCGGACACGGCTCAAGCGCTTTCTCACGGATGCCGGCGTCCGCGCCGAGATCATGGAGGATACCGTCCCGCCTCGCAAACGGGAAGAATGGGTGGCAAACCACCTCCGGCAGGGTATGCAGGTGATGATCGTCAATCCGGCCAAAATTGAGAAAGGCTGTGCGTCCGTAAGGACACCTTATTTCGTGTGATACGAAAGCTGCCCGAGGACTGTTAGAAATTCTGCTGTTGGCATAACAGCAACAAAAAGTATCATTGATTTTCCCACAAATGAAAAGAATCACGCATATCAAGCGTGGTTCCCGATAAGTCGATAAATTGGAATCTGCTATTCCTTTGATTTGCTCCCGAAAATAACCAAAACCAATTCAATAATACCAAAAACAAGACCGATATAGAAAAAAGGTGCCTGGAACTGCAAAATTATTTCCAAGCAATAGTAAGGCTAACCCTATCATCATGGTTCGATTTTTCATAACTCGTACCTCCGGAAAATTCCAATTTATTGAGATTAAAAAATTAACCCAAAACTGATGGTTCAACAGCCTATAACAATGTAAATTCCACAGTCAGTGGCAGTAAGGTGGTGAGTGTAATGCTTACGTCGCTTACGCCACAGGATGTCATAGTGAAACGCTTTATCAGCTATTGCTGGAAAGCAATCGAAAATCAGACAAGTGAAGTATACAGATTTTTGCGAAAAGATGCACTATGCCATATTCCGGGTGCGCTGTTCTTTGAGGCCATTCCACAACCGGTAAATGTGATACATCTG
>NZ_JAOQJE010000044.1:0-1684 GCF_025567315.1 Agathobaculum ammoniilyticum
GCTGACCGCAGAAGAAAGCCTTGGCATCCACTTTTTCAGCAACGGTAAGCCGGGCGAACAGCCGCTCACCGTCCGCGTGGGCGGCGATAAGGGTGTGGATGTGGACAGCAACCGTGTCAAAGTGCGGCGCGGGAACGATGCAAACATTATTGCAGACGCCGGACGCGGCTATGAGATCACCGAGATACGGCTGGACGATGGAGTGCAGTCCGCTGCGGGATATGTATCTGAGGGCCGTATCTGGCTGGGCGGCAAGGTGTACCGCATCGACAGGGACGGCGGCCGCGTGACGCTGCGCCTTACCGATGTGCAAACCGATATGGAGGCGTACTTTATCTCCGAACTGGACGAAGACCGTATCCCTGTCACGGTATCAGAGGGGACAGGCGTGGATATCGTCAAGGACTGCGGCGGCACAGTGCGCAAAGGAACGGATATCCGTTTTACGATCACACCGGATGATAACTATACGCTGCGCCGTATTACCCTGACGGTGGGCGATATATCGAAAACCGTAGATGCGGATGAAAATGAGATTCGAATAGACGGTGTGGACTATACGCTGCAGCAGGACGGGAACAGCGTTATCCTGCATGTGGATGACGTCTATGCCCCAGTGCGGGTATTCGCTACAGCCGACAGAGCTGCCGCCTATGACAACGCCGTGGAGGTCGGGACAGCGCAGCACTGCACCATTTCTGCATACCGCACGGGTGTGAACGACGGCGGCTCGGCGACGTATACCGTCTCGCCGGACAAGGGTTATATGCTGGATACCGTCACGCTGCGCGTGGGCAGCCGGCAGGAGACTGCCCATGTTGATGAGGACAGCAGAATTAGAGTTGGGGGCAAGTCATACCCTATGTCTCTGTCCAATCAGGGCGTCCTCAAGATAACAGTAAGCAATATCCGTGACGATGTGCAGCTCAGCGCCTGTGCGGTACGCGAAAGCAACGGCACATTGTATCTGCGCAGCGGTATCACCGCGCCGTATTTTGAAGGTATGGGAAACTACCGGTTCTGTCCGGAGGACACCCTGACCCGCGCGGAAGCGGCCGTGATGCTTGCACGGCTAACCAACTACTCCAGCCTGATAGACTATCCGGCCTGTGGCGCGGCGGATGTGCCGGTAAGCGGCTGGTACGCCCACGAAGTGGATGCGTTCTATGATGCGGGAATAGAGGCCGCGCCGTATTTCCGGCCGGACGCGCCCATTTCCCGTGCGGAGCTGGCCGTGTGGCTGTACCGCCTGAGCGGGTCCCCACGGGTGGCGGCCGGCACGATGGCGTTTCCAGACGTCCCCAGTTATGGGGAGACACATGATGCGGTGGCATACGGCCAGATGCACGGCTGGATCGACGGTTATAAGGACGGTACGTTCAGACCGGACGCGTCCATCACCCGTGCGGAAGCAGCCAAGCTCATTAACCGTGTGACCAGCCGGCCGCTGCGCGTGCATACCATCCAGACCAGGTTTGCGGATGTGCCTGCCTCGCACTGGGCGTTTTGGGATATCATCAGTGCGGCAAACCAGGTCTGATGGAAAAGGGCAGCAAAAAGGGAGACCGTAGTCTCCCTTACTGCTTCAGGCATGCGTCTATCACATGCTGCGCCCGCTCCAGGATCTCGCGCCGCCATTCCGCCTGCGCGGGATTTTCGTTGACATAGGCGCTATTGTATGCGT
>NZ_JAOQJE010000045.1:0-1478 GCF_025567315.1 Agathobaculum ammoniilyticum
TGTTTCAAATTATGTGTAAACCTCCTGAGTGGTGTAGAATAGAAGCATCACACAGGAGGTTATACATATGGCCAGAAAGAATCGCACGCCGGAAGAAAAGGCCCGGCGGGAGAAAATCCGTGAACTGCTGCAGATGGCGAACATTGGCAGCATGGAAGACATCCAGAGCTTATTTAAAGAGACCATAGCCGAATTCATGGAGAACGGCCTGGAGGCGGAACTGGATGACGAGCTGGGCTACAGCAAGTATGACTATAAAAATAAGGACACGGATAACAGCCGCAATGGGCACAGCAGTAAGACGCTGCGTACGAGCTTTGGTGACGTAGAAGTATCCGTGCCTCGGGACCGGAAAGGCGAGTTTGAGCCGCAGGTGCTGAAAAAGAACCAGACCAGCATCAGCCAGGATATCGAGGAAAAGATCCTGTCGATGTATGCCAAGGGGATGACCACCGGAGATATTGAGACCCATATTCAGGATATCTACGGTATTTCGGTCTCGGACAGCACGGTCAGCCGGATCACGGACAAGATCCTGCCTGTGGCCAAAGAGTGGCAGCAGCGGCCTTTGGAGTCCATCTACGCCGTGGTATTTTTGGATGCCATCCACTACCATGTCCGCAGCGAGGGGCAGATCGTAAAGAAAGCGGTGTATATTGCCATAGGCATTGATCTGGATGGCCGGAAAGATGTACTGGGCATGTGGGTAGGCGAAAATGAGAGCGCCAAGTTCTGGGCGACCGTGCTTAACGGCCTGCGGAACCGTGGTGTGGAGGATATTTTCATCGCCTGCACGGATAACCTTGCCGGATTTGATGCGGCTATCCATGCAACCTTTCCTCAAACCGAAATTCAGAACTGCATCATCCACCAGCTGCGCAATTCCAGTAAATATGTGTCCTACAAGGACTTAAAGGCGCTCATGACAGATCTGAAGGCAGTTTATGCCGCCGTAGATGAGCAGGCGGCACTGGATGCCCTGGATACCTTCGGGGAGCACTGGGACCGGAAATATCCGAAAATCTCCCAGTCCTGGCGGGACAACTGGGCAAACCTGAGCACCTATTTCAAGTACCCTCAGGAGGTGCGGCGGCTGATTTACACCACCAATGCCATCGAGGGCTTCAACCGCCAGCTGCGCAAGGTGACCAAAGCCAAATCCGTATTTCCCACCGACGACAGCCTGCTGAAAATGCTGTATCTGGCCATGATGGATATCACGAAAAAGTGGACCGGCCGGCGACAGGACTGGAGTGTGATCCACGCCCAGATGGCTGTCTACTTCGCCGAGCGCATGCCTGAGTAATGCCGTTTCAGATCGATGGCAGAGGGGATATGAATGCCTTCGTCTTGACATCCCCTCTCGCTGGCGTTATGTTGTTAACAAGGCGGCAGCCGTTTTACCCGTCTGCCGCCCATGATAAATTTTTCTCTATTTGCACCGCTTTTGGCGGTTACACAAAATTTGGGATTGCCCC
>NZ_JAOQJE010000046.1:0-1360 GCF_025567315.1 Agathobaculum ammoniilyticum
AAGCGGGCAGGTTCCGGTAAGTGACATGCCATCAGTAGAGCAGGCTGCCGTGGCAGAGAATCAGGCAGCGACGAACCAGAATTCCGGAAACACAGGCAGTGGCCAACAGCCAACGACCCAGATCAGTGAGGAACAGGCGAAGCAGATTGCTCTGGAACATGCTCAGATTAAGGAGAGCGATGCGGCATTCCTGTGGGCAAAGCTGGATTATGATGATGGCGTTCTGGTATACGATGTGGAATTTTACATTGCCGAAACGAATACGGAATATGATTACGAGATCGATGCAGCAACGGGAACGGTCCGAAGCTTCGACTATGATGCGGAAAATTATACGCCGTTCCAGCAAGGTGCGCAATCAGGGCAGCAGATAACGGAACAGGAAGCAAAGCAAATCGCACTGGCTAAGGTATCCGGTGCAACGGAAAGAGACATAAGGCTCCATCTGGACTATGATGATGGTTGGGTGCTGTATGAGGGAAAGATTATTTATCAGAACATAGAATATGATTTTTCGATCGACGCATACAGCGGTACGATTCTCGAATGGGAAGCAGAATCGGTTTTTGACTGATTTATTTTTAAGATATGATAACGAAGGGGAGGACAACAAAATGAAAAAGATGATTTGCACGGTGGCGCTGGCATCCCTGCTGTGCGGTTCCGCATTTGCGGCCAGCGGCTCCTATACGGTAGCGGCGGAGCTCAATCCGGATATTCGGGTTCAGATAGACGGGGTGGAGCGTACATTCTACAATGTGCAGGGGCAGGAGGTCCATCCGATCAGCTGCGGGGGTACGACGTATATCCCGCTGCGGTCGATTGGCGAACTGATGAATAAAAATGTTAACTGGGATGAAAGCAGCTATACGGCGACGATCGGTGGCACCCGTACGACCGGCAACGCAACCGGCACCCCAGACCGTAACGCAAAGGAAGCTGCTGTCAACCTGACAATGGAGCCGAACTATACGATTGTTATTGATGGGGTAGATCGCACATTTTATGATGTGAATGGCAAGGTGTGCGATCCTGCGGTCTACAATGGCTCCATCTATCTGCCGATCCGTGCGATTGGGGAGATCATGGGCAAATCGGTGTCCTGGAACGAAGCGGCCCAAACGGTTTCCCTGAACAGCAATGCATCCATTGGCGGCGAAGTAACGGATTTTGATACCTCGAACCCTGCAACAACGCCTCCGAGCGATCCGACTACACCCGTAAATCCCGCGACTCCGTCTACGCCCGCGGGTACAATCACACTGGAGCAGGCAAAGCAGGCAGCTTTGAAGCACGCGGGAAAGACTGCGGCGCAAGTTACCTTTGTAAAGGGTACGTTTGACTATGAGCATGGCCGCCC
>NZ_JAOQJE010000047.1:0-963 GCF_025567315.1 Agathobaculum ammoniilyticum
CGCCGTGCATTTGCTGCTGGACAATGCTGCGGTCGGGATGGAGCAGCTGGTGGTCTACACCGACCTGGGCGGCGTCGCCCGGGTGGATCGCCTGTGGCGCTCCATACCGGATGTGCAGGCGGAGGAAGGCTCGCCCGCATTTGACAGGACCGCCGCTTATCTCATTTCAGACCAGACCTTATAATATTGGCATGAGCCGGTATGACGTTCTGTTCATACCGGCCCTTTTTGCAGGGAAAGGAGAGCGAAAAACATGACCACAAAGAAACTGCGCATCCCGATTTTACTGCTGGCGTTGTGGCTGATAGCGGCGGCGGTTATCCCGCAGTCCTATGCCGCAGGCGGTATGCACCGCGTCGAAGTCAAGGCGGGTACAGGCTATACATCCAGCGCGGTCGGCGTCAACGTGTGGGAGACCAGCGTGGTGAGGGACGTCACCTTTACTCCACTGGACGGGTACCGGCTTGCAGTAGTCACCGCCTATTACGACGGGCAGACCGTAAACACCACGGTTCAGGACAAGCCCGCACAGCTTATAGTGGGCGGCATGGTGCTGCCGCTCCGCCATAGCGGACGGGAGATAACCGTCACGGTGCCGGGCAACTGTACAGGAGATCTTGTTTTATCAGCATCCGTGGAAGCGGTCTCCTGCCACATGGATGTAAGCGCAGACAGCGGCATCGAGGTCAGCGGCGGGGGGACATACGGCATCGGCAAGACGGTTACGATCACCGCCGCGCCATCTGGAGAAGCCGAGATCACCCGAGTACAGGTGACACGCACGGATGCGGGACAGGCGAACACGGCCGATCTGGCCGATGGTGCTGTCCAGATCGGGGATAAAACCTATCCGTTTTCCGTGACGGACGGCAAGGTTACGATGACGCTGACCGCAGAAGAAAGCCTTGGCATCCACTTTTTCAGCAACGGTAAGCCGGGCGAACAGCCGCTCACCGTCCGCGT
>NZ_JAOQJE010000048.1:0-862 GCF_025567315.1 Agathobaculum ammoniilyticum
CGCGCTGAGCTGCGCCGTATAGGCAGGGACCCTGGGCAGGTCCAGCTCTTCGAGCAGGAGCGCTGCTTCATGGAGGGCGGATGCCAGCTTCTGTATCTGCTGGGCGATCTGCCGCAGTTCCGCCGTGCCGCCGGCCTCCCGCAGGGCGGGGAGCTGGCCGGCGCGCCAGCGGATATCCTGCGCAAGCTCGCCCAGACGGCCGCAGGCATACCGGATCTGCTCCATCATGCCGCCCTCCGTTTCGGGAGCAGCGGCCGGACGTTCACTGTCTTGCTGGAGAAGGTAGTCATGCGGGTGGTAAGCTCGCCGCCCGCGATGATGTTATACAGCATGCACAGTGTAAGCGTGGCCGCCATGAGGTTGGCCGTCATGGCCTGCGGCGAGGAGACGGAAGCCTCCGCGCAGGGCAGCTCACTGGGGAATTTGTCCGTTGGGTCCAGGATATCCGGATAGAAGCCCGCCACCGGCCGGCGCAGTGTGCGCCCGCCCTTGCGGACGCCGCACACGACCTGCCCATTCGCCAACCCGTTGCCGGAATCGATGTAGACCAGGTCGCGCGCGTGGTAAAACACCTCGTTGCACATCCTCCGGCTGCGGTTGTTGTCCACGCAGCCGAGCAGGATCACGAGCGCGTCTGCATAATCAGGATAAAGCAGCTGCCTTAGTTCATCTTCACTTTCGATGTAGTGCGGCACATACCGGCATCCCATACCGAACGCTGCCGAATACCGCTCCGCGAGCACCTCCGCCTTATTGCGGCCGAGGTCGTGGGAGACGAAGTTCTGCCGGACAAGGTTACGCTTTTCCACCAGATCCCCATCACAGAGGATGGCCGTGGAAGGGCGGAACACCGAATACAGCA
>NZ_JAOQJE010000049.1:0-651 GCF_025567315.1 Agathobaculum ammoniilyticum
GCTCGCGCAGCAGGGCGGCAAGCTGCTTTTTCGCCGCCGCTGTTTTGCAGGCGTCCCGCGCAAGGTACGCAAAACGGCTGTGGACATAGCCCAGATGGCTGATGCGCACCCATTCGCTCTGTTCCTCCGCGGTGGTGGCTGTCCAGAGGACAGCGCCGCAGCCTTCGCACTTGCGGTTGGCGCGGGTCTCTGTCCGGAAGTATTCCGGCGTGGCGTCTGTCAATGTCCGCTTACCGCAGTCCATAAATTCCATCTGGATCACGCTGCCGCAGTCCGGGCAGGTAAAGCCCTGCCGCCTTGCGTCCCATCTGGCCGCTGGGCGGCGCATATAGCCGTCCAGCGCGTTTTCCTTGGACATGACTGCAAACACGGTGCGGCCGCCGCGGGCATACCCCGCGTAGAGGGCGTCCATGTCCGCTGACGTCCGCACGATGGCGGCACGCGCGTTTGAGATGGCCTCCTCCAGCTCGCGCACCCATTTGCCTGTCATGTGGGAGGGGCAGAGGACGATATGCAGGCATTTCCTGTGCTTTTGCAATACGACTGCATGGCAATGCTGCCGACCTTAGACTTTCCGCTGCCGCATTCCGCGATGAGCAGACCGAACCTGGCGGTCTGCAGCCTGCGCCGCAGCGCTTCCGCGGCGGCGAG
>NZ_JAOQJE010000005.1:0-39469 GCF_025567315.1 Agathobaculum ammoniilyticum
GCCGTTTTACCCGTCTGCCGCCCATGATAAATTTTTCTCTATTTGCACCGCTTTTGGCGGTTACACAAAATTTGGGATTGCCCCTAAAAAATAAGCAGAAAGAATACACAAAATAATGTATTCTTTCTGCTTATTGCAATTATGGACGAATATACACCATTACACTTAAATCGTCTGCATCTTTACTTAAGTCATTTTCAAACCCTCTGGGGTTCTTTATTCGACTATCAGGATCATAAACAAAACACACTAATTTTTTACAATCAGGATGGGCTTTGTACCTAGCAATATCTATAATCAACTCATTCGCTAATTCTTTATTATTGAGTCCTTTTCGTGTTTTCTTTGTTTCTATAACAATTTTTTCATTTTTCAGCAAAAAATCTTGTCTCGAAGATGTACCAGCATATGAAGGCGTCCATTCTTCCGGACGAATATCATCACAATATAGTGTCAATAAAGTATGTAACAAATCTTGTACATCATATTCATCAGCCACATCTAAAGTCTCTCGATTATCATACCTATCTCTTAGTTGTATTACTACTTGATGAAATCTATTTAATATATTTCCAATTGCTGCATCCGTTAAACCTGTCAATTTTGAGGAGTTCTTTGATAAATTTAATTCTTGTTTATAACAATCTTGATTCGTTTCAAGATTATTAATTATTTCTCTAATTAAATGTATATTTTCTCTATGCACATCATGATTTAAAACAAATTCATTCGACAATATATTGGAAATATTTTTTTGATACCATTTTTCAATTTCTTTACAGCTAAATAAGATTATATTAAACTCATTTTCCGATAACGCTTTTGACAAAGACTTAATAATAGCTGTTATAGTAGGTTCAGATGTATATTCGTCAATACAACCAATAATTCCAGTTAAACGAATTTTTATAATCTCAATGCTTTCCATTTTTATATTCTCCTTTAGCACGTTTTGAAAATAGTATACCAAATAAACCTCAAAAATCAAAGATAATATCTTTGTTACGCAGTAGAACGCCTTTTTTGAACGTATAAGTATAAAATATCATATGGGTGATTTTTATGCTCTGTAAAACCACATAAATCAATGTAAAATCAACCTCTACTGCGTAACATTACATAATGGATTGAGGGCGTAAGCGGTTTATCCGATTGCGCCCTCTTGTCTGCTCCACAGTAAAGACAGGGAAACCGTCAAGGACGCGAAGCGTGCATTTTATCCTTGACGGCTTTCTCTGTCTTTGCTATTCACTATCTGTCAAAACGGAATTGCAGGACAGCTTTGATAAGCTGTGCTTTCAGTCGGTCTTGTATATCATCATTGATATTACCATGATAAGTAGACAGGTATTTGATACGTCCAGTATAATGTCTTAATACTGCGTCTACCGCTTCCGGTTCCCCTGCAACTGCCTTTTCGATAATTTCAAAAGGTATCATTTTCCTGTTCCTCATGCTCCAATCTCTCCATTTCTTTTCTTAGCTGTTTGAGTGCTGCTATTTTCCAGTAGTTTACTGTCGTGCGGCTTTTCCCATACCTTTCTCCGATTTTCTTATCCGTATATCCAAAGAAGAAATACAGTACCAAAACTTCCTGCCGCAACTTGGGTAAATCGGAAAACACTTTTGCCAATCGTTCATTTTCTATTACGATTCTCTCGTCGCACACAATTAATTCCGTCGAACTTGTTTGCTCCGCAAAATAACTGTCTGTTGTAGATGGATTGTAATACCTTTCCTCCATGAGATAATCAAGGGATATTTCCCGTTTCTGCCGTCTGCCAATATCCCGATAGGCGGACATGGAAGCATTACGGAGAACAACTTTACAAAAGGCTGCAAAAGTGTATTCGATATGCTCTTTGTATTGCTCTAAATCGTTCATTGTTTCACCCCCTTTCTTCCCAATAGGGGTTATTGCAGAAAACGCCCATACAGCAATAAAACTGCATAGGCGTTCGGAAACATGAATTGTTTAAGCATATAAAATGATATGTGTATTCATCATCATAGCCAGAGTATCCCATGATGAAAGAAAGGCTTTTTTTGATGATTGAATCAAAAATATAGGAAAGACGGGCAGCATATTGATACCTCCTTTATATTGCTATGACCTTAAAAAGTGAATGTTCTCATTCGTTACTGTTCTCTAATTGGCTGAATATTTTCTTTGAGTAAAGAGCAATCAAGAAAGCGGCAACGGCTGCTACAATCAATACAATCCATGTCCGGCTTTCAAAAATATCAAACAAAACACCATAAATCGCCTGCCCTATGGGTTGACCACACATGGCTATGGAAATCAACGCCGCCATGATTTTACCAACCAATTGCGGGGGCGTCTGCTTTTGTACCATTGTGTAAATCTGCACAACAAACAGCGTAGAAGCTCCCATTGCAGTAAAGCTCATTAGTGTAATAACCCAATAAGACAGGATTGCAGGAATATGAAACATCAACGAAATCCCCATCAATGCTACGGAAGCTGCACAAACCAGAAGCAAAATATAAGAGCTTTTTAGCTTCAATTTTTCTGCTATCGCTGCTGTTAAAATTCCACTGCACAAACCACCTAATGCAAGTGCGCCTTGGGTAAAGCCATACATGGTATCTGACATTTTAAGTACCTGTGTAATCAAAATAGGTGTCCCAACAATCATAACCGAACTTAATATTAGATTGAAAATAGAAATCAGAAACACGACGGAAAAGAAAATCGGTTTTTCAGTTTTTACGAACTGGTAACTTTCCTTTAAGTCATTTCCTACAACTGTTAAAATACCTCTTTCCCTTATACGCTTTTCATGTGGGATATGGATAAAGATTTCCATAACTGCGGAAAAAGAAAAGCAGCCAATACTTAAAATCAAAATAGGATAAATCCCCCACATTCCAAACATGATGCCGCCAATGACAGGTCCCAGTAAACCGGAAAGAGTATTTACTTGGTTGATAACTGCGTTTCCTGCCATTAGTTTTTCTGATGATACTAATAACGGGATACTCGCCTGCACAGACGGCTGATAAGTACCGGAAATTCCATACAGAAGCATTAACACAGTAATGAACAACGGAACCGTTGGCAGCTTTCCTAAGCTAAGATAAAAAATCAGTATCAATACCGCTGTACAAAAGTCCAGCCCGACCATAATATTCCGCTTGTTCACTCTGTCGGCTAATACGCCGCCAATCATCGACAATACTACCATTGGCGCAAAAGAACAGGCAGTTACCATTCCAAACAGAGCAGATGAACCTGTTTCCCGCAATAAATAAAGCGGCAGGGCAAAACGTAAAATTGCATTTCCAAACAACGAAATGATTTGCCCGATAACAACCAATGTAAAATCACGTTTGAAAAGAGTCGATTTTTCTTTCATATAAATCCTCCTCAATATTTTATAAACCAACCGTCGGTCTGTATATGGTTTAAAATAAACTGCCCTGCAAAGGACAGATTATTTTAACAACATTACTGCTGCTTGCAAAAGCCAATATATGCTTCAATTAAAGCTTCATCTAACAGAACATCAATGCCAATACCTTTCATCAGATGATTGAACGTATTACATCTTTCCCGCATACCATGTGCGTCCGTTTGATTTACCAACGGATTGAGCCATGTATTTGCTAAAATCATAATCGCTTCTGCCACCTCTTTTGGGTGTTCAATTTGAATAGAGCCGTCTTCCATACCCTGTTTTAAAATCGGTTCAATAAATTTGGGTGCCACTATTTGATAAATTTGCCCGATTTGCAAAGCCAAAAATCTTGGGTTGTCTAACAGACTTGGTGTAATCGTCAACATAAGGCTTTGGTTGGAATGGAACACCGCCGTTCGGATAATCTTCCGAAGCTTTTCCAAACCATTTACTTCTTTATCATCTCTTACTTTTGCTAATACTGCCGTATTTTCTTCTCCGATACGGTCGAAAATGGCTTCCAGTATATCCTCTTTAGACGCAAAATGATGATAAATGGCACCTTTAGAAAGCTTGGTTTCATTGATGATGTCCTGTAAAGAAGTCCTGTCATAACCTTTTTCAGCGAATAGGCGGGTAGCCACATCTAAAATCAATCTGACAGTTTCTTCTGGATATTTGTTCCTTGCCACTCTATCCCTCCTTACAGACCGTTGGTCCGTATAAAGAATAGCACAAATTACTTTCGCTGTCAATATAGCTCCCTATCCGCTGATTTGGCATTTCTAAAACTTTCCCGTATCAATGAGTAAAGAAAGAAAATCAAAATTTTTTTCATAAATCTTTGGCAAAATCGTCCTATGCGGTGTAGTAGGGATTGAAAGGAAAAACAGAGGGTTTGGGAAACTTCCCAACAAGCAAAATGCAGCGCATTTTTACGGAAAGGGTACCCCTTTCCTATGCTTGCTAAGAAGTTTTTCACTTCATCAAATGCGAAAGGACGGGAAAGGAATGGAAAAGAAACGAGTTATCAAAGACGGTCAAATCGTCGTGAAAAATCCCCTGTATCAAGAACTTCCGAAGCATGAAGTCATTATAAAATCGGGGAAAACGCTCTACCGATTTACAGGCAGCTATGACGGGAAGAAGTCATTGCCGAGTAAAGTTTTACGCCTTATGGAACAGGAAAATTTACAGAAAGAAGTTGATAAAAAGGACGGGAGCCGATAAAATGAACACATACAATCCTGTATGGCAGACTGCCCGCCAACGAAAGGAGCAAACTTATGTTAAGGCAGTCTGACAACAAACTTACCGCCCTCTATTGTCGCTTATCACGCGACGACGAATTACAGGGCGACAGCAACAGCATTGTAAATCAAAAGGCGATTTTAAGTAAATACGCAAAGGAAAACGGCTTCAAAAATCCCCTATTCTTTGTAGACGACGGATATTCAGGTACGAATTTCAACCGTCCGAGCTGGGGCGAACTCATTGAGAAGATAGAAAACGGCGAAGTATCTACACTGATAGTCAAGGATATGTCGCGGCTTGGGCGTGATTATCTGAAAGTGGGATTTTATACCGAAGTCTTGTTTGTAGAAAAGGGCGTGCGGTTTATCGCTATCAATAACGGCATAGACAGCGCGAACCAGCAGGACAGCGACTTTACCCCCTTTTTGAACATCATCAACGAATGGTACGCCAAAGATACAAGCAAGAAAATCCGCGCGGTAATGAAGTCCAAAGGAGAAGCGGGCGAACATCTCTGCACAAATCCGCCATATGGTTACATGAAAGACCCGGATAACAGAAAACATTGGATTGTGGACGGAGAAGCCGCCGAAGTAGTCAAGCGGATATTCGCCCTTTGTTTGGACGGTTACGGACCGTCGCAGATTGCCCGTATTTTGAAAGAGGATAAAGTCATAACGCCGACAATCCATTTTCAGCAGACAGGCAGGGCAACGAGAAACGCGCCGCCGGACAATCCCTATAACTGGACGGGCGATACCATAGCTGATATTTTGGAGCGTCAAGAATATCAAGGGCATACGGTAAACTTCAAAACCTATAAGCAGTCCTACAAGAACAAGAAAACCTGTTATAATCCAGAGGAAAAATGGCTTGTGTTTGAGAATACCCACGAAGCAATCATTGACGCCGACACATGGGCGCGGGTACAGGAATTACGCAAGAACAAACGCCGCCCGACAAGGACAGGTAAGACGAATATGTTTTCCGGTATTGTGCGCTGTGCCGACTGCGGCGAAAAGCTGTATTACTGCACAAGCAGGAACTTTGAAGCAAGACAAGACTATTTTGTCTGCTCTACTTCAAGGCTCAAAGGGAAAGAGGTTTGCCCAACGCATTTTATCCGCGCTGTGGTGTTGGAACAGGGCGTACTCGCTCATATGAGAATGGCGATTGCTTGTGTTGCGAACCACGAAGAACAATTCCGCAAGGCTATGGGTGCAAAGCAGAAAGCCGAAGCAAGGAAAGAACTTGCGGCAAAGCGTCGGCAGGCAACACAGGCGGAACGGCGCATAGAAGAACTTGACCGACTTTTCAAACGTATTTACGAGGATAATGCCAACGGAAAACTATCTGACAGCAGATTTCAAATGCTCTCTGATGATTACGAGCAGGAGCAGGAAGAACTGCGGGAAAAGCTGTTGCAACTGAATGAAGAAATTATACAGCAAGAAGAACAGGCAGAAAACATTGACAGGTTTATCGGCAAGGTGCGGAAGTATCTCGACTTAGAAGAATTAACGCCCACTGTCTTAAATGACATGGTAAAGGCGGTGTATGTTCACGCACCGGATAAGTCAAAGGGATATAGGGAACAGCAGATTGATATTTCCTATGACCTTGTGGGAATACTCCCCGCCGCCATGTTGAACGACCTGCAAAACGGAGAAACGGCATAGCCGAAGCTACGCCGTTTCCCGAAAACGTTCCTATGCTGTTTTATGAGTGCCGCCCTTTGAGGCTCTTTTATTGCGTATGGATTTTATTGCGTATGGATTTTATTGCAGATCGATCGTAACGGCCTGCTCTTCGAGCAGCTCCATATCGTCGTCCGGCTGCCAGAAGGACACGCCGGCGACCCTGGCAAGCTCTTCCTCGGCCGCGCCGGGGTAGTACAGGGTGGCGATGATATTCCCAGTCTCACGGTCGGTATAGCTGTCAAAGTAAGCGTCATTGTTCAACGACAGGCTGTTCCCAGCCGCGTCTGTCAGATTAAACTGGCCGTTTTCCATCCAGGTCGCGCCGTGAGTGGAGAAGATGGCAACAGCCTTGGCCGCGCCGACCTCCAGACTTTCGAGTGTCAGGCCGTTTTTGCCTTGGTCGGTCAGCGGAAGCGCATCGAGCGCACCCTTGACCTCGTGGGCATGATAGCTGGACATGAACGGGATCAATGTGATAGATTTGGTGTCCTCGTCCGCACCGATAAATTCAAACTGATTCACCGACCGGCCTAAGCCGCTGGCGGTTAGTCCGACGCTGATGAGGGGCAGGTAATTGCCCTTGTCGTCACGCAGGACGAAGCTGTCCCATGGCATAGCATCGCCGGACACGCGCTCGCTGAGTGTGATGGACGAACTGAGCGGGGAGATAGATACGCGCTCGACGCGCGGCGTGCGGTCTACCGTATAGGCGTTGCCCCTCTCGTCCGTACCGGAGAAACGGACGGTAAAGTCCTGCTCTGGTTCGACTGTCAGGCTACCCACTGAGCTTTTATCGACCGAAAGCGCGAATTTAAAATCTGCGTCCTGCATGCCATTGATGCTGCCGCCGGTATATAGTAACAGGTTAAACTGGTCAGGGAGCGATTGCTTGAGCGGCAGCCGATGCAGGCCCTTGAGCGTGCAGTCGTCCTCAAAATAGGCCTCGTTCAAAATAGCGCCTGTTGTATCCAGTTCCTTGCCATCAACTGCCGCCCAGAATACAGGCGCAGACCAAGCGGCACGCCAGCTTTCGGGGTCGCTGCTGTCACCAGTCTGTTCCAGCGGAGCCTTGCTCGACATAGTATAGAAAATATTGATATAGCTGTCGTCAGCCGCGATGTTATCAATAGTCAGCGTTATGCCGTCTATGGTCTGGCTTGTGTCGACC
This sequence comes from Agathobaculum ammoniilyticum, assembly GCF_025567315.1. Lineage (NCBI taxonomy): Bacteria > Bacillati > Bacillota > Clostridia > Eubacteriales > Butyricicoccaceae > Agathobaculum > Agathobaculum ammoniilyticum. The sequence continues at coordinate 7,545 of NZ_JAOQJE010000005.1, forward strand.
GCCGCGTTATAGGCCTTATACCGTTCCTGGTGGGCGGCGTATTCCGAAGTGCGGTTCCCGCTGAAGTAATCGATTGCGTTGCGTGTCATTTCCAGCATCGCGGGTGCAGCCGCTGAAGCCCCTACAACCAGCGCGGCCGCTGCGGCGATGCACACAGCCATGCGGAGCGGGCGGCGCTTTTTTGCGGGCTGTGCCGTCCGCGCGGGCAGGGTATCGAGCAGCGCGTCCATACGGCTGTCAAAGCCGTCGGGCGTAGGGCAGTCCTCCCGCGCGGCGCGCGCTTTCAGCTTTTCATCAAATGTCATACCCTATTCCTCCTTTAACAGCATGCGCAGACGGTTCCTCGCGCGGGAAAGGCGGCTGCGCACCGTGCCTTCGCGCACGCCGAGCGTTTTGGCAATCTCGGCGGTGGTCATATCCTCGTAATAGAACAGCACGGTCGCGATCCGATGATCCTCCGGCAGACGGCAGACCGCGTCCCACAGGCCGAGGTCGTGTTTATCCTCCGAGCCGCCCGCGAGCGGCTCGAGGTCGTCGGTATAGGTCACGCGCGCGCCCTTGCGGAGATGCTCGTAAGCGCAGTTGACCGTGATCTTGATGAGCCAGCCCTTGAGCGCCCGTTCCTCGCGCAGCCGTCCGAATGCCTGCCACGCGCGTAAGGTCGCTTCGCTGACCGCGTCCTCAGCGTCCGCGTCACTGTCGAGCAGGGCGCGCGCCGCGCGGTACATAGCGTGCCGGTGTGCGGTCACTGCGGCGGCAAAACGCTCGCGCGCATCCTCCTGCATACCAGTCAATATCATTTCCATCGTTTCACCTCGTCTCCATTGTCCGGACATTATAAGGATGCGTGTGGGAGGGGGAATGTTCCCGATCAGGGGGATTTTTTATGGCGCGGTACTTGTGTGGGGAGAGCAAATAGGCCGGCCTGGTTTTTCCTGTGTCGGCTGACGGAAAAACCGCCCCAAAGAGGCGGTTTTGTTTATTGCGCACGACGGTAAAGGATAGGCTGGTCATACCCGAAAGTACGCTTGCCGTTCATCTCCATAACTTCAGATACCTCAAGTAATTCATCCGAAAAACGCTCGAACAGTTTGAATTTGAGCGTGGGGGTGAACATACTTTCACTGCCGCCCTCCCAAACGCCATCCTTCAGACGGTAGACCGCAGGCGTGAACTTTTCTGATGCGCGTAGCGCCGTATAGGCGACCGGCTGCATGCTTTCATAGGTGAAATTGGTTTTGCTGCAGCCTGAGGGGAGATCGAATGAAGTCAGGCAAATCCCGTGTGCCTCTTCGGTGAAAAGAAACAGGTGTGACGAAGCGTTGGTATGGCCGTTGATCGTATAATAACTTTCCTCAATGAGGAACACGCCTGAAAAATCCTCAGGCAGGCCCGAAATCTTGTTGTTGCACGGGGTGTTGACATGCTCGGCATAGGGGAAGTCCGTCACACCCTGTTCCTGCAGCAGGTGGAACTGTTGTGCGTTGTTGAAGCGTCCGGAAAGGATATGAATAAAATCCTTTAATTGGCTCATATGCGTCCTCCTTATGGAATATGGTGTTTGAATGAACACTATTATACTCTATGAACGGCGGTTTGTCCCTGTCTGTATGCTGTAATTCATAAATGTTTTACAAAAAAACAGCCGGACGATATTCGTCCGGCTGTGGTAAAAGCAGAGGAGAAGGTTAGATCGTTTCCAGAATGATCCTCCCATTCCCAGCGTGCAGGTATGCGCCGGAAAGCGGGCGCTCGCCTGTGACGATCGCAGTTGCAAGCGGGTTCTCGATCTCCTTTTCGATCAGGCGGCGCAGGTTGCGCGCGCCGAACTTGATGGAGAACGACTTTTCGGTCAGGTAGTCAAGCAGCGTGTCGTCCCAGGTCAGGCGAAGCTGCTTGCCCGCCAGGGTATCGCGCAGCTCGCCCAGCATGATGGTGGCGATGCGGCGGAAATCGGCGTTTGTGAGCTGGTTGAACGCAATGATCTCATCGATACGGTTGAGGAATTCAGGACGCATGATATCCTCCAGCGCCTTCATCGCGCGCTCCTTGCTCTGCTGGGAGACCGTACGGCCGAAGCCCGCGGGCGTGCCGCCGGTCGCGGAGCCGGCGTTCGAGGTCATGACGATCACCGTGTTTTCAAAGCTCACCACGCGGCCATGCGCGTCGGTCAGGCGGCCGTCGTCAAGGATCTGCAGCAGGGCGTTGAGCACATCGGGGTGCGCTTTTTCGATCTCATCGAACAGCACGACCGAGTATGGGCGGCGGCGGATCTTTTCGGTCAGCTGCCCGGCCTCGTCATAGCCGACATAGCCCGGGGGCGAACCGATCAGGCGGGAAACCGTGTGCTTTTCCATATATTCCGACATATCCAGCCGCACCAGTGCGTCCGGCGAATCGAACAGGTCGAGCGCGAGCTGTTTGACCAGCTCGGTTTTGCCCACGCCGGTCGGTCCGACAAACAGGAAAGACGCGGGCTTGCGCTTGGGGCTGATGCCCGCGCGCGAGCGGCGGATGGACGCGCAGACCGCGTCCACGGCCTCGTCCTGGCCGATCACATGTGATTTGAGACGGCTCTCCATATCCCGCAGCCGCGCGGATTCCTGCGCCGCGACCTTGGAGGCTGGAATGCCGGTCCAGATCTCAATGACCGAGGCGAGGAGCTGCTCGTCAACCGCTGGGGCGGGCTGGGTCAGCAGCTCGTGCAGCCGGCCTTCCACCTGCAGCAGGCGCTGGCGGCAGGCGGCGATGCGGGCGTAAGTGTCCTCCTGATCGGTGCGCGCGCTGGACTGGGTCAGCAGGTCGAGCTGGGTCTGCAGGCTTTCCAGCTCCGCTTGGAGCGCGGGGATTTCGGAAAGCTGCGGGGAGTCCAGATTGAGACGCGAGCAGGCTTCGTCAATCAGGTCGATGGCCTTGTCGGGCAGGAAACGGTCGGTGATATAGCGCTCGCTCATCTCGGCGGCACGGCGGCACATCTCGTCGGACACGGTCACGCCGTGGAAGGTTTCGTAATAAGAGCGGATGCCCTTGAGGATTTCGGTGGTCTCCGCGACCGACGGCTCGCCGATATACACCGGCTGGAAGCGGCGCTCGAGCGCGGCGTCCTTTTCAATATACTTGCGGTATTCCTTGAGCGTGGTCGCGCCGATGACCTGGATATCGCCGCGCGCGAGCGCGGGCTTGAGGATGTTGGCCGCGTTCATCGAGCCTTCGGAATCCCCCGCGCCGACGATGTTATGCACCTCGTCGATCACCAGGATGATGTTGCCGAGCTTTTTCACCTCGTCGATCAGGCCTTTCATGCGGCTCTCAAACTGCCCGCGGAACTGCGTACCCGCGACGAGCGCGGTCAGATCGAGCAGGTGGACCTCCTTGTTCCGCATCTTGAACGGCACCTTGCCCTCGTTGATGCGCACCGCCAGCCCTTCGGCCACGGCGGTCTTGCCCACGCCGGGCTCGCCGATCAGACAGGGGTTGTTCTTCTGGCGGCGGTTGAGGATCTGGATGACGCGGTCGGTTTCGCGGTCGCGGCCGACGATATGGTCGATGCGGCCCTCGGCGGCTTTGCGCGTCAGGTTTTCACAGTAGTTGTTCAGGTATTTGCGCTTTTTATCCTCGCGCGGGGGCGCCTGCGTGCGCGTGCGTGCGCTGTCGCGCAGTGGCGTCTGCGGCGGCAGGGGTGGGGCGGGGGAGGACGGGACCGGCGCCGCAGGGTCGGTTTCGTGAGGCGCGTCGTCGTCCGCCCCGTCCGAGCCGGCAGGCACTAGGTCGTTCAGGTCGGACAGCGAGCCGATCTCGCCTGAAAGGGCCTCGAGGTCGTCCTCGGTGATGCCCATTTGCTCCATGATATTGTCGAGCGGCTTGACGCCCAGCTCGCGCGCGCATTTCAGGCACAGGCCCTCCTGGGTCGTTTTGTCCGGCCCTTCGATCTTGGTGATGAAGACGACCGCGATATTTTTTTTGCATCGCGAGCACATTGGCATGTTCATAATGTGAAATCTCCTTTTCGGAAGTAGGGGGGCGCGGTTAGATCGCCACCGGCAGTATATCCATCAGTTTTGCCAGCAGTAGGGTATTTGACACTCGCTCAGGCGAAAGACAGCCGAGCGAGGAGTAGGTGATGGGGAAAAACCACTCAATGCCGAGCAGCAGCAGGGCAACCAGAACAAGGCCGGTCGCGGCGCCAACGATACCGCCGGCGAGCGAATCCAGAATGCCGAGCGGCGTCAGGTGGGCGATAAAGTGCAGGCTTTTGGCCGCAAAGCTGACGATCCAGCCGAACAGGATCGCGCACAGCAGAAGCAGAAGCAGAAAAGCGATGCTTTCGGCCATGCTGGTCGCGGCCTCGGTCACGGTCTGGCGCAGCCCGTCAAGCAGGCCGGCGGCCTCGCCCAGCGCGGCCTGATTTTGAAAAATATCGCCCACAATGGGGGTTACGACCCACTTGGCAACAATAGGGGCGGCGGCGCGCGCGGCAAAGAACGCCGCCGCCAGGGCAATGAGCTTACCGACCAAGCCGTACAGCGAACCGAAGAAGCCGCGCCGGAAGCCCAGAACCATACAGATCAGCACCACCGCGAGAATGACGAGGTCCGGCAGGTTGAGCAGCCCCTTGAGCAGGTCTAATAATAGATCAGCTTGCATGGGAGATATCCTCGGATTGTTCAGAATGCGCGGTAAACAGCCGCGTGTTTTTTGCGTATAGGGCGAACAGAGTGCCGTCATCCGTCAGCAGCACGCTGCGCGCGCCGACAGCCTCGCTGTTGTGCCAGAGCGGGGCAGCGCTGCTGTCATATACCGATACGCCGGAGGAAGTGAGCACGGCAAAGCCCGCGTTTGACAGGGAAACCGCGGACGGCTCCTCGGACAGGAAGAAAGGACCGTTCAGCACGCCATCCTCCTGTACGGTATACAGGTCGCTGCGCGCGCCGCCGGAATAGGAGCGGGTGGCGAGTACGACCGCGCCGTTCTGCATGGAAAAGGCGAGCAGGTCGCTGGAAACAAAGGTCAGCACATGTTCAGTTCCACCCTTCCGGTCGGCCAGATAAAGCCCGTCATCCGCCAGGATGGCGGCTGTACCGTTGGACAGGAAGCGGACGTCAATGCCGAGCGTCCCTTCCAGCACCGCGTCCGCAGCCAGTTCGCCGCTGGAAACGGTATAAAGCAGCAGGTGGGAGTCGAGCATGACCCCGTCCTGCCGGAAGGCCAGCGCGGCGAGCGTTTTGCCATCTGGCGAGAGCGCGGCCGATACGATATAGTATTCCGAGGATTGGTATTTGAAAACCTCTTTGCCGCTGGTATCATATACGGCCGCCGCGGTGCGGTAGCCCTGCTCGTCTGTAACGAGCGCAAAATGGCCGTTTTCGGCAATGCTGCCGGTGATGATTGGGGAGGTCAGCTCCAGCTCCGCAGCGGCGGAGACCGAATTGGCCAGCACGGCTTTCGTGCCGCCGCAGTCAAAGGCGAGAACGTAATCGTCACAGGCTTCCACCACGGGGGCGGTATAGCCGAGCGTCTGCCGCAGCGTTACCAGGCCGCCGGGCTTGGCAAGGAACAGGGAATCGCTGTCCGCATAGGCCAGGCCGGATTCAAACAGCGCCGCATCGGAAAACGAGCCGTTTTCATAGGCGATTGTGGTCGCGTCGCCCCCATGCTCCCGCAGGCCCGCGATCGCATAGCTGGCAAGGCTTTGGATGGAAGCGGGCGTGAAAAGCCGGTAATTGGAAAGCAGGAACAGGAAAACCGCGATCACAAGCAGCCAGCCGCAGGCGGTTCGCAGCGTGGTGACAATGCGCACGCGGATATCCTTGCTTTCGAGCAGTAGCCTGCGCCGTTCTTTTTTGGAGGACGGGAAACGGATGATATTTTGTTTTGTTTTCCTGGTCTTTGTGGTCAAATGCTTCCGCCTCCTCATTGTATCGCGTTTTGGGGCTAAAAATGTGAATAAAAATTAAATTATCGGGCGCATATGGAACAGGCCGCATAAAAACGGGTTCAGCTTCCGAGCTGGAACGGGTCGAGCGCGGGGGTATGCTCATACCACAGGCGGTTCATGAACAGCCCGTTCGCGGGCAGGGTGGGGCCGGCCTGCTCTCGGTCGCCCGACCGCAGGATCGCGGTGACGTCGTCCGGTGTCAGCTTCCCGCCGCCCACATAGGCCAGCGTGCCTGCGATGGCGCGCACCATGTTGTACAGGAACCCGTCGCCGCAGACGCGGATGCGGATGAGCCCGCCCGCCGGCTCGACCTCGCACCAGAACACGGTGCGCACCGTGCTTTTGACCGGCGTACCCTGGCTGCGCACGGCAGCAAAGTCCTGCCTGCCGACAAAGCGCTGCGCGCCCTGCTGCATTTTCGCAAGGTCGAGCGGGTAGTGGTATCGGTAGGCGTAGCGGGCATGGAACGGGTCGCGCAGGGCCGAGGGATAGATATAGTACGCATATTCCTTTTTGGTGCAGTCAAAGCGGGCGTCGAACGACTCCGGAACGGCGGCAGCGCCGGAAACCGCGATATCATCGGGCAGGAAGCTGTTCAGCGCATAGGGCAGGCGCGCCATCGGGATGGTGCAGTTCGCCCGAAAGCTTGCGACATACCGGCGCGCATGCACGCCGGAGTCCGTGCGCCCCACGCCGGAAACATGCGCCTTCTGGCCGAGCAGACGGAAGACTGCGGTTTCCATGCTCTCCTGGATGGAGGGACCGTTTTTCTGTACCTGCCAGCCGTTGTAGTTCGTCCCGTCGTAAGAGAGGATAAGCGCGATGTTCATAGGCCGTACCGCCCCAGCGCGATCACCGCGCCGATTACAACCGCGAAAATAACGCACGCACAGATATCCACGCGTTCAATATGGAGCTGCTTCATGCGCGTGCGCCCCACGTCGCCGCGGTACAGGCGGCACTCCATCGCAGTGGCCAGCTCATCCGCGCGGCGGAACGCCGAGATGAACAGCGGCACCAGAATGGGGATCATTGCCTTGGCGCGCTGGATTAGATTGCCGGAGTCAAAATCCGCGCCGCGCGCTTTCTGGGCGGAAATGATCTTTTCGGTCTCCTCGATCAGCGTCGGGATGAAGCGCAGCGCGATCGACATCATCATGGAAAGCTCATGTACGGGCGCGTGCAGCTTTTTCAGCGGCGAGAGCAGGCGCTCCAGCCCGTCGGTCAACTGGATGGGGGAGGTGGTATAAGTCAGCATGGAGGTCGCGATGATGAGCAGCATCAGGCGCAGCACCATGAAGAACGCGACCTTGACGCCCTCCCAGGAGATATGCAGGAAGCCCCACTGCCACAGATATTCGCCCGTGGCGCTGGGCGTGTAGAACAGGTTTAGCACCGCGGTGAACGCGATGATGAACAGGACCGGCCGAAGCCCGCGCACGACAAGACGGGGGGAAATGCCGGAAATGCCGATGACCACGGCAAGGAAAGCAATCACGGCCGCATAGGAAACCGGACCGCCCGCCAGAAACAGCGCGATGATGAACACGACTGTCAATACGATCTTAACCCGTGGGTCAAGCCGGTGTACCGCGCTGTCGCCGGGGAAAAACTGGCCGATGGTAATGTCCTTGAGCATCAGTGCGCCGCCTCCTTCCGCTTGCAGGCGCGCAGCGCTTCCAAGGCCTGCGCGACGGTGAATACCGAGGTGTCCACGGCATGTCCGCGTTTTTTCAGCTCGAGCATGACCTTGGTAATCATGGGGATGTCGAGACCGGCCGCGACGATCTCCTCCGCGTGGGAGAATACCTCGCGCGGGGTGTCGCAGAACAGGATCTTCGCGTGGTTCATCACGAGCAGGCGGTCGGCCAGCCGGGCGATGTCCTCCATGGAGTGCGAAACGATTAGCACGGTCGCGCCGGACTGGTCGTGGTACCGCTTGACAAGGCTGAGGATCTCATCCCGTCCGGCAGGGTCGAGGCCGGCGGTCGGCTCGTCCAGCACAAGCACGTCCGGACGCATGGCAATTACGCCCGCGATGGCGACGCGGCGCTTCTGGCCGCCGGACAGCGCAAATGGAGACTGGCTGGCAAGGCTTGCGTCCAGTCCAACCGCATCCATGGATTCACGCACGCGTTCGTCGATCTCATCCTGCGGCAGTTTCATGTTGGTCGGGCCGTAAGCGATATCCCGGGCGATCGTCTCCTCGAAAAGCTGGTATTCCGGATACTGGAACACCAGGCCGACGCGGAAACGGGTTTCGCGCGCGCATTTGCCCTTTTCGTTCCAGATGGGCTGTCCATCCAGCAACACCTCGCCTGAGGCGGGCTTGAGAAGGCCGTTAAAATGCTGGATCAGAGTGGACTTGCCCGAACCGGTGTGGCCGATCACGCCAAGGATCTCGCCCTTTTGTATTTTCAGGTCAACATGGTCGAGCGCGGTGCGCTCAAAGGGGGTGCCTGCCCCGTAAACGTAGGTCAGGCCCCGTGTTTCAAGAATCGTTGACAATGGGTTCTCCTCCCATATGGATTGATGTGCGGGGTGAAAGGCGCGCGGCACTTCTGGCCGCTATGCCAGATACTGCTCCAGGATATCCGCGCATTCACCGATGGAAAGCGCGTCGATCGGCAAGGCTTCGCCGTCCTGCCGGTTGAGGCTGTGCAGCACCTCAATGGTCTGCGGCACGGTGAGCGACGCGGCGCGCAGCGTGTCCACCTGCGTAAATATCTCGCGCGGCGTACCGTCCATCAGCACGTTCCCCTGATGCATGACCACCACGCGCTGCGCCTGCACGGCCTCGTCCATGTGGTGCGTGATCAGGATGACCGTGATGCCGTACTGGCGGTTCAGCTCACGCACGACCGCCATGACCTCGCGCCGCCCCTGGGGGTCGAGCATGGCGGTGGGCTCGTCAAGCACCACGCAGCGCGGCATCATGGCGATCACGCCCGCGATGGCCACACGCTGCTTCTGTCCGCCGGACAGGCGGTGCGGCGCCTGCTTGCGGTATTCGTACATGCCGACCGCGCGGAGCGCTTCGTCCACCCGTTTGCGGATTTCGGCGGGCGGCACGCCCATGTTTTCGAGCGCGAACGCAACGTCCTCCTCCACGACCGTGGCGACAAGCTGGTTGTCCGGATTCTGGAACACCATGGAGACGGTCTTTCGCACCTCATAGGTGTTGCTCTCGTCCCGCGTGTCCATCATATCGACATAGCACACGCCGCCCGTCGGCAGACGGATGGCGTTGAAGCAGCCCGCGAGGGTGGACTTGCCCGAGCCGTTATGCCCCAGCACGGCGACGAATTCGCCGCGCTTGATCGAAAGGTCCACGCCCTTCAGAACAGGTACGGAAAGCTGTCCCTCCTCCGCGGGATAGGCGTATTGCAGGTTTTCTGTTTTGATGATCTCGGACATAGCTTTTTCATCCTTAAAACAATCAGAATTTCGGTCGGTTGGACTCGTCAATCGCGTCCTTGACCGCTTTTTTGACGACAAAATACAACAGAATCAGGAAAAGGATATCAGGGAGATACATAAACAAATTAAAAAGCAAACTTTGCAGCATTAGTTTTCCCACCTTCCTCCATCAGAAAGCAGTTCGTGCCGTACCCTGCGTTTTACACGCTGGATACAGCCGTATCCGTTATTCCGCCGCAATAAACCGCGCGCTCGACCCGCACGGCAATACCAGTCCGGTCGACTCGACCGGCAGGCCAAGCTCCTGCGCCTCGATGCGCCCCGCGGTGCGTTTGGCCGCCGTGATGCCGAGCAGATAGGCCATGACGGACGGAGCCAGTCCGGTGGAATAGCTGGAGATCAGTACGAACAGCGGCTTATCCGACAATACGTTCATCGTCATTGCGACAAACTCGGCCACGTCCTCCTCGATCTTCCAGGTCTCGCCCGAGGGGCCGCGTCCGTAACTCGGCGGGTCCATGATGACCGCGTCGTATTTGCGGCCGCGCCGGATCTCGCGCTGGACGAACTTTTTGCAGTCGTCCACGATCCAGCGGATCGGGCGGTCGGAAAGGCCAGAGGAGGCAGCGTTTTCGCGCGCCCACTGGACCATCCCCTTGGAAGCGTCCACATGGCAGACCGACGCGCCCGCTGCCGCTGCCGCGAGCGTTGCGCCGCCCGTGTAGGCGAACAGGTTGAGTACGCTTACCGGCCGGCCCGCGTTCCGCACCATGCGGTCAATGAAATCCCAGTTGGCGGCCTGCTCGGGGAACAGGCCGGTATGCTTGAAGCTCATGGGCTTGAGCTGGAACGTCAGCTCACGGTAGCGGATGGCCCACTGCTCGGGCAGGCTGCGGATTTCCCACCTGCCGCCGCCCGCGTTCGAACGGTGGTAGATGGCGTTGGGCCTGTCCCACGCGCGGCAGGACGCCTCGCGCGGCCAGATGGCCTGCGGGTCCGGCCGCACCAGCACTTGAGTGCCCCAGCGTTCGGCCTTTTCGCCGCCGCCGCAGTCAAGCACAGCGTAATCTTTCCAATTGTCCGCAATCCACATAAACACATTCCTCGTTCTGTGAGAGATTTACACAATTTATCAGTATCTATTTTAACACCAAAAAGCGGGCGGCGCAATGCAAAAGAAATCCCACCGAAGGGGCGGGTTTTTATGAAAAACGGCGAAAGCAGACTGTGTACGCCGTCCGAAGCGCCGGAAAAGCAAACCGGACTGCGGCCGCAGTCCGGTTTTGAGAAAGGCGGGGCGGCGGAGTCAGGCGGTCTGCGCCTGCCGCGTCAGCTTGCGAGTGATGGTTATGAACATCACCACCGACATGACCACGGAGAACAGGTCGGCGATCGGCTGGGTAAAGATAATGCCGTCCAGCCCGAACAGGGCGTTGAACAGGAACAGACAGGGGACGAATACGAAGCCTTGCCGGCTGCCTGCCAGCGCCAGCTACGCGGCCGCGCGTCCCATAGCCTGCAGCACGAACAGGATGCGGAGTACAGGCATGGACAGCATCAGCGCGCGCAACATGGGTACGCCCGCTTGGATCACGTCTGCGTCATTGATGAACACCGAGATGATGCGGTCCGCAGCGAAGTAGTAGGCCGCGGTCAGAACCGCGCGCCTCACCGTGGTGCAGACGACCAAGAAATTGACCACTCCGCGCAGGAAGTAGCACAGGTAAAAGACGCAGGCGCAGATGCTGCCGATCACGGTGGCGGTGGCGGCTCCGGCCACGCCCCAATCCAGCGAAAGGATCATGATGGGGGCGAGGATGATGTTTGCCAGGGAAACACCGGCCGTTTGTCAACGGCCGGTGTGGAATTATTTTTTGCGCTTGGCCTTGGCCCAGCCTTTCTTTTTGGGTGCGGAGGGGCGGCCCATCCCTGTGCGGGCCGGCGCGCGGCCGGCCGCGGCCTTTTTCGCCGGGGCGGATGGCTTTTTCGCCGCCGTGGGCGGCTGCTCGCCGCGGTGCGGGCGGATCAGACAGCCCTTGCCGTAGCCGATCAGATCCTCGCGCCCGGCCTTTTTAAGCGCCGCCAGCACGATCGGCCGCTTGTCCGGCCGCCGCCACTGGAGCAGCGCGCGCTGCATGGCCTTTTCCTCGGGTGTTTTGGCCACATAGACCGGCTGCATCGTGCGCGGGTCAAGTCCGGTGTAGTACATCGCGGTCGAGAGCGTACCCGGGGTGGGGTAAAAGTCCTGCACCTGCTCGGGCATATAGCCGACTCTGTTCAGGTATTCCGCCAGCAGGATCGCGTCGTCCAGTGTCGCGCCCGGGTGGGAGCTCATTAGATAGGGGACCAGATACTGCTTGCGGCCCAGCTTCTGGTTGATGCGGGCGTACCGCTCGCGGAACTGTTCGTATACAGAAAATGATGGTTTGCCCATATAATACAATGCGTTATCGCTCATGTGTTCGGGCGCAACCTTGAGCTGACCCGAGATATGGTGCTCAACCAGCTCGCGGAAAAACGCGTCGTTATGGTCGGCCATCATGTAGTCATAGCGCAGGCCGCTGCGCACGAATACCTTTTTAACGCCGTTGAGCTGGCGCAGCGCGCGCAGCAGACTCAGGTAATCCGTGTGGTCGGCTTCGAGGTTTTGGCACGCGGACGGAAACAGGCAGCGCTTGTTTTTGCACAGGCCGTGTTCCTCCTGCTGCTTGCAAGCGGGGAAGCGGAAATTCGCGGTCGGCCCGCCGACGTCGTGGAGGTAGCCCTTGAAGCCGGGCATCTGCACGATCTGTTTGGCTTCCGCGATCACGCTTTCATGGCTGCGTGCCTGGATGTACCGTCCCTGATGGAAGGCGAGCGCGCAGAAGTTGCACGCGCCGAAGCAGCCGCGGTTGTGGATGATGGAGAACTGCACCTCCTGAATCGCGGGTACGCCGCCCAGCGTCTCATAGGACGGGTGGTAGGCGCGCATATAGGGCAGGGCGTACACATGGTCCATCTCCGTGGTGGTCAGCGGGAGGGAGGGCGGGTTCTGGACCATCACGCGCCTGCCGTGGCGCTGTAAAATCGCCTTGCCGCGCACATGGTCCTGCTCGTCGTACTGCGTTTTGACCGAGCGGGCGTAGTCCGCCTTGCGTGCGCATACATCCTCGTAGGAGGGGCATTCGACCGCGTCGAACGCCAGTCCCTCCACATCGTGCGCCAGATAGGCCGTGCCGCGCACACCCACGCAGGCGTCCGCGCCCTTTTTGCCGTGCTTCAGGTTGCGCGCCAGCTCGAGCACCGAGCGCTCGCTCATGCCGTACATCAGCCCGTCCGCGCCCGTGGACTCCAAAATGGAGGGCATCACGCGGTCGGCCCAGTAGTCATAGTGTGCAAAGCGGCGCAGGCTGGCCTCGATGCCGCCGAGGTAGACCGGCACCTCCGGAAATGCGCGCCGCGCAAGCATGGCGTAAACGGTCACCGCGCGGTCGGGGCGCTTGCCCGCCCTGCCGCCGGGGGTGTAGGCGTCGTCCGAACGACGCTTTTTGGCTGCGGTGTAGTGCGCGACCATGGAGTCGATATTGCCGCCGTTGATAAGTACCGCGTAACGCGGCCGGCCCATGGCGAGGAAGTCGCGCTCGTCGCGGAAATCCGGCTGGCTGAGGATGGCGACTCTGTAGCCCGCGTCCTCGAGCACACGAGAAATGATCGCGGTGCCGAACGAGGGATGATCGACATAGGCATCGCCGGTGACGAGCAGGAAATCGCAGTAGAACCAGCCGCGATCCTGCATATCCTGTTTGGAAATCGGGAGAAAACCGTTCATAAATCCCCTTTCGCTTTGCAAAGCGTGAAAAGACGTATACCATAGAAGTAAGCGGTCCGGAAAGACGAAAAAGCGGTTGGCCACGCTCCTGCAGAGAAGGTGGTTTTATGGAGAGTGTGCAGCAGATTATTTTGATGCTGCGCCTTCTTGAAATCGTCAAGACCATAAAAAAATGACCGCCCACTTGCCCCGGGTACGGTCATTTTTTGAAATGATAGATACTTAGGGTCAACCGTCTTTGCCGGACTGCCCTTTGCTACTTTTCATTATAACGGTCCTGCGCCGTTTGTCAAGCCCCGCCTCAGTTATCGAGGTAGAACTGCACCAACTCCTGCATCAGCTCGTCGCGGTCGATCTTGCAGATCAGGCTGCGCGCGTTATTGTGGTTGGTGATGTACGTCGGGTCCTCGGAGAGGAGATAGCCTACGATCTGGTTGATCGGGTTATAACCCTTCTCCTTCAGCGCGTCATATACTGCGGTCAGCGTGCGCTTCATCTCCTTGTTGGACTCGTCTACAAGGCTGAATTTTCTTGTGCCGTCAAGCATGTCTGTCTCCTTTCCGATCCTACCGGTTGGTTTTTGCTATAAACAGCATAATACAAAACAACGGAAAAGTAAAGCCCTTATCGGCCGAAATGGGGGCGAAATCTTTTTCCAACCCTGCCACAGTGCGGTTCGCAAGCCGTACTGTGGCAGGATTGGTTACCGTCAGGGAAGTCTGGGAAAAGCTCCCCCTGCACAGCGGGGGCATGCGAACCCAAATAGAAAGCGGGCGGTTATACCGCCCGCTTCCGGAAAACCGGTCTGTTATCAGCTGCGCAGGACCGCGCCGAACGACTTTTCGAGTGCCGCCAGCGCGTCCTTCATCGCCTTGTCGCACTCCTCGTCGGTCAGCGTGCGGTCGGGCGCGCGCATGGACAGCGAGTAGGCCACGGATTTTTTGCCCTCCGGGATGCCCTTGCCCTTATACACGTCGAACAGCTTGACCGACTCGAGGATCGTGCCGGCAGCCTTTTCGATCGCAGCCTGCATAGAGGCCGCTGGAATGGCATCGTCCACCAGCACCGCGATGTCACGGGTCGACGCAGGGAACTTGGGCAGCGGGTGGTACAGCTTGCTGGGATCAATGGATGCGAACAGCGCATCCATGCGCAGCTCAGCCGCCAGCACCTCGCCGGACAAGCCGTAGCGGTCTGCGACCGTGGGATGCACGGTGCCGAATACACCGACCTGCTCGCCGCCGATCAGCACGTTTGCGCAGCGGCCCGGGTGATAGGACGGGTTCGCCTTCTCCGGCACGAACTGCACGCCCTTAATGTTGAGCTCACGGCACAACGCCTCGATCACGCCCTTGAGCTGGAAGAAGGATAGACGGCCGTACGAGCCAAGCGTCAGCACCTTTTCCTCGTGCGGGAGCACGTCCGGATCGGCCTTGCCGTCCTTGATGGACGGGGTATAGATTGTGCCCAGCTCGTAGAGCGACGCAGTCGGGTTGCGGTGCGCGTGGTTGTGCGCAAGCGATTCCAGCATCGAGGGCAGCACGGTCGTGCGCATGACGCTGAAATCCTCACCGAGCGGGTTCAAAATCGTGGTAGAGATGCGGCGTGGGTCGTCCTCGGCCCAGCCAATCATGTCATAGAACTTCGGGGAGATGAACGAGTGGCTCATGGCTTCGTCAAAGCCCGCCTCGCGGCAGACCAGCGCCGCGGCGCGCTCGGCCTGCTGCCTGGGCGTGTATTCGCCCTGCACCATCTCGCCGGCATACAGCGTGGTCGGGATCTTGTCGTAGCCGTACATGCGCGCGACTTCCTCCGCGAGGTCGCACATGCGCGCGATGTCCGTGCGGAAGCTCGGCACGATGACCTCGCCGCTTTCGACTGTGAAGCCCAGCTTCTCGAGGTAAGCCTGCTGCTCCGCATCGGACAGGGACAGGCCGAGCAGGCCGTTCATTTTATCCGGTTCAAAGGGTAGACGCTTGGGGTTGGGGTCGGAGTTGTCCACGTCGATGATGCCGTCGATGACCTCGCCCGCGCCGAGCTGTTCGACCAGCTCGCAGGCGCGGTTGACCGCGTCGAGCGTCATGCGGGGGTCGAGGCCCTTTTCAAAGCGGCCGGACGCCTCGGTGCGCATGCCGAGCGCCTTGGCGGTCACGCGGACGGTCGCGCCGTGGAAGCACGCGGACTCGAACACAACGGTCTTGGTGTCGTCCTCGATCTCGGAGTTCGCGCCGCCCATCACGCCCGCGACCGCGACCGGCTTGTCGTTGTCGCAGATGGCGAGCATTTTGTCGGTCAGATCGTGGTCCTGGCCGTCCAGGGTCTGGATGGACTCGCCGTTACGCGCGCGGCGCACGACGATCTTGCCGTCCGACAGGCAGGAATAGTCGAACGCGTGCATGGGCTGGCCATACTCGAGCATGACGTAGTTGGTAATATCGACGATGTTGTTGATCGGCCGCACACCGGAGGCATGCAGGCGCTCGCGCATCCACGCGGGCGAGGGCTCAATCTTGATGTTGCGCACCAGACGTGCGGTGTAGCGCGGACACAGGTCAGGATCCTTGACCTCGACCGACATATGCTTGTTGATATCATCGCCCACGCCCTTGACCAGGGGGGACTTGACTGCGAACGGGCGGTCAAAGGTAGCGGCGGTCTCGCGCGCCAGGCCGATAACGCTCAGACAGTCCGGACGGTTGGAGGTGATCTCAAAATCCGCGACATATTCGTCCAGGCCGAGCACCTTTTTGATATCCTCGCCCACCGGAGTACCCGCGGGCAGAAACAGGATGCCGTTCTCGCACGCATAGGGTACGCAGCCGTGGGTCAGGCCCAGCTCCTGGAACGAGCACATCATGCCGTTGGAGACCTCGCCGCGCAGCTTGTCTCTGGTGATCTTGACCCCGCCGGGCAGGGTGGACTTGTGCAGCGCGACAGGGCAGACCTCACCCACCGAATCGGGGGTCACGTTGGGCGCGCCGGTGACGATCTGGACAGGCTCGCCCTGCCCCACGTCGAGCTGGCAGATTTTGAGATGGTCGGAGTCCGGATGGTCAATGACCGACAGCACCTTGCCGGTCACGACGTTTTCGATCTCCGCGCCGAGGTAGAAAACCTCCTCGACCTTGGAGCCGGACATGGTAAGCCGTGCGTCATACTCCTTGGGCGTGACGCCGGAAATATCGGTATAATCCGAAAGCCAGGAAAGCGGCAGTTTCACAAAAATTCCTCCTTGAAATTTTTCGATTGAAACCACGGTTTCAATCGAGGGGGACGCGCCGAACCATGGTTCGGACGCGTTCTAGGCTGCGAAAGGTTCCGACGGGCGAAACTTTTCTCCGCTCTGGTATCAAAACCCTGATACATGCTCGCGGTTTTCTGTTTTATGCGCGCATGGCGCGCCCGTCAAAAGTGAGGACATGCCTGATCTTTGACACCCCGACCCAGCCGCCCTGGGCGGCGACGTTCGGGTGTCGAAGACCGGTTCCTTCGGGACCGGTTTTCGTATATAAGGGACTTGTGAAGTCCCTTATAAGCACGCGAGCGCGTTAAAATTGTTCCAAAAACCGCACGTCGTTTTCATAGAACAGGCGGATGTCGTCGATCTTGAAGCGGCCCATGACCATGCGCTCCAGGCCGATGCCGAACGCGTAGCCTGAGTATTCCTCCGGATCGATACCGCTCATCTCAAGTACCTTGGGGTGTACCATGCCGCAGCCGAGGATCTCGATCCAGCCCTCGCCTTTGCAGAGCGGGCAGCCTTCGCCGTGGCAGCGGTAGCACTGGATGTCCATTTCCGCCGACGGCTCGGTGAACGGGAAGTGGTGCGGGCGGAAACGGACGACCGTGTCCTCGCCGTACAGCTTTTTGGCGAACAGCTCGAGGATACCCTTGAGGTCCGACATGCGGATGCCCTTATCGACGACCAGCCCCTCGATCTGGTGGAACAGCGGGGAGTGGGTCGCGTCCACCGCATCCGAGCGGTACACACGGCCGGGCGCGATGATGCGGATGGGCGGCTTTTTCTTCTCCATCGTGCGCACCTGCATCGGGGAGGTCTGCGTGCGCAGCACCACGTTGTCCGAGATATAGAAGGTGTCCTGCGTGTCGCGCGCAGGATGGTCCTTGGGGATGTTGAGTGCTTCGAAATTGTAGTGGTCAAGCTCGACCTCCGGACCTTCTGCGATCGAGAAGCCCAGGCCGA
Source organism: Agathobaculum ammoniilyticum (assembly GCF_025567315.1). Lineage (NCBI taxonomy): Bacteria > Bacillati > Bacillota > Clostridia > Eubacteriales > Butyricicoccaceae > Agathobaculum > Agathobaculum ammoniilyticum. The sequence goes on from NZ_JAOQJE010000005.1 coordinate 24,912, forward strand.
GGAAAATTTCCTTGAACTCATCCAGCACGATGTTGAGCGGATGCTTTTTGCCGATCACGACCTCCTCGCCCGGCAGGGTCACGTCGATTGTTTCGGCCTCCAGCTTGTGCGCGAGCGCGGCCTGCTCAATGACCAGCTTCTGCTTTTCGATTATGGTTTCGATCTCGGCGCGCACGTCGTTGATGAGCTGGCCTACGGCCGGGCGTTCCTCTGCGGCAACGTCCTTCATGCCCTTGAGGAGCGCGGTCAGCTCTCCTTTTTTGCCAAGGAACTTGACGCGCGCTTCGTCAAGCGCGCGCGGGTCCGCGGCGGCGGCAAGCTGTTCCTTTGCGGCCTGCAGGATGCCTTGCAGCTTTTCTTTCATGGTTGCCTCTCCTTTTTATATGAAAAATCAGCGTTTGGGACAAAATAAAAGCCTTTCGTCCCATGAATTAGGGACGAAAGGCATAAAAGCAACTTCCGTGGTACCACCCTGATTCCCAGCCGGAGCCGGGCGCTCATTGAACGCCGGTAACGGGGCGTCAACCCGCCTGCGCCTACTGGAAAAGCCGTTCAGCGCCGGTGCTCGCAGGGGAACTTCGCGTCATGTCTCTTTGGGCGGCTTGCAGCCAAAGGCCGCCTTCTCTGAAAAGAGGGGGATGGCGTTACTTTCCCTGTTCATCGCGGTTTGGTATTCATAGACAGTAATATTAAACCACATCTTTCGGGGGATTGCAAGTGGAAGGCATGTTTTTTTTGACAGGCAGGAAAGAGGGGGTGCCGCGCCGCTTGACAAATCTGCGGTTTTTGGATATACTGTTAAAGTTGATATGCAAAATGCGATGAAAAAGAGGAGTATTCCCGCTTCGCGCGCTGCAGAGAGAGGGCGGTCGGTGCAAGCCCTTGGGCGGAGGGAAGAAAGTCGCTTTGGAGCAGGAGGCCGAATGCCAGTAGGCTGTCCCGTCCCGCCCACGTTACGGGCAAACGAGTGCGCGGCGGCATTGCCGCGAATTCAGGTGGTACCACGGAGCACGCTTCGTCCTGTACGGACAGCGTGCTTTTTTGTTTTCCGCAATCAAACCGAAAAGGAGACAGACCAATGAGCGAACTGCCAAAGACCTACGACCCGAAATCGGTCGAGGACAAGCTGTACAGCTTCTGGAACGATTCCGGCTTTTTCCACGCCGAGGTCAATCCGGACAAGAAACCCTACACCATCGTTATCCCGCCTCCGAACGTGACCGGCCAGCTCCACATGGGCCATGCGTTCGATGAAACGCTGCAGGACATTCTCATCCGCACCAAGCGTATGCAGGGCTATGAGGCGCTGTGGATGCCCGGCACCGACCACGCGGGCATCGCCACCCAGATCAAGGTGGAGGAGACGCTCCGCAAGGAGGAGGGCAAGACCCGCTATGACCTTGGCCGCGAGAAGTTCCTCGAGCGCGTGTGGGACTGGAAGCACCAGTACGGCAACCGCATCATCAGCCAGCTCAAAAAGCTCGGCTCCTCCTGCGACTGGGAACGCGAGCGCTTCACCATGGACGAGGGCTGCTCCAAGGCCGTGCGCGAGGTGTTCGTCAACCTGTATGATAAGGGCCTGATCTACAAGGGACACCGCATTATCAACTGGTGTCCGCACTGTGCGACCGCGCTTTCGGACGCCGAGGTTGAGTACGAAACCCAGCCGGGCAAGCTGTGGCACATCCGTTACCCGCTGGCGGACGGCTCAGGCGACCTGGTGGTCGCCACCACCCGTCCGGAAACCTTTATGGGCGACACCGGCGTGGCCGTCAACCCGAACGACGAGCGCTATCAGCATCTGATCGGCAAGACCTGCATCCTGCCAATCATGAACCGTGAGATCCCGATCTTCGGCGATGAGTACGTCGATATGGAATTCGGCACGGGCTGCGTCAAGGTCACGCCATGCCATGACCCGAACGACTTCGAGATGGGCCAGCGCCACAACCTTGAGCAGATCCTCGTGTTCAACGAGGATGCGACCGTCAACGAAAACGGCGGCAAGTACGAGGGGATGGACCGCTACGAATGCCGCAAGGCGGTTATCCGTGACCTCGAGGAGGGCGGCTACCTTGTCAAAACCGAGGACCACGAGCACAACGTCGGCACCTGCTACCGCTGCGGCACGACCGTTGAGCCGATGACCTCCGCGCAGTGGTTCGTCAAGATGGCGCCGCTGGCGAAGCCCGCAATGGACGTGGTACACGAGGGCAAGACCAGGTTCGTGCCGGACCGCTTCGCCAAGACCTACCTGCGCTGGATGGAGAACGTGCATGACTGGTGCATCTCGCGTCAGCTCTGGTGGGGCCACCGCATTCCGGCGTTTTACTGCGACGACTGCGGCGAAATGACCGTCTCCAAGGAAGACGTCCACGTCTGCCCGAAGTGCGGCAGCAAAAACGTCCGCCAGGAGGAGGACGTGCTGGATACCTGGTTCTCGTCCGCGCTGTGGCCGTTCTCCACGCTCGGCTGGCCGGAAAAAACGCCGGAGCTTGACTACTTCTACCCGACTTCCACGCTGGTCACGGGGTACGATATCATCTTCTTCTGGGTGGCGCGCATGATCTTTTCGGGCGTCGAGCATATGGGCGAGACGCCGTTCGAGACCGTGTATATCCACGGTCTGGTGCGCGATGCGCAGGGCCGCAAGATGTCCAAATCGCTCGGTAATGGCATCGACCCGCTGGAGGTCATCGACCAGTATGGCGCGGACGCGCTGCGCTTCACGCTCGCGACCGGCAACAGCCCCGGCAATGACATGCGCTTCTCGACCGAGCGCGTCGAGGCGAGCCGCAACTTCTGCAACAAGATCTGGAATGCGTCCCGCTTCATCCAGATGAACCTGACGATTGGCAGGGACAAGGCGGCGTCGCTGCCCGCCGACCTCGCGCTTGAGGACAAGTGGATCGTCTCCAAATATAACACGCTGGTGGCCGAGGTCACCCGCAACATCGACCAGTATGAGTTGGGCCTGGCCGCCGCGAAGCTGAACGACTTCATCTGGGATAACTTCTGCGACTGGTATATTGAGATCGCCAAGACCCGCTTGCAGGCGGGCGACGAGAAAGTGCAGCAGGTGCTATGCTATGTGTTGTCGGGCGCGATGCAGCTGTTGCATCCGTTCATGCCGTTCATCACCGAAACCATCTGGCAGGCGCTGCCGCACGAGGGGCCGTCGGTGATGGTGTCTCAATGGCCGCAGTATGACGAAACATTGCGCTTTGCGGAAGAGGAAGCGCAGATGGAGACCCTGATGGACGCGGTGCGCGCGATCCGCAACCGCCGCAGCGAGATGAACGTGCCGCCCTCCAAAAAGGCCAAGGTGCTGATCCTGACCGAGAAGCGCGATACCTTCGCCGCCGGTGCGGGCTTCTTCCCCAAGCTGGCCTATGCCTCCGCGATCGAGCTGGTGGACGCAGTACCCGCGGACGCGGCCAAAATGGCAAGTGTCGTCACGGGCGACGCGCAGCTCTATATGCCGATGGGTGACCTGATCGACTTCGCCGCCGAGCGCACGCGCCTCGAAAAGGAGAAGGCCAAGGTCGAGGATGACATCGCGTTTGTGATGAAAAAGCTGGATAATCCGAGCTTTACCCAAAAGGCGCCGGAAAAGATCGTCGCGGTCGAGCGGGAGAAGGCGGAAAAGCTGCGCGAGCACCTCGCCAAGCTCGAGGAGTCTATCGCCGCGCTGGGATAAAACGAACAGAGGAAAAAGGAGGAAGCCGCGCTTCCTCCTTTTCTTTTTGTAAAAGTGTGTTATAATACTGAATAAAACGGAGTCCGGAGACAAAGGCATGGAGCATACTTATTTTTTCCAAACAACAGTATGGAGGGCCAGCGGCACCTACTATGATGCGGAGGGGCGGTCGTTCCTGTTAATGGGAGAGGTGCAGGTGCGGCGCACGGCATCCGAATGGACGCTGGCAGGCACGCTCACCGTGCGGTCCGACCCGCCGGTTCAGTTTTCCAACAGCTACCGCATCGCGCGTACGGAAACGCCAGACACGCTTTGTTGGGAATCGTACAACCCCGCGCTGGGGACGCTGCGCGGCACATTTGAGATCGTCGGCCCGTGCATCGTATCAATATACCGCTCCACGGAGGACGGATACAGCGGTACGGAAACGCTGCGCCAGCTCGACGGGCAGACGTATGAAAACGTTGGGGTGTCGTTCCGAAACGGCAGGCGCATATCCTCGTGGACAGCGCGTATTCACAGAGAGGAGGCGGAAACGATTGGGCTACCGATGGATTGATATGGAGAACTATCCGCGCATCCAGCATTTTGCGTATTTCCGCGGCCTTGCCTATCCCTATGTAGGCTTGACGGCGGAGGTGGATATTACATTGCTGATGCAACGGATGGAGCGAGAGAGGATACCGTTTTTCCTAACGGTCTGCTATTGTGCGGCCCGTGCGGCAAACGCGGTGCCGCAGCTGCGCCAGCGGATTCGTGGGGACAAGATCATCGAATTTGACAGGTGTATGACATCGCATACTGTTGCGCTGGAAGATGGCACATACTGCTACTGTACACTGGACAGCGGGATGGCTTTTGGGGACTTCCTGTCCTATGCGGCGCGAGTGCAGGAGCGGGCGGCCACCGCCCGCTCGCTGGGCGAGAGCGAAGAGGATGCGGAGGCGTGCTTTTTTGTATCTACGCTGCCGTGGCTGACTTACACCGCGTTGGTGCAGCCGGTGCCGCAGCCTGCGGACAGCAATCCGCGCATCACATGGGGCAGATATTTCACACGGGAGCAGAGGACCCTGCTGCCGGTTTCTCTGCTGTGCCATCATGCATTGGTGGACGGAATACATATCGCCGCGTTTTACAGGGAGCTGGACAAACAGATCCGAATGGTAGCGGAAAACGGAAAGGATGGGAAACAGTACGGTTATGATGCAGAGCGGAACGCCCAAAACAGCAATTGACTACATCCACGCCCTCGGCCGCTTTACCGGCAGGCCGGGGCTGCACCGCATCCGCGCGCTGTGCGCGGCGCTGGGGGACCCGCAGGACGGGCTGCGCTTCGTCCATATCGCAGGTACGAACGGCAAGGGCTCGACCGCGTGCATGACGGCGTCGATCCTGCAGGCTGCGGGCTATCGGGTGGGGCTGTATACTTCGCCATATCTGGTGCAGTTCCATGAGCGCATCCGCGTAAACGGCGCGCTGATATCGGACGGCGATCTCACACGGCTGTCCGGAGAGGTGGCGGCTGCGGCGAAAGGCCTGTCCCTGCCGGCTGGGGAAACGATCGGCGAATTTGAGTTCACCACCGCACTGGGGTTCCGGTATTTCGCGGAACAGGGCTGCGACATTGTGGTGCTGGAAACCGGGCTGGGCGGCCGGTGCGACGCAACCAATGTGGTGCGGACGACCGAGGTCAGCGTCATCACCCCGATTTCACGCGACCACATGGCGGTGCTGGGCGATACGGTGGCCGAGATCGCGGGGGAAAAGGCCGCGATCATCAAGCCGGCATCCGCTGTGGTGTGCGCAGACGGCCAGCCGGAGGAAGCGCAGGTCGTGATCCACCATGCGTGCGAAGCGCTGGGTGCGGTGTGGTATGAGGGAGAGCGCGAATGCCGCCTGCTGCGCTGCGGTATCGACGGTTCGGCCTTTGTCTGCCGGGGGCAGGGATACACTGTCGCCATGCCCGGCCGCCACCAACTACAGAACGCGATGACCGCGCTGCGCACTGTGGACGCTCTGCGGTTGCGCGGCTGGGAGATACCGGTGGAGGCCGCGGTGCGCGGCCTGGCGCGGGCGCGCATGCAGGGCCGCCTGGAGCGCGTGGTGGACCAGCCGCTCGTCCTGCTCGACGGGGCGCACAATGAGGCGGGGATAGAGGCGCTCTGCCGCACGGTGGACGAGCTTCTCAAAATGCGCCGCCTGCATGTGGTCATGGGCATGGTGCGGGATAAGGAGTACGAGGTCTGCGTCCGGCGGATGGCGCGGCGCGCGGACGTGTTCTATGCCTGCGCGCCGGATACGGAGGACCGTTCCCTGAACGAACAGACGGTTGCCGCGCTGGCGGAGCAGGGCTGCGCCGAGGTATATGACTGCCATACGGTAGAGCGTGCGCTGGCCGCGGCGCTGGGGAATGCCTCGCAGGAGGACTGCATTCTGGTGTGCGGCTCGCTGTTTCTGGTTGGAGAGGCCGAAAAAATCCTGCGGACGCGACAAAAAACGGCAGAATAAACAGTTAAATATTGGTAATATAAGGCTTGTACAAGGGTACAGGCCTTTTTCTTTTTGGGAGAACAAACGAGGTGAATATATATGCTGCATATCACACAGGCCGAGCGGGACGGTACGCTGATGATCTCGCTTTCCGGCGAGCTGGACCACCATGCGGCGCGTGCGGCTATCGAGCAGGCGGAGGACCTGCTTGTGCTTTACCCCTGCGAAAAGCTGATCCTCAACCTGTCCGGACTGACGTTCATGGACAGTTCGGGATTGGCGGTCGTGCTGCACCTGCACCGTACCTGCGCGCGCAGCGGCTATGAATTTATCGTGCGGGGCGCGCCGCCGCAGCCCATGCGCGTGTTCGAGGCCGCGGGACTGCCGCAGGTTATGATTTTTGAGAGGGGGGAATAAGATGCGCGCTGTCGTTAACAAAATGAGCCTGAAATTTGAAAGCCGCTCGGTCAATGAGGCGTTCGCGCGGCAGTCGGTAGGCGCGTTCGTGGCGCAGCTCGATCCCACGATGGAGGAGCTGGGCGATATCAAAACCGTGGTGAGCGAGGCGGTCACAAACGCGATCGTACACGGCTACGCGGATAAGGCCGGCTTTATCACGGTCGCGGTGCGCCTGCTGGAAGGGCGGGTGCTGGAGCTAAAGGTAAAGGACGCCGGCCGCGGCATAGAGAACGTCGAGCAGGCGCGCCAGCCCATGTTCACGACCGGCGACGATACGCGCAGCGGCATGGGCTTCACCATCATGGAAACCTTTACGGATAAGCTGCGCGTGCGCTCCACGCCCGGCAAGGGGACGATGGTGACCATGGTCAAGGTACTTAAGGAGCGCGGCGCGTGACGACCAGCATGCGCGGCCTGCTGGAACAGGCCGCCGCGGGCGACCGCGGCGCGGAAGCTCGGCTGATCGAGGAAAACAGCGGGTTGATTTGGTCGATCGCGCGGCGTTACTATGGGCGCGGCGCCGAACCGGACGATCTGTACCAGCTCGCCTGCGTGGGCTTTATCAAGGCGGTTCGCGGCTTTGACCCAGCGCTGGGCAACGAATTTTCCACCTATGCGGTACCCAAGATCGCGGGCGAGATCCGACGCTTCCTGCGGGACGACGGCGCGGTCAAGGTCAGCAGGTCGGTCAAGGAGCGGTCGGTGCGGGTGCGGCGCATCCAAAGCGAGCTGGAAAGCAGAACCGGTCGTTCGCCAACCGTGTCCGAGCTGGCGGAAGCCGCCGGTCTGACCGTGGAAGAGGTTGCTGCATGCGAGCAGGCGGACGTAGCCGTGGACTCCTTTGAACGCGAGCTATCCGGCGGCGGGCGGCTGGGCGATATTGTAGGCGACGAGGGCATGGAGGAGCGTGCCTGCCTGTATTTGTCCTTGGGCGAGGCGCTGAGGACGCTGCCGGATCGCGACCGGCAGGTGCTGGCGCTGCGTTTCTCGCGCGACCTGACACAGCAGCAGGTGTCCAGGATCATCGGAGTATCGCAGGTGCAGGTGTCGCGGATTGAAAAACGGGCGATCCAGGCGCTGCGGGAAAAGCTGATGGAATAGGCGGGCTGTCCGTTGAGGGACAGCCCGCTTGGGTTATTCTGATTCAGTTGCTTCCACAGAATCCGCAGATGTGTAAAAGGTCAGTTCGTTGAAAGCGGATTGGCATTCACCCTTCTTTTCGGAAATGGCGCTGGAGTAGGTCAGCCTGGAGTAGCCGCTGGGATAAGCAGAGATCAGGCTGTAATAATCGTTGACAGCTAGATAGTAGTTTTTTGCTGCATCATAAAAGTCGCCGGTGCCTTCTGTGCCAAGCAGTGTTTTGGCATCGTCCATAACATCTTTGGCGTAGCTGCGGAAATCATGGACGCTTTGGGCGCGGTCTTTGAGAGAACCGCTATTTAACTCTTCGTATGCGCTTTCATCAAAATAACAGTTCATGACACTTCCTGTTGTCGTCCAGTTCTCCAGTAGAAGTGATGCGGCAGAATCGATCGCCACCTCAGCCAGATAGAGGTTGCCAGCCGCATTGTTTAGATCCTCGTCTGTGGGGGAACCGCTGGAGTTCCCCTGTCCACATGCACACAGGGAAAACGTTATGACACCCGAGAATAACAGTGATAATACTTTTTTCATCTTTTTCGCCCTTTCTGTGTTTTGATTTTGGATTACTACCTAAACTATATCACAGTTTCTGGTTGAGGTCAATTGACCCCAAAAACAAAATGAGCTCTTGCTATTATGGAAAACAGTAGGAGGGTACATTCATGCTGGATACCAAGGCTGTTGGTAAAACAATACAGGGGCTGCGGCGGAAAAAAGGGTTGACGCAGGAACAACTGAGCGGTTTGGCTGCTCTTGACCGCACGCACTACAGTAAGATTGAGAGGGGGTTGCGCAGTCCGACGCTTGATACGATTTTTAAAATAGCATTTGCATTGGATATGGAGCCACACGAATTGATACAGGTGATCGAAAGGAACGTGGCATTTGACTTTATTGAATTTTAGTAAAAGAAAGAGGGCGGGCGCATCGCGTCCGTCCTCTTTTTCCAGCCTTATATCAGTTTTTCCATAAATTGCGCGGCCGATTTTGCCATTAACCGCTTGGTGCCTTTCTGGTCGAAGGCGATTTCGAGCAGCGCGTCGCCGCCCATGGGCTTGACCGAAACGACCATCCCATCGCCGAATGCCTTGTGGCGTACGCGGCAGCCGGCGGAGAAATCGGGCAGGGGGGAACCGGCCGGCTGTGCCGCGGGAGCGGCAAAGGAGGGGGCGGCCGCGGCAGGGGAAACATAACGCGCCCGCGCGACCTGCGCGCGGGACAGCCCGGGGTCGGGCTGGGTGACCTGCTGGAACATGCGGCGCTCCACAATGTTGCTGTCGAGCAGCTCGCGCGGCATCTCGTCGATAAAGCGGGAGGGATGCGCGTATTGAGTGCGGCCGTACAGCATGCGCCGTTCGGCACAAGTCAGGTACAACTGCTCCTTGGCGCGCGTCACCGCAACGTAGCACAGGCGGCGCTCCTCCTCCATATCCTCGTCGCGCTCCATCGCGCGGAAGCCGGGAAACAGGCCGTCCTCCATGCCCGCGAGGAATACGACCGGAAATTCCAGCCCCTTGGCCGAGTGCATGGTCATCATCAGGACCGCGTCCTCCTCCTCGCCGGACTGGTCGGCGTCTGTGTACAGCGCCATTTCCTCAAGGAAGCCCGCAAGAGAAGCGTCGTCATGGTCGTTTTCATAGCTGACGATGTAGGATTTAAGCTCTTCGATATGCTCGATACGGCTCTGCTCCTCCGCGCCGCCCCTGGCTTCCAACGCGGCGAGATAGCCGGTCTGGTCGAGCAGCCCGTCGTACAGCTCGGAAAGGGAGAGGAACTCCTTCTGCTTCCGCAGGTTTTCCATCATTTCGCCGAATTTTTCCATCGCCGCCGCGCCGCGGGACAGGGCGGGATAGTCCGACGCGTGGCACACCGTTTCGTACAGCGTCACGCCGTTTCCCACAGCGAGCTGTGCCGCCGTTTCAACCGATTTGTCGCCGATCTTGCGCGCGGGTACATTGATGATGCGGCGCAGGCGCAGCTCGTCCGCCGGATTTTCCAGCACCCACAGGTAAGCGAACATATCGCGCACCTCGGCGCGCGAGAAGAAGTCGCGTCCCTTGTACACACGGTAGGGGATGCCCGCGCGGATGAACGCGGCCGCGATATTGTCCGACAGGACGTTGTTGCGGTAAAGCACCGCGAAATCACCCCAGCGAAGTCCCTGCTCCACTCCCTCGCGGATGGTATCCGCGATGTAGGCGGCCTCGCCCTCCTGGCTGTCCGAGCGGTGCAGGTGGATCTTGGCGCCGTCGCCGTGGTCGGTCCACAGCTCCTTGCCCTTGCGGCCGACATTGTTGCGGATGACCTCGTTGGCGGCGTTCAGGATATTGCCGGTCGAACGGTAGTTCTGTTCCAGACGGATGGTTTTCGCGTCCTTGAACTGCTTTTCAAATTCGAGAATATTGGTAATGGTGGCTCCCCGGAATTTGTAAATGGATTGGTCGTCGTCCCCGACAACGCAGATGTTCTCGTAATAGCCCGCCAGCAGGCTGGTCAGCACATACTGGGCGTAGTTGGTGTCCTGATACTCGTCCACCAGCACATAGCGAAATTTGCGCTGGTAGTATTCCAGCACATCCGGATTGCTCTGCAGCAGGAGGACGGTTTTCATGATAATGTCGTCGAAATCAAGCGCACAGGCCTTTTTCATTTCTTTTTCGTAAAGCTGGTACACCTCCGCGACCTTTTCGCGGAAGTAGTCGCCCGCCCCGTCCGCGCGGAACTGCCTAGGGGTCATCAGCTTGTCCTTGGCGCGGCTGATCATACTCATGACGGTGCGCGGGTCGAACGTTTTGGTATCCAGGTTGAGCGATTTCATCACGTTCGTGACGACGCGCTTTTTATCGTCCTCGTCATAGATGGTGAAAGCGGTCTCAAAGCCGAGCAGGTCGACATGGCGCCGCAGGATGCGCAGGCAGGCGGTATGGAACGTATAGGCCCAGACGGCGGAGGCGGATTCTTCATCTCCCAGCGCGGCCTGCAGGCGCTCGCGCAGCTCGCGCGCGGCCTTGTTGGTGAACGTGATCGCGATGACCTCCCACGGCTTTGCCGGATGCATGGCGCACAGCCGCTCCGCGTGTTCCCGATTTTCCGGCTGAGGGGCGGTCAGGTATTCGGTGAGGAACAGCAGGTCCTCCTCGGTGGCGCCTGCAGGCGCATAGGAGCTGTCCAGCCCCTCGCCAAAGCGCAGGATATTGATGATGCGGTTGATGAGCACGGTGGTTTTGCCGCTACCCGCGCCCGCAAGGATAAGCAGCGGCCCCTCGGTGGCAAATACCGCCTCGCGCTGCTTTTCGTTCAGGGAAGAAAAGCGCCGCTCTATAATGGCGCGCCGTATGGACGCGTACTTCAGGTCGAATTTGGTCGGTTCCATAGGTTTCCTCGTTTCATGATGGAGATACAAAACCAGTATAGCATAAAAACAGAGGGAAAACAAATGTTCCCGTTCCGACCCTGCGGGAGTGCCGCAGGATGATAAAATCTCCTTTTTTGTATTTTTGTGGAATAAAAATAGGCATTTGTGGAGTTTAACTCAACAAATGGTGAGTGTAAACGCACAAAAGTAGAATAGCATGATATTTTTATCGGGGCATTACATGGGTAGACTTATTACCATGAGGTGATAAGAATGGATTTCAGGCATTCCGATAAATACAGGAAGCTCGGGCTTAATGTCGCATACTACCGGAAGGACCGGCATTTCACGCAGGAAGGACTGGCGGAGGTAATCGATGTGGACCGGTCCACGATCGCGAAAATCGAGGGCGCGACAGCAGGTGCGTCAATGGATACCCTGTTCGATATCGCGGACGCGCTGGAGCTCCCTGCGTATAAGCTGCTGGAATTCCGCGATTGATACGCTGGCGCGGACCAAAACGCCGATAAAAAAACCGCCCTGGACAGGGCGGTTTTTTTCAGGCAAAGCCCAGCAAAAGGCTCGCGGTATGCACGATAAAGCACAGCGCACAGCCGAAAACTGTGGGCAGGGCGATGGCGGCAAGCGTCCATTTGACGCTGCGGCATTCCTTCCAGATCGTCAGGCAGGTGGTGGAGCAAGGCCAGTGTGCAACGGCAAAGAACAGCGTGCAGAGCGCGGTTGTCAGCGTCCAGCCGTTGGCGAGCAACAGGGTATGGAACGAGGCAAGGTCTGCGATGTCCGCAAGCGTACCGGTTGCCAGATAGCCCATCACGATCAGCGGCATGACCAGCTCGTTGGCGGGGAAGCCCAGCACGAAAGCCAGCAGGATGACTCCATCCAGGCCGAGCAGCCGCGCAAAGGGGTCGAGGAAAGCAGTCAGATGGCTGAAAACCGGAATGCCGCCGACCGTGATATTGGCGAGCAGCCAGATCACCAGCCCAGCGGGCGCGGCGACCGCTGCCGCCCGACCCAGGACGAACAGGGTGCGGTCGAATATACTGCGCAGGATGACCCTGCCGATCTGCGGCGCACGGTAGGGGGGCAGCTCGAGGGTGAAGGAGGAGGGCACCCCTTTCAGTATCGTCGCGGAGAGCAGGCGGGAGGCGGCGAGCGTGAGCAGCACGCTGCCTGCGATGACCGTGGTCAGCAGCAGGGAGCCGCCGGCGGCGCTGCCGGCAAAAAAGACCGAGCAGAGGAAGATCAGCAGCGGGAAGCGCCCGTTGCAGGGGGCGAACGAGTTGGTGAGCATGGCGATCAGACGCTCGCGCGGGGAGTCGATGATGCGGCAGCCGACAACACCGCAGGCGTTGCATCCAAACCCCATGCACATGCTTGGGGAAAAAGTGGATGCGAACTTTTTGTTCGTTTTTTTATATAGTGAAAAGGAGGAGCTTGACTCACTCCGGCAGGAAAAAGGCAGTCCGCCACAAGCTCAAGCGCCAGCATGCACGGCATCGAGCGTTATTTTGGGGCAAAGAGGCGGAGAAAGTGCGGGAAATGCTGTGTTTGCCGCGGAAAACCGTAATCAGGAAGGTGTTATATACATATTATAGATATGTAAGAACCTGTACGAGTAAAAGGATGCAAAAAGGAGGTATGCGCATGACTGACTCCAAGCCCAAAGCGCGTCCGGCACAGCACAGCAGTACCTTACTGGAGTTGCTGGAGAACGTGATCGCCGCACAATTTGAAATGGAGAAAACAGCTACATAAGCGGTCGTGACCGTTCGCAGGCGGAAAACGAAGGGAGGAGGCTCGCTTGCATGATCGTATTGCCGCCAACCGGGCGGTACTATATCTGCGGCTGAGCCGCGATGACGCCAACCGGGGTGAGAGCGAGAGCATCCATAACCAGCGTGCCCTGCTGCGGGAGTATGCCGCACGGCAAGGCTTCTCTATGGCGGACGAGTATGTAGACGACGGGTGGCCGGGGACGAACTTCGACCGCCCTCGCTTTCAGGACATGCTGCGCGATATGGAGCAGCACCGGTTCGACATCGTGCTGGTCAAGGACCTGTCCCGCTTGGGGCGCGATTATATCCAGATCGGACGATATATAGAGCTGGTGTTCCCAGAACACGGCGTGCGTCTGATCGCGGTCAATGACGGGCTCGATACCGCGCGGGCGGATACCGATATGGCGCCGTTCCGCAATGTTGTCAATGAGATGTATGCGCGCGATACCAGCCGGAAAATCCGCAGCGCCTTGCGCGCGAAAATGCAGGAAGGGAAATTCGTCGGGAATTTCGCACCCTATGGGTATCAAAAAGACCCCAGGGATAAAAACCATCTGATTCCGGACGGGTATGCGGCGCAGATCGTGCGGCAGATCTTTATTTGGGCGGCGGCGGGCTCCCGTCCGGCGGAGATCGCGCGGAGGCTGGGTGAGCGCGGGGAACCGCCGCCCGCATTATACCGCTGCCAGGCGCATCCTGAGCTGAATCCGGACTGCTACTCAAAGCACAAGGAATGGACTGCGGGCGGTGTCAGCCGGATCCTGCGGGATACGGTCTATCTGGGCTGTATCGCGCAGGGGAAGACGGATAAGATCAGCTTCAAGAGTAAGAAAACGCGGGAAAAGCAGCCGGAGGAATGGATCGTTGTACCGGAACGGCATGAGCCGCTGGTCTCGGTGCAGACCTTTGAGACGGTACAGCACCAGCGCGCGTCCCGCCGCTGTGGCCGGAAAGGGACGTTTGAAAATCTCTTTTCGGGCCTGGCGTTTTGTATGGACTGCGGCAAGGCCATGTCCACGGTCGGTACGCGGAAAAAGGGTTCGGCCGCGAATCTGGCCTGCGGCGCATACAAGCTGCACGGCACATCGGCCTGCTCTAATCATTTTATCGCGTATGAGAGCCTGTATCGCTGCGTGCTGGAGGCGGTGCGCCGGTATGCCTGTCTGTCCGAGAAGGAATGCGACGACCTGTTTGAACGCCTGAACCGCCGCCTGCGGTTGGCCGAGCGGGAACAGGAAGCCGGACGCGAGCGGGAGTGGCTGGATCAGGAACTGGCCCGTATGCAGCGCCTGGTCGCACAGCTTTATGAGGATCGTTCAGCGGGCAGGATAGGAGGGACAAATTTCTATCCGCTGCTCGAAAGATACGAACAGAAAACGGCCCAGCTGCAAAAACAGCGCGATGCGTTGCAGCCGGATGCCGGAGATGCGGGCCTGTGGCAGCAGCAGGAGCATCTGCGCGCCCTGATCCGCCAGTATAAGGATATCGACGAGTTGACGCCGCCGTTGCTCTTTGAACTGATCGGGCGGATCGAAGTAGGGCAAGGTACATACGAAAAAACAGAAAGGGGTAGGGCCAAACGGCAGAAGCTCTCGATCTCTTTCCGTTTTCT
>NZ_JAOQJE010000005.1:39764-63184 GCF_025567315.1 Agathobaculum ammoniilyticum
AGAATGGCGAGGTAAGCCGGAATGGCATCGGTCAGGTTGTCCAGATCGAAGCGGATTTCCGTCACCGTGCCAACCATCAGGAAGCCGACCATGATGAGCGCGGGCGCGGTGGCGAACGAGGGGATCGCGGTGAAAATCGGCGCGAACAGGGTGGATACCAGGAACAGGCCGGCGGTGACGAGGGCGGTCAGGCCGGTACGGCCGCCGACCGCAACGCCGGAGGCGGATTCGACGAACGTCGTCGTGGTCGAGGTGCCGAGTACCGCGCCGGCGGAGGTCGCAATTGCGTCGGACAGCAGGGCGGGCTTGATGCGGGGCAGCTTACCATCCTTATCCAGCATATCCGCCTTGGTGGCAACGCCGATCAGCGTACCCAGGGTATCGAAGATATCTACAAACAGGAACGAGAAGATCACAACGATAAAATTGATGATGCCGACCGTGCTGAAGTCCACGTTGAAGCACTGGCCGAACGTCAGGCCGAGCTTGGTGAAATCGGTCATGCCAAACGCGGGGAACAGGGAGTAGAAGCCCGCTTCCGCGTCTGGAACATACAGGCCGACCCCCTGACAGGCCATGCCAATGATCCAGGTCAGCAGGATGCCGAACAGGATAGCGCCCTTGACCTGATGGATATACAGCACGGCGGTGATAAACAGGCCGACCAGCGCGAGCAGCGCGCAGATGCCAGCGGTATGGAAGTTATCCGTAAAGCTGGTGATGGTAACGAGCGTGGAGGAATCCACGGACAGCCCCGCGTTCTGTAGGCCGATAAAGGCGATGAACAGGCCGATGCCCACGGAAACGCCGCGTTTGAGCGTCAGCGGGATCGCATTGAAGATCGCCTCGCGCACATTGGTCAGCGAGAGGACGACAAAGATCAGACCCTCGACAAAGACGGCGAGCAGCGCGACCTGCCAGCTGTAGCCGTAACCGGCAACGACCGTATACGCCATAAAAGCGTTCAAGCCCATGCCGGCGGACAGGGCAAACGGCAGGTTGGCCATCAGCGCCATGCACACCGTGCCGATGAACGAAGCCAGCGCGGTAGCGAGCAGGACGGCGGTCGGGTCCATGCCGGTCGAACCGAGAATGCTTGGATTGACCGCGAGGATATACGCCATGGTCATAAACGTGGTGACGCCGGCCATGACCTCGGTCCGGACGGTGGTCTTATTATCGGACAGCTTGAATACTCTTTCCAACATTTTGTTTTTCAGCCCCTTTTCTTTCTCTGGTTTCCCTTTCTTATTTGCCGTCGTAGGATACGACGGTCGCCAGCGGATAGTCTTTCAGACGGTCGCGCCCATGCAGGCCCTTCAGCTCCAGCAGGCAGACGATCTTGACGACCTTTGCGCCGAGCTGCTCCAACAGATGCGCCGCCGCCTCCAGCGTGCCGCCGGTCGCGATCAGGTCGTCGATCAGGACGACACGCATGCCGGGCTTGATATCGTCCTTATGGACCTCGATTGTGGCGGTGCCGTACTCTAGGCTGTAGGTCGCCCCGACTGTCTCGCGGGGCAGCTTGCCCTCCTTGCGGATGGGGATGAACGGCTTGTGCAGTTTGTACGCGATTGGCATACCGAACAGGAAGCCGCGGGATTCCAGACCCGCGACCACATCGAACGGCTCCCCCTCGAGCAGCGCGGCCATCTCGTCGACCGAAAGCTGCAGACCGTCCGCGCTGCCGATGGCGGTGGTGATGTCGCGGAAGATCACGCCCGGTTCGGGAAAATCCGGAATGCTGGTGATATACGGTTCTATTTTGCTCATGCTTCCTCCTTCTTTGGTGCGGGCGGTGCGGCCCGCGGTTTTTGTGGCTGGTTTCCCCCTGTCTGCGGCGGACGCGCGCCCGAATGCCACGACCGCGCCGCATACAAATTAATTGTAACAAATCTTTCGCACTTTACAAGAGCTTTATTTGCCGAAATACGACAAGATATCCGTTTTTATTTTTATATGTCAGATTGGGCGGCAGGGGTTGCACAGCGTATGGTTTGTCAGACACATTTTGATTTGATATAATATGTATCAAGTCTAATCTGCAATCTTAATCAGAACCTGCGTCATGTATTCTTTTTCGTTGGCAATCATATAGTCTGTAAGCTCGCGCTCAAAGGAATATCCTGTAAGCTGTAGATTGTGTTCGTTGGCATAATTTAGCATTTTTTTATATAATTCAGGAAGTCTGTCCCATCCACCTTTTAGATAGCCGCACAGATACGCTCCCTTTGGCCTTATCATAAAACCGCTTTGCTTTTTATGTTCCATTATCACCGTATATAAGCCGTCATATTTGTCAAATTGTCCCTCCTGAAGCTTATATAGAGAGATATAGCTCCCTACGCCTGAGCGATACTGTTCTGGCGGCCAGATACTTTGAACATATGTAAAGACTTTGATAAGGTTATCCTCCTCAAATTCATAAGGGACGGTCAACAGATATTCTTTTTTCAGATAAACTATTTCTATATGGATATCGCTGATTTGCTGGCAAAGTAAAAGATGTTCTTTTTTCTGGCTTAGAACAGACTTGACCGCTTTCAGCTTTCGGATTTCCGCATCAATTTCCCGTTGCTTGACAGAAACAATTTCAAGGAATTTCTGTTCGTCAAAGGAATGGATAAATGCTTTGATCTCCGCAATGCTCAGATTGAGTTCTTTCAGCATACGGATATATTCAAAATCTATGCTCTGTGAATAGTCATAATATCGATATCCGTTCTCCCCCTTGTAGCGTGGAGAAAACAAACCGATATAATCGTAATAATGCAACGTCCTTTTATTGACATTGTGTAATTCTGCGAACTGTGCGGTTGTAAGCCGTATGGTTTTATTTTCCATAAATTACCTCGTTGACATTACACTTACTGTATAGTTTATGATAAGTATATGCCAAATGAAAGCAAAAGGAAAGGGGTTTGACCGGATATGGAAAATAACATAAAATTAAGAGAGTTAAAGAAAGAAGATGTACCAGCATTGGAAGATGTGATAAGAAAAACATGGAATTATGACAGATTTGCAACCCCAAAGACAGCTCGTAAGCTTGCAAAAGTCTATCTTGCAACCTGTTTGACAAATCAGACCTATACGCGAGTTGCGGAAGTCAACGGTGTTCCTGTGGGACTGATTTTGGGAAAGGATATAGAAAAACATCACTGTCCGCCGAAATATCGCCTGCGCCAAATATCCGCATTATGCGGATTGCTGATTTCTAAAGAGGGGCGTGAAATACTGAATTTCTATAAGAATGTGGACGATATAGACAACCGGCTCTTAAGACAGTGCAGCAAAGACTATAAAGGGGAGCTTGCCCTGTTTGCCCTGTCCCCCGAATATAGAGGGCTTGGGATCGGGAAAATGCTGTTCCGCTGTTTATTAGCCTATATGGAAAGCCGGAGTATTAGCGATTTCTATCTTTATACCGATACAAGCTGTAATTTCGGATTTTATGAGCATCAGGGCATGGTACGCCAACAGCAGTACAAACACCTTGTCCATATGAAAGGACAAAAAGGCGAATTGGAATTTTATCTTTATGATATGGCGGTATAAAATCATAAATTTTGATTTTACCTGAATTTATTTGCTTTCGAAAAGGTTAGCATGAATAAAAAACGAAACAGAGAAAAGGGACGACGGATATGGATAAGAAAACAGGCGGTGCAAGGGCGTATATGGGGATACTGCTGTCCGGCGTTTTGGCCGGCATGATGATCTCGGTTGGCGGGACGGTATATTTATCGGTGGACAGCAAGGTGGTCGGCGCTTCGCTGTTCAGCATCGGATTGTTTTTTGTGGTTTCCATGCGGCTGTGGCTGTATACCGGCAAGATCGGGTATCTGTTCCGCGGCGGACACGACTATGCCGCGAAGCTGCTGCTGACGCTTGCGGGAAATTTTGCGGGCGCATTCGGCACAGCGCTGCTGCTTCGGCAGACGCGCGCAGCGGCAAATCTGGTTGGACGCGCGGCTGAGTTGAGTGCGGTAAAGCTGCAGGACGAGCCGGTCAGCGTTTTTATCCTAGCGGTGTTCTGCGGCGTGCTGATGTACATTGGCGTGAATGGGTTTGGCGTTTTTGAGCTTGCGCTGGGCAAATACGCTGCGGTATTTTTGGCCGTTGCAGTGTTCATCCTTTCCGGCTTTGAGCACTGTGTTGCCAATATGTTTTATTATTCGCTGGCCGGCGTGTGGGACAGCGGGCAGGCGTGGCTGTCCATGGCGGTCATGGTACTGGGTAATTCGGCAGGTTCGGTCGTTGTGGCGGAGGGATACCGCGCCGCACAGAAGCTGCAGGACGCGGCATAACTCCACATAATAACACGAAAAAGCGCTTCGACACGCAGGGACCGTGCCGGAGCGCTTTTAAGGATACTATATAGCAGGCCGGCCGTTTTTATAGGACGGAATCGGGACATTGCGGATTGTTTCGAGCGTGTATCAGACGAATAAGTAGGTATAATCACAGTAAGGCTTAAAGTACAAGCCTTGATCGCGATAGTTATAGATAAACTTTTTCAGCATAAATTTGCAGAGCATAGCACGCGGTTCAACGGCTCTTGCGAAGGCTTAGCGAACATTTTAAGCGTGCTTAACATTGCCGCGCGGACAGGAAAACCGCCTGCGGCTGGTCGCCGCAGGCGGTTGGGAAAGCCTGTTTGCGCGTTATTTCATGTAACCGCCCTGCATGGGGGATACCGCGTGCTCGGAGAAGATCTTGAGCACGCCGGAGGTGTATTTCGCCGGCTTCGGCTGCCACTTGGCGCGGCGCGTGGCCAGGATTGCCTCCATTTCGGCGGGCGTTTTTTCCTCGCCGTTCACACCGACGATCGCAAGCACGCGCGCGGGGATATCGATGCGGATAAGGTCGCCCTCCTCGACCAGCGCGATCGGGCCGCCGCTGGCCGCCTCGGGCGAAACGTGGCCGATGGACGGGCCGGTGGACGCGCCGGAGAAGCGTCCGTCCGTGATCAGGGCGATCGAGCGACCAAGCTCCTTGTCGGACGAAATCGCCTCCGAGGTGTAGAACATTTCAGGCATGCCGGAGCCCTTGGGGCCTTCGTAGCGGATGAACACCGCGTCGCCGGGCTGGATTTTGTGGGTCAGGACCGCGTCGATCGCCTCTTCCTCGCTGTCGAATGGGCGGGCGCGCAGCGTCGCCTGGAACATCTCCTTGGGGCAGGCCGTATGCTTGATGACCGCCCCTTCGGGCGCGAGGTTGCCCTTAAGAATCGCGATCGCGCCGTCCGTGCCGATCGCCTTGTCAAATGGGTGAATAACGTCGTCGCGGGTCACGCCGTGCGCGGCGCAGTATTCGTCGCACTTGTCATAGAAGCCGTTGGCGCGCAACTCTTCCAGGTTTTCGCCCAGCGTTTTGCCGGTGACGGTCATCGCGTCGAGGTGCAGCATGGACTTGATCTCCTCCATGATGCGCGGCACGCCGCCCGCGTAATAGAAATACTGCGCCGGCCACTTGCCCGCCGGACGGATATCGAGCAGATAATGCGCGCCGCGGTGCATGCGGTCAAACAGCTCGGCGTCCAGCTCGATGCCGAACTCATGCGCAATCGCAGGCATATGGATGAGCGAGTTGGTGGAGCCGGAGATCGCCGCATGCACCATGATGGCGTTCTCGAACGACTCGCGCGTGACGATATCGCGCGGCTTGAGACCGGCTTGCGCAAGACGCATGACCTGCTCGCCCGCGCGGCGCGCAACGTCGCGCAGGTCCTCGCAGGTGGCGGGCATGAGCGCCGAACCGGGCAGCATCAGGCCGAGCGCCTCGCCCATGACCTGCATGGTGGAGGCGGTACCCATGAACGAGCACGCGCCGCAGGAGGGGCAGGCGTGCTGCTTGTAATAGGTGAGCTGTTCCTCGGTGATCTCGCCGCGCTGGCACATGGCGCTGTATTTGCCGATCTGTTCGAGCGTCAGCAGGTCGGGACCCGCATCCATGACGCCGCCCGTGACCAGGATGGAAGGCATATTGACGCGGCCGATCCCCATCAGGTGCGCGGGTACCGCCTTGTCACAGGAGGCCACAAAAATACCGCCGTCAAACGGCGTCGCGCCCGCGTGTATCTCGATCATGCTGCAGATCGTGTCACGCGAGGCGAGCGAATAGTTGATGCCGTCATGCCCCTGCGCCATACCGTCGCAGATATCCGTGGCAAAATAGCGGGCGGGCCGGCCGCCCGCCTGCTTGACGCCATCCGCCGCGCGGTCAACCAGCTCAAGCAGATGAGCGCTGCCCGGGTGGCTGTCGCCGAATGTGCTCTCGATCATGATCTGGGGCTTGGACAGATCCTCCACCGTCCAGCCCATGCCCATGCGCAGCGGGTCCTGCTCCGGCGCGAGCTTGCGAATCTCCTGACTTATCATACCAGTTCCGCTCCTTTTCTCTCAAACGTGTTTTGCCTGATTGTTTTACGCACCCATCAAATTCATCTGATGACTTTAAGCTTATTATAGGCGCTTCCAGTAGGACAAGTCAATAATAAAACAAAAAATCGGGAAAATAACACAAACAAAAAATAAAGAAGATGGAATATATCTGATGATTTGGGGAGGAAATGCTGGGAAGTGCTTGCGCGCGCCGGTCGGTTGGGATACAATAGAGACAGGAAAGGAGGCGGCACCATGGCGGAGGATAACCGGTCGCTGGCCGGCCAGACAGCGGACGCGCTGATCGCATATATCGTGGACAGAGGGCTGGAGCAGGGGGACCGGCTGCCCAACGAAAGGGAACTGTCCGGCCTGCTGGGAGTGGGGCGCAGCACGCTGCGGGAAGCGGTGCGCATGCTGTCCTCGCGCAATATCCTGGAGGCGCGGCAGGGGGCGGGGGTGTTCGTCAGCGGGAACACCGGCGTATCGGACGATCCGCTGGGCTTCACTTTTATCCGTGATAAACAGAAGCTGGCTGCCGACTTGGTGGAGTTCCGCATGATGCTCGAGCCCCGTGTTGCCGCGTTGGCCGCGCTGCGCGCTACCCCCGCGCAGGCGGACGAGCTGGCCGCGCTGGCGCTGGCCGTCGAGCAGCGGTATGCTGCCGGCGCGCGGCACACGCAGGAGGACGCCGCGTTCCATGCCAAGCTCGGCAAGCTGAGCGGCAATGTGGTGATTCCGAATCTGGAGCCGATCATTCTGGGGGCGATCGATCTGTTTATCGACCTGACGGACGCACGCCTGAAGGAAGAAACGATCAGCTCGCATCGTGCCATCGTGGAGGCTGTCCGTGCAAACGACCCGATTGCCGCAGAGGATGCAATGACGCTGCACCTGGTCTATAACCGGAACCGCCTGCGCGGGCTGCTGGCACGGGATGGGCAAACAGGGGATACAAAAGAGCGGCGGTAAGTTTTTACCGCCGCTCTTTGGCTGGCGTGGGTGTGGTTATAGAGGTCCCGTCTGCGCGCTGAAGCATGTCTGGAGCAGGGCGGTGCAGCCGGCTGTGATATCCAGCCAGGTCTGCTCAAAGTCGCGGGTGTACCAGGGATCGGCAACATCGCGGGGCTGGGCGGTGAAATCAAGCAGCAGGCACAGTTTATGGTCAGGATCGCTGCCGCAGATGCGGCGCATCGCCTCGAGGTTGCGGCGGTCCATGCCGATCAGAAGGTCGTAGGTCTGGTAGTCCGCCGCCTGCAGCAGGCGGGCGGTTTTTCCGTCACATCGTATCCCGTGCTCGGCCAGCTTGCGGCGCGCTGGCGGGTAGACGGGATTGCCGAGCTCCTCCGCACTCACAGCAGCGGAAGCGACTTGCGCGCAGCCGGACAGGCCGGCGCGCTGCAGCAGGTCGTTCATTACGAACTCGGCCATGGGGCTGCGGCAGATATTGCCGTGGCACACGAATAATATTTTTGTCATTCTTTATAACTCCTGAGATCTGATTAAAGGCCTCGAACCTCTTTGTTAAGTGCAGATATTGCTAACTTTTTGTTATAATCAAATATACGCGATGGCGCCGCGCCTGTCAAGCGGCTGCGGCCGCATACACTTTTTCCATAAGCACATGCTTAGGCTTTGCTTGCCGCAGGCGTGCGCCCGCTGGAACGCATGGTCGAGCTGGAAGGCCACGCGCGGCAGATAGCCGGCATCCTCCAGCAGCGTGAACAATGGGAAGAAGATCGCCATGGGCGGCAGCATGACAGATACGACGGTCGCCAGCACGCGCCATACGCCATCGGCCAGCATGGAAACAACAAAGGGAGGAAGCCCGAGCGCGGACAAGCCGGCCGCGATCGGCGCGGTCAGGCCCAGCAGGTGCGTGCCGAGCCATTCGCTTGGCACATTTGCGCCGAACAGGGTGATATAAAAGACCAGGGCGAGCAGGAGGAGCATGAGCGGGATTCCCAGGCGGCGGCTCATCAGGATGCGGTCGAGCTGCCGGTCGCGGGCGCAGGCAGCCTCCGGTACCTGGACACAGGTGAGGGCGATCTCCTCCGCGCGCAGCGCGGCCGCGGCGGTTACCATGTCGTCGAATTGCTGTCCGGTCAGGCCGCCGGGCGGGTGCAGCGCGAGCGTGGCAAGCGCTTCGCCGCGTGTACCGCCCACCCGCTGCAGCGCGTTTTCGATCACATCCGGATAGCGGATCGCAGCGACCGGACCGGACGAATCGTTTTCCAGCACGCAGCATACCGCCTGCGTGAGCTGCGGCAGGCCGCGTCCGCGCCGCGCAGCGCAGGGGACGACTGGAATGCCCAGCTCGCGCTGCAGGGCTTCGGTGTTGATTCGGATACGCTTTTTGCGCGCTTCATCCATCAGATTGAGGCAGAGTACGGCGTTCGGCATGACCTCGAGTACCTGCAGGACCAAAATCAGATTGCGTTCCAGGCAGGTCGCGTCCGCAACAAGGATGGCTGCGTCCGCATCGCCGGAGGCGAGGAAATCGCGGGCAACGCGCTCCTCAGAGGAGCGGGCGCGCAGGGAATAAGTACCGGGCAGGTCGACCAGCGTCAGGCCTGTATCGCCGCAGCGCATCACGCCGTATGCGTTTGCAACGGTTTTGCCGCTCCAGTTCCCAGTGTGCTGGCGGCTGCCGGTGAGCGCGTTGAACACCGTCGATTTGCCTACGTTCGGGTTGCCGGCCAGCGCGACCACCGGCGCTCCGGTGCGCTGCCTCAAGGGACCACCCCGACTTCGATCTGTGCGGCGTCGCTTTTCCGCAGGGCGATGACCGCGCCGCGGATCAGGTAGGCGGTGGGATCACCCGCGGCGGCGCGCTGTATGCAGGTCACCCGCGTCCCGTCAACCAGGCCGAGATCCTGCAGGCGGCGGCGCATTCCGCCCGAGAGGTGTAACGTGCGCACGCGCGCGCCCATCCCTTCCGGCAGGTCGGGCAGCGGGAAAAAGGTTTCATGGTTCATGCTATCATTCCCTATTTAGGATTTGGCCGCGCTTTCCGCAGGGAAAGGGCGGTTACTTCATGCTATGCGGCGGGGGGGCGGCGTGACATCCGGAGCGCGGCAAAACCCCGCGCCGCAGCGGAGCGCAAAAAAGAAAAACGCCGCGTCAGCGGCATTTTTCGGTCGTATCAGGGTTATTCGGCGGAGGATAGCATCAGCTTGATGCGGTTCTCTTGGTTTATTTTTGACGCGCCGGGGTCGTAATCGACCGCGACGATGTTCGCCTGCGGATACAGTTCTCGGATTTTTCGGATCATCCCTTTGCCGGCAATGTGGTTGGGCAGGCAGCCGAACGGCTGGGTGCAAACGATATTGGTCACGCCCTCGGTAATCAACTCGACCATCTCGGCGGGCAGCAGCCAGCCTTCGCCCATTTTTACGCCCGGCCCGATGATGTCGAGCGCTTTTTTGCGCACCTCTTCAAACGGCATGGGCGGGCGGAAGTTGCCGTCCCGCTTCATCAGGCGGATGATATCCGCCTGCTTGCTGAGCAGGAACTGGTAAATCACCTTATAGGTCGCGGCGCGCGCCCCCGAGCGGCCGTATAGCTCATGGTCGATGACCGAGTTGTAGACTGAGTACATACAGAAGTCCATCAGACCGGGGAGGACAGGCTCGCAGCCCTCGGAGAGCAAAAACGCTTCCAATTGGTTGTTGCCGAGCGGGGAGAATTTGACATAAATCTCGCCCACGATGCCGACCATCTTCTTTTTTTGCGATTTGTCCAGCTTGATCTTGCCGAAAACCTGCAGCACATACCGGTACAGGTGCTTGACTTCGCCGTAGCGGATGATGCGGTCGCTGGTAAAGCGCGAGGTGACCGCGCTCATGCAGATGTCGATCGCCTTATCGGTCGAGCCGGGAACGCATTCATAAGGGCGGCACTGGTTGGCGACCATCATGATCAGATCGCCGATCAGCAGCGCGTAGGCGATCTGCATGACCATAGTTTTGGTCAGCTTGAAGCCGGGGTTGATGTCCGCCTCGAGTCCAGCGAAGTTGAGCGATATGACGGGAATAAACCCGTATCCGTTTTTATCCAGCGCCTTACGCAGCAAATGGATATAGTTGGAGGCGCGGCAGCCGCCGCCCGTCTGCGGTAGAATGAGCGCGACCTTATGGATGTCATACTTGCCGGATTCGATCGCGTCCAGCAGCTGGCCGATGACCAGCAGGGCCGGATAGCAGGTGTCGTTATGCACGTTGCGCAGACCCTGCTCCGCGATGTTCGGGCCTTCGGTATGCAGCAGCTCCATGTTGTAGCCGTAGTTTTTCATCAGGCGGCACATCAAGCCGAGCTGGACTGGCAGCATGTTGGGTACCAGGATGGTATAATCCTTGCGCATTTCCTCAGTGAACCGCGGCCGCTCCGGAGGGTTAGCTGATATGTTGTTGTTCTGCAAGCTTTCTGCCCTCCTCTACTGCGGCCAGCATGCTGCGGATGCGGATTTTGGCCGCGCCCAGGTTGCTGATCTCGTCAATTTTAAGCTGTGTATAGATTTTGCCGCCGTCTTCACAAATAGCGCGCATTTCGTCCGTTGTGATCGCATCGATGCCACAGCCGAACGATACGAGCTGGATGAGCTGCGCGTTTTCCTTGCGTGTGACATACTTCGCCGCGCCGTACATGCGGGAATGGTAGGTCCACTGGTTGAGCACATGGACCTCCGGTACCTTGGCAAGCTGCCAGACCGCGTCCTCGGACACGATAACCATGTTGAATGAAGCAATGAGCTGGTCGATGCCGTGGTTGATCTCAGGATCGACGTGGTACGGCCGGCCTGCGATGACCGCGATATCCAGCCCGTGCGTGTCCGCGTAGGCGATGGCCTTCTGCCCCTCGATGCGGATCTGTGCATAATAGTCCGCCAGCGCCTGATACGCGGCCTGGGACGCAGCGGCCACCTGCTTTTTCTTCAGTCTGGGGTATTTCCCGCAAAAGTACTTGACCGCCTGCTGGACAAAGCGCTTGGGTTCGGTCAGTTCAAAATACGGCATCATAAAGTCAAAGTCCTGCAGCGCGCTCACGTTGGCCTTGAGCAGCTCGGGATAATAGGCCACAACCGGACAGTTGTAGCAGTTGGTGGCGCGGCCCTCGTCGATGTTATAGGTCATGCAGGGATAGAAAATCGCGTCCACACCCTTGTCGAGCAGGTTTTCGATATGCCCGTGCATCAGCTTGGCCGGATAGCAGACCGTGTCCGACGGGATGGAGTGCTGCCCGCGCATATACATATCGCGCGTGGATACGTCGGACAGTACGGTTTCAAAGCCGAGCGCGCGCAGGAATGTGGTCCAGAACGGCAGCAGCTCATACATATTCAGGCCGAACGGGATGCCGATTGTGCCATTCGGCATGGGCTTACCGCTCGGCTCGCCCATGCTCTTGAGCTTTTCGAGCTTCCATTTATACAGGTTGGGCAGCTCGGCCTTCTTTGTGCCGCCGAGCGGCCGTTCGCAGCGGTTGCCCGAGATGAACCGCCGCCCGCCGCCGAAATCGTTGACCGTCAGGCTGCAGTGGTTCTCGCACAGGCCGCAGCGCGCGGATTTGACCGTGTGGCGGAAATGGGAAAGCACGTCCATGCCAATCAGCGTGGTTTTAGCGGGACGGTTGTCCTTGGCGTGCAGCGCGGCGCCGTATGCGCCCATCAGGCCGGAGATCGCGGGACGGGTCACGTCGCGGCCGATCTCCTGCTCGAACGAGCGTAGGATGGCGTCGTTGAGGAAGGTGCCGCCCTGCACCACGATGTGCTGGCCGAGGTCATCCGGCGAGTGAGCGCGGATGACCTTGTACAGCGCGTTTTTGACGACCGAAACCGACAGGCCGGCCGAGATCGCGTCGATGCCCGCGCCGTCCTTCTGCGCCTGCTTGACCGACGAGTTCATGAATACCGTGCAGCGCGAGCCAAGGTCGATCGGGTGCTGGGCGAACAGGCCGAGCTTGCAGAATTCCTCGATTGAATAGCCCATCGAGCGGGCAAAGGTTTCGATGAACGAGCCGCAGCCGGACGAGCAGGCCTCGTTGAGCGAAATATTATCAATGCATTTGTTGCGGATCTTGAAGCATTTGATATCCTGCCCGCCGATATCGATGATGAAGTCCACGTCCGGACAGAAGTGGCGCGCCGCGCGGAAGTGCGCGACCGTTTCGACCAGGCCGAAATCCACGCCGAAGGCGTTCTGGATGAGCGCCTCGCCGTAGCCCGTGACTGCGCTGGACACGATATGCACGCGGTCGCCGCACAGCTCATAGAGCTTGGTGAGCTGCTCGCGGATCACGTCGGCCGGATTGCCCTTATTGGACTGGTAATGGTGGAACAGGATCTGATGGTCTTCACCGATTAATACCAATTTGGTAGTTGTTGAACCGCAATCGATGCCCAGATAAGCGTCGCCCTGATAAACGGTCACGTTTTCCGTCATTACGTCGTGTACCCCGTGGCGGCGCTTGAAGGCCTGGTATTGCTCATCGTTTTCAAACAGCGGCGGCAAGTATTGGGCCACCAGAGGCGCGGCCGCGGCCTTTTCCAGCGCTTCCAGCAGGGAATCGACGGAATAGGTGGAGCGGGTGTCTTTGGCATATTCCGCCGCGCCCGCCGCGATAGCATAGGGGGCGAGCGCCGGAAAATGCGCATGGTCGTCGTCGAGCTGCAGGGTTTTCTGGAATTGTCGCTGCAGGCATTTGAAGAAAAACAGCGGACCGCCGAGGAAGAGGACGTCCCCCTTGATCTCGCGCCCCTGCGCAAGCCCCGCGACCGTCTGGTTAACGACCGCCTGGAAAATGGAGGCGGCAACATCCTCCTTGCGTGCGCCCTCATTGAGCAGCGGCTGGATATCCGACTTGGCGAACACACCGCAGCGGGAAGCGATAGTATAGATACGCTCCGCGCCCTGCGCCAGTTCGTCCAGTTCGGTGGGCGTCACGTCAAGCAGGATCGCCATTTGGTCGATGAAAGCGCCCGTGCCGCCGGCGCAGGAGCCGTTCATGCGCTCCTCCAGCTGGCCGGTCAGGAAAACGATCTTCGCATCCTCGCCGCCCAGCTCGATAACCACGTCGGCCTGCGGGACATGGACGCCGACCGCCTTGCGGGTGGCGAATACCTCCTGCACAAAGTCGATACCCGACGCCTTGGCAACGCCGAGGCCAGCCGAGCCGGTGATCGCGCAGTGGATAACGGCGTCCTCACCGATCAGGCTGCGGGCATTTGTCACAAGCTCGACAGCCTTTTCGCGCACCTTGGAAAAGTGGCGCTCATAATGTTTGTGGATAATCTCCCCATCGCGCACGACAACGATCTTAACGGTCGTCGAGCCGATGTCGATTCCTACGTTTACATTCATAAGTATCCTTTTTCTCCCGTGTAAAAAACAATGCGCCGCAAGACGCATGGAAAATTGCGGCAAGATGCGTTCTGCGTTGCAGAAAACAGGGGTTTTCGCTGGGAAATGCTTTCCTGAACTGGTATAAATGGGGGAAAGCCGCCGCAAGACCGCAATCTTACTTATTTAATATATACGCGCATGGGAGAAATGTCAATCCACTGTAAAGGTGCGGGGCTGCCGAAAATACGCCTTGACAAAGCGCGTATTTTTATATAAAATAGACTGCGTAAATGAATAAATTTCCTTATCGAGAGCGGTGGAGGGAACGGCCCTGTGAAACCCGGCAACCTGCGCAAATCCATGCGTAAGGTGCCAAATCCGGCGTATGAACACGAAAGATGAGGGGGCAAAACGCACTTTTCGCTCCCAAAAGGGAGCGTTTTTTGTTGCTCTCCCGAAAAATGCAGAAAGGAATAAAATCGCTATGGCACATCATTTTTTTACATCGGAATCCGTCACGGAGGGGCATCCGGACAAGATCTGCGACCAGATTTCGGACGCAATCCTTAACGAAATCTTAACGAGCGACCCGTACGCGCGCGTGGCCTGCGAAACGACCTGCACGACCGGCATGGTACAGGTCATGGGCGAGATCTCCACGACCTGCTATGTGGATATCCCCAGGGTCGTGCGCGACACGATTCGGGAGATCGGCTACGACCGCGCCAAGTACGGCTTTGACTGCGACACCTGCGCGGTGCTGACCTCGATCGATGAGCAGTCGCCCGACATCGCTCTGGGCGTGGATAGCTCGCTGGAGCGCAAAGCGGGCGCGGCTGACGCGGACCTCGCCATCGGCGCGGGCGACCAGGGGATGATGTTCGGCTACGCGTGCGATGAAACACCCGAGCTGATGCCGCTGCCCATCTCGCTGGCGCATAAGCTGGCCAAGCGTCTGGCCGAGGTGCGCAAGAACGGCATGTTCGACTACCTCCGGCCGGATGGCAAAAGCCAGGTCACGGTCGAATATGATGAAGATGGGCAGCCGGTGCGGGTCGATACCGTTGTGCTTTCCACCCAGCACAGCCCCGAGGTGTCCCTCCAGCAAATCCGCAAGGACATGGTTGAGCAGGTGATCCGTCCGGTCATCCCGAGTCATCTGCTGGATGAAAACACCAGATACTATATCAACCCGACTGGCCGCTTTGTCATCGGCGGCCCGCAGGGAGACTCCGGCCTGACCGGACGGAAGATCATCGTCGATACCTACGGCGGCATCGGCAGGCACGGCGGCGGCGCGTTCTCCGGCAAGGACCCGACCAAGGTGGACCGTTCCGCGGCGTATGCCGCGCGCTGGGTAGCGAAGAATATCGTCGCAGCGGGGCTGGCGCGGCGCTGCGAGCTACAGTTGGCCTATGCGATCGGCGTAGCGGAGCCGGTATCCATCATGGTGGAAACGTTCGGAACGGGTGCGGTTGACGAGGGCCGGCTGGCCGAGGCCGTGCGCCGCGTGTTCGACCTGCGTCCGGCGGCACTGATCGAAACGCTTGACCTGCGCCGGCCGATCTACAAGCAGCTCGCCGCCTATGGCCACATGGGGCGCGAGGAGCTGGGCGTCAAGTGGGAGCAGACCGATAAGGTGGAGGAGCTGAAAAAGGCGCTCGACTGAACGGGCGGCCGCAGACAAAAGGACTGTTTTGGAGGCGGTAACAGATGACGGAAGAGGAAAAGATTTTTGCGGGCAAACTGTTCGACGCGCGTACTAGGGAACTGCGGGATATCAAGCATAAGGCGCATATCCTGTGCCAGCGGTTCAATCAGATGGACGAGTATGATGCGGCGCGGCTGCCGGTCGTGCGTGAGTTTATCGGCGCGATCGGGGAAAAATATTATTTTCAGGGGCCGATTCAGTTCAACTATGGTTCGCATACCTTTATTGGGGAAAACTTTTTCTGCAATTTTAACCTAACCGTGATGGATGACGCGCGCATTTATATCGGCGATAATGTGATGCTTGGACCGAACGTTTCACTCATGGCGACCAACCACCCGCTGATTGCAGCGGAACGTACCAGCATGCGCTATCCGGATGGGCATGTTTCCATGTCCGAATATGCAGAAGATATCCATATTGGAAACGATGTTTGGATCGCAGCGAACGCTGTGGTGCTGGGCGGTGTGACGATTGGTGATGGAGCGGTCATCGGCGCGGGCAGTGTGGTGACAAAGGATATTCCAGCGGGCTACCTTGCTGTCGGCGTGCCGTGCAGACCGCTGCGCCCCATCACCGAAGCGGACTCCAAGATGGAACTGCTTTAGTAGGAAAAACAAAAAGCTCTGCCAACATACTGGCAGAGCTTTTTGTTTCAACCAGTAGAGCCGCCTGATTTCACGGCTCTACTTGCCTTACTTAAAAGATACGCCTGTATATAGCCAGTCAACGCAAATCGAAGTGCGGCTTCCATTCAGCGAACAGAAGGTGCGTACTACACACATGGACCACAGGCCGGTAGATGGGTTCTGAATCCGAATGTTCATCCAGTGCATTTCGCGAGAGTGGCTGAAAAGCGTATCGTCCAGCACCATACGCGTAGTAATGGTCGTATTGTCATTCGTTTGAATATCAAATACACCTCCGTCGTAGATGCTGACGCGGCGTATATCTGCCAGCACTGAAGTGCCGGTCTCTTTTGGGCGGATCGATAACCGTATTGCATCGGCTGAAACATACTCCGCTGACAAAGTTAGCGCGTCAAGAGGAACTTCCGTCGTACTGCCGGCTTTGGACAGGTCGGCATTATACGTGATGGAGGTGCCACGCAAATTGGGGCTCACAATATCCTGCGCGGAGGTTTTAAAACGCAATTTATAAGAGGTGACGGTGTCCTCTGCTATTTCAATGGCTGGTGCAGGACCGGTATCGCCCTTTTCACCAGCCTCGCCCTTTGCGCCCTGCGGACCGGCAGGGCCGGCGGGGAGGACGAAATCCAGAGATATGCCGGTATCGGTTTCATTTGCCAAAACGCCCGCTGTATCACCGGCAGTTACCGTTCCAACGGTTACGGTGGGCGTAGCACCGGTTGCGCCTTGCGGACCGGTATCGCCCTTTTCACCAGCCTCACCTTTTACGCCCTGCGGACCGGCAGGGCCGGCGGGAAGGACGAAATCCAGAGATATGCCGGTGTCGGTCTCATTTGCCAAAACGCCCGCTGTATCACCGGCAGTTACCGTTCCAACGGTTACGGTGGGCGTAGCGCCGGTTGCGCCCTGCGGACCGGTATCGCCCTTTTCACCAGCCTCACCCTTTGCGCCCTGTGGACCGGCAGGGCCGGCGGGAAGGACGAAATCCAGAGATATGCCGGTGTCGGTCTCATTTGCCAAAACGCCCGCTGTATCACCGGCAGTTACCGTTCCAACGGTTACGGTGGGTGTAGCGCCGGTTGCGCCCTGCGGACCGGTATCACCCTTTTCACCAGCCTCACCCTTTGCGCCCTGTGGACCGGCAGGGCCGGCGGGGAGGACGAAATCCAGAGATATGCCGGTATCGGTCTCATTTGCCAAAACGCCCGCTGTATCACCGGCAGTTACCGTTCCAACGGTTACGGTGGGTGTAGCACCGGTTGCGCCCTGCGGACCGGTATCACCCTTTTCGCCCTGTAGCCCTCGCTCGCCCTGTGGACCCTGTTCACCTTGCGGCCCTTGTTCGCCTTGCGGACCGGGACAGCCCATATCCCCTTGCGGGCCTTGTGGGCCTCTTTCCCCAGCAAAGCCTTGTTCACCCATCGGGCCTTGTTCTCCGGCTGGCCCACGTTCGCCAGGTTCACCTTTATCCCCTTTGGGGCCTGCTGGCCCTACAGGACCGGCGTCTCCTTTCGGGCCGGCCGGACCCCTGTCACCCTGCGGGCCCATGGGACCCGGATTGCCGCGCGGCCCCTGCGGTCCGACAGCACCTGGATCACCCTTTGGCCCCATATCACCACGGACACCTTGTGGCCCTCGCGGCCCTTGAAGCCCCATCATTCCTCTTGGACCAACAGGACCAGGGCAGCCCATTTCACCCTTTTCACCGCGGGCTCCCTGAGGTCCGCGTTCCCCCCGTGGCCCCTGTGGTCCTTGCGGCCCCTGCGGACCTTGTGGCCCCGGAATGAAATGATCTTCGCTTGACATGGAGGGGCAGCAGGATTTATATCCATAACAATTCATAATAGTCAACCTTCGCTTGAATAGATTCTCAGACTTGGAGGTAGCCATATTATGCGTACGGCATTTTATTCTGGAGAACAACGCGCCTCCAAGCATTATCATTCTATTCCGGCCCTGACAGCTTTGCTCTCGCATCCTGTTTGCTGATAACACCGCAATTCAGCCTATTCGGCCCATGGGCTCATAAATGTGCGGATACGCGCGGGTGCGTATTGACTTTCCTTCATAAAAGAGGTACGCTGATGGTATTCAACCATCGGGAAGGAGAATGAATATGCAGGTATTGGAAAACAAACGGTTCAAGGTGACGGTTAACGAAATGGGCGCGGAGCTGACCAGCTTTTATAGCAAAAAGGACGGTACGGAATATATCTGGCAGGCCGATCCGGCTGCATGGAAGCGCCATGCGCCGATCCTGTTCCCAATTGTGGGGCGGCTCAAGGATAAGACCTATACAGTCAGCGGTACGGCGTATGAAATCACACAGCATGGCTTTGGCCGCGATCTGGAATGGCGTGCGAACCGCGTGGGCGATACCTGCGTGGAGTTCCTGCTGCAACAGAGCGAATATACGAAAAAAATGTATCCGTGGGACTTTGCCTGTACGGTGCGCTATACGCTGGAGGGCGCGACGCTGAAAAAGGAGCATGCGGTCCGCAACCAGAGTGATACGCCGATGTACTACGAGGTCGGTGGGCATGACGCCTATACGTTGTGCTGGAAGACGGGGGAGCAGATCACGGATTACGCTGTGGAATTCGAA
Organism: Agathobaculum ammoniilyticum; assembly: GCF_025567315.1. NCBI lineage: Bacteria > Bacillati > Bacillota > Clostridia > Eubacteriales > Butyricicoccaceae > Agathobaculum > Agathobaculum ammoniilyticum. The sequence continues at coordinate 58,457 of NZ_JAOQJE010000005.1, forward strand.
GGGGTGCAGGCGCTGCATCCGGTAATCACGGATGAAAACGTAATGCTGAGCAGGGAGCATGGCGACCTGCCGCTCGTGGACGGCTGTCTGCCAATCGGCAGGGAGACATTCCGCGCGGACGCGATGATCCTGGATGATTTGCCGGTACGGCGCACCTCGATTGTTTGCCGGAAAAATGACAAGCGGGTGACCATGGACTTTTCGGACTTTCCGTACTTTGCACTATGGAGCCCTTATAAGGATTTTGACGTGCCGTTTGTCTGCCTTGAGCCCTGGAGTACCCTGCCGGATGGCGGCTATCTGGATCACGCGATCGAAAACAAGGTGGGCGTGCGCGTCCTGCAGCCCGGGCAGGAAGAAACGCTTTCGTTCTCCACAACAATAACCGACTGAGGTGGAGTGGCATGAGTGCTGCGCGTGCAGGCACAGCATACGGCGGTGCGGCTTGATAGGATCGTGATTGTGCTGCGGCAAAGCGAGGCGAGGGTTAGATGGGGAAAAGAAAAGGCTTGATAATAGGGGCGATAGCGGTTCTGCTTTTAGCAGTTGCCTGCAAAGTGGCAGACGCCTACCTCTCATATCCGATTCAACCGGATATGGCCAACCTGACAGAACATATCTCAAAATTCTATAACAGAGGGAGAAAAACGGAGGTTTCCCCCTATATTGCGCTGTATGACAGCGTGAATATTGGCGATAAAACCTACTGCCTGATGGAGATTGGCGAAGATTTGGATTTCGGCAGCGTGGCTTTGGAAAAAAGTGTGTTTGGCCGGTATAGGATAGCCCGCATGTCGTATGGTGGCGGACATTTTAGGGACGGCATTATTGAAAGCGGTGGGAAAAAGTATTTTTTGTTTGCGGGCAGGGATATCACGGCCCGAATTTGCAAAGCCACAGCTTTAATCGGCGGTGAGCGCTATGAATTATATACGCCGGAACAAAAAGATCATTTTTTGCTTTATACAGAGATCAGCGATCAGGCGCAGGAAAAACATGTGGATCGAAGCGAAATAACGTTTTATGATAAAAACAACAGGGATATAACCGACCAATATAATTTATCCGGCGGCGGTATCTAAACGCTCGGTTGCCCGCCTGCGGCGGATGCCCCGCGTTGCACTATCCGAATATATACGCTTTCAACCGGCTCCGGCTCATACCGGAGCCGGTTTGCATATCTGAATTTTCCATTGCGCAAACTACTTGACAAAATGGTCCGGTTGCCGTATACTGACCATAGAACACACCCCCTCCTGGGGGAGGGGCATGAAGATGGGAGATCCAGATATGAAGCAAAGATTCCGCGTCGGCGGCATGAGCTGCGCAGCTTGTTCGGCGCATGTGGAAAAAAGTGTTTCGGCGGTGCCGGGCGTTTCCGAGGTGCAGGTCAACCTGCTCGCGGGCAGCATGGCCGTGCAGTATGACGAAACCGTATGCGATGCGCAGAAGATCATCCATGCGGTAGAGTCCGGCGGCTATACTGCGGCGGCGGACGACGGGAAGCAGCAGGCCGCGCCCGTGCAGGATCCGAAAGCGAACGACGAGCTCAGGGAAATGAAAACGCGTATCGTCGTTTCCGCGGTATTCCTGATTATTTTAATGGTGTTCTCCATGGGGCCGATGCTCGGCCTGCCGCTGCCCGCGTTCGTCAGCGGCACGGAGAATGCGTTCGCGCTTGCGCTGGTGCAGTTCCTCCTCACCCTGCCCATCGTTTTTATCAACCGTAAATACTACATCAACGGTTTTAAGACGCTGCTCCATCGCGCGCCGACCATGGACGCGCTGATCGCGGTTGGTTCGGGCGCGGCGCTGGTGTACGGCGTTTATGCTCTGTTTCAGATCGGCTATGCGTGCGCGGCGGGCGATATGCATACGGTACACACCTATGCGCACGACCTGTACTTTGAGTCCGCAGGCATGATCCTGACGCTTGTTACGCTTGGCAAATTCTTTGAAGTGCGTGCCAAGCGCAAGACCGGCGAGGCCATCGCCGCGCTCATGGACCTGCGGCCGCAGACGGCAAATGTGCTGCGCGGCGGGCAGGAGGTTTCCGTCCCGATCGAGGAGGTGTGCGTGGGCGATCTGGTGGTCGTGCGCGGCGGGCAGTCCGTTCCGGTGGATGGCGAGATCACGGAAGGGAACGCTTTCCTGGACGAAAGCGCGATCACCGGCGAGAGCATGCCGGTCGAAAAGCATACGGGAGACGCTGTTATCGGCGCGACGGTATCCAAGAGCGGCTATTTTGTGATGAAAGCCGCCCGCGTGGGCGATGACACCACGCTGTCGCAGATCATCCGGTTGGTCGAGGAGGCGGGCGCCTCCAAGGCGCCGATCGCCAAGCTGGCGGATAAGGTCGCGGGCGTGTTCGTGCCGGTCGTGATGGGGATTGCGCTGCTTACCGCCATCGTCTGGCTGATGTATGGCGAAACGCCCAGCTTCGCGCTCACCCGCGCGATCGCGGTGCTGGTTATATCCTGCCCCTGTGCGCTGGGGCTGGCAACGCCGGTCGCCATCATGGTCGGCACGGGCGTGGGTGCGAAGAACGGCGTGCTGTTCCAGTCGGCCGAGGCGCTGGAGAACCTGCATAACGTAAACAGTGTGATTCTGGACAAAACCGGCACGGTGACGCAGGGGCGTCCGGTCGTGACCGATGTCAAATCCTTTGGCGTGGAGCCGGACGACCTGCTCTCTCTCGCCTTATCGATCGAAGCGAAAAGCGACCATCCGCTTGCGGACGCGGTCGTGCGGTATGCGCGGGAGCGCAGGGTGCGGGAACGCACGGCGACGGACTTCGAGATGGTGGAAGGGCAGGGCGTGCGCGCCCGCATCGACGGGGTACCCTGCATGGCGGGCAACCGCCGCATGCTGCTGGCAAACGGGCTTGCGCTGTCTCGGTCCGCGCAGCAAATGGGCGAGGCGCTTGCCGCGGCGGGAAAAACACCGCTGTATTTTGCAGCAAACCGGCAGGTGGTTGGCATTTTTGCCGTGGCGGATGTCCTCAAGCCGACCAGCCGTGCGGCGGTCGAAGCGCTGCAGCGGCTGAATATCGAGGTCACGCTCCTGACGGGTGATAACCAGGCGACCGCTCGTTCGATTGCGGGCGAGCTGGGCGTCAGGGATGTTGTCGCCGAGGTGCTGCCGCAGGATAAGGAGCGCGTGGTACGCGAAAAGCAGGAACAGGGCCGCAAGGTCGCCATGATCGGCGACGGCATCAACGACGCACCGGCGCTCGCCCGCGCGGACGTGGGCATCGCGATCGGCGCGGGGACGGACGTTGCGATTTCCTCCGCAGATGTGGTGCTTATGAAAAGCGACCTGATGGACGCGGTCGATGCGATACGTCTGTCGCGCCGCACCATGCGGAATATCCGGCAGAACCTGTTCTGGGCGTTTTTCTATAACTGCATTGGCATCCCGATCGCGGCGGGCGTGCTGTGGCTGCCACTGCATATCGGCCTCAGCCCCATGATTGGCGCGGCGGCCATGAGCCTGAGTTCGGTCTGCGTGGTGTCCAACGCGCTGCGGCTCAAGTTTTTCCAAAGTACCCCTAAGCCGGCGGTCGAGCCGGATCAATATTTCGTATTGCCAAAGGAGGAAGCAAAAATGAAAAAGGTGATCAAGATCGAGGGAATGATGTGCGAGCATTGTGTCGCGCACGTCAAAAAGGCGCTGGAGGTGTTCCCAGGCGTGGCCGTCGAGGTGGACCTGAAGAGCGGTACGGCTACCCTGCAGGGCGACGTGATACCGGACGAGGCCAAGCTGACCGAGGCGGTGGAACAGGCCGGCTATAAGGTGGTCGGCTTTGCATGAGGGCTGACAGAAAAAAGGTGGAGCCGCTCCTGCGTACCGCGCGGGGACAGCTCGACGGCGTGCTGAAAATGATCGAGTGCGACCGCTACTGCATGGATATCGTCACCCAACTGCAGGCGGTCGAATCACTGGTACACAAGGCGCAGCGTGAGGTGCTGCACGCGCACCTGTCCGGCTGCGTGCAGGAGGCGTTTGAAACGGGCGACGAGCAGGCGCGCGAGAAAAAGATCGACGAGATCATCAAGCTGCTCGACCGGTCATGACCGTGCGGCTGCCCGAATCGCTTGCACCTGTGCCGGACGCGGCGGAACGGTTCGCATGGGCCGAGCAGGAGGAGCGGACGGTTGAGGGGCTGCATCTCTGCGGCGCGGATCTGTCCGGCACATGCTATGAGGGGCTGCGGCTGCGCAGCGTGTTGTTTGAGAATTGCCGGCTGACCGGATGCCGCTGGGAGCGTGCGGATTTGGGCAACGTCGTGTTCCGGCGCTGCGAGCTGTCGAACAGCGGCTGGCGGGACGCTTTCTGGGAGCGCACGGTCTTTGAGGACTGCAAGGCGGTGGGGGCGGGCTTTGCCGAAACCGGATGGCGGCAGGCCGCGTTCGCGGCCTGTGCGCTCGCCTATGCGACGTTTGACCGCGCGCGCCTGCGCGAGGTGGCCTTTTCCGATTGCGACCTCAGCCATGCTGCGTTTCACGAATGCACCTGGAAGCGGCTGAGCCTGGACAAAACACGCCTGCGGGAAGCCAGCTTCCTGCACACGCCGCTCGCGGGGCTCGACCTGACCGGCTGTGAGCTGGACGGGCTTGTGGTTTCGGACACCAATGCCGAGCTGCGCGGCGCGATTGTGACAGCGGAGCAGGCGGCCATGCTGGCAAAGCGTTTGGGGCTGGTGATAAAAGAATAGGAAAACTCGTG
>NZ_JAOQJE010000005.1:63388-70271 GCF_025567315.1 Agathobaculum ammoniilyticum
TGACCGGCGCTTCCTTTTTGGGGTGCGTGACGAACAGGAAGTTGGTCAGGGAGGGGAGGACGGTAAAGCCCAGCCCGCGCAGCGCTGCGGCCGAACGGTCGCGCGTCTCCGCCACCCGCCGGCAGGTCTCCTGAAAATACCGCTCATCCTCGACCGAGGCTTGCCCCGCCGCGAGCGCGAGCACATCCATTGTATAGGAATTGTAGGAGTTTTTGACCGCTTCGAGCGTGGAGATCAGCACCTCTGAGCCAAGTGCGTAGCCGATGCGCATACCCGCGAGAGAGCGGGATTTGCTCATGGTCTGCACGACCAGCAGGTTTTCGTATTTGCCGAGCAGGGGTACGGCGCTTTGCGCGCCGAAGTCGACATAGGCCTCGTCGATGATAACCACGCAGTCCTGGTTATGCTGCAAAAGATCCTCAAGGAAATCCAGCGTTACGCCGCGTCCGGTCGGCGCGTTTGGATTGGGAAGGATAACGCCGCCGTTCGGCTGGTCGTAGTCGCGGACGCGCACACGGAAATCCCCGTCCAGCGGCACGGTTTCGTAAGGGATGCGGAACAGATTGCACCAGACCGGATAGAACGAATAGGTGATATCCGGATAAAGGACCGGCCGGTCCGAGCAGAAAAACGCCTGAAAGGCAAGCGCAAGCACATCGTCTGAGCCGTTTCCGAGGAACACCTGCGCGGGTTTTACGCCGAAGCGTCCGGCTAGCGTGGACTTGAGCGCCTTGCCGTTTGCGTCCGGATAGAGGGCGAGCTGGGCGGCGTCGAAGCGGCGCAGGATTTCCTGTACGCACGGCGCGGGCGGATACGGGTTCTCATTGGCGTTCAGCTTGATGATATCGGCGGCCTGTGGCTGCTCGCCCGGCACATAGGGGTCGATTTTGCGGAGCTTATCGAGAAAAGGCTTGTCCATAAGGCACTCTCCTGTTGCAGTTTGTTGACTGCGGACAGTTTATCACAGTAAAGCAAAAAAGTCAAGCCCTGTTTGTGTTGGACTGCCAGGTGTGGTATAATCAACACATATAGAAATGCATACGCCCGCATCCCCTGTAAACCTGACTGGATGGAGGAAAAGAACGCCATGTACCAACCCTTAGCCGATAAGCTGCGCCCGCAGACGCTGGACGACGTGGTCGGCCAGCGGCACTTGCTCGGTCCGAACGGCTTGCTGCGCCGCGTGATCGAGAGCGGAAATATCCCCAACCTGATCTTTTACGGCCCGTCCGGCGTGGGCAAGACCACGGTTGCGTCCATCATCGCAAAGCAGACCGACCGCAAGCTGTATCACCTGAACGCCACGACTGCGGGCATCGCGGATATCAAGGCCATCATCGACGAGCTGGACACCTTCCTCGCCCCCAATGGCGCGCTGGTTTATCTGGACGAGATCCAGTATTTCAACAAAAAGCAGCAGCAGAGCCTTCTTGAGTTCATAGAAACGGGTAAAATGACGCTGGTCGCGTCCACGACCGAGAATCCGTATTTTTATATTTACAACGCGATCCTCAGTCGCTGCACGGTATTCGAGTTCAAGCCGGTCGGTCCGACGGATATGAAGCGCGCGGTCGAGCGGGCGCTTGCGCTCGCCATCGGGGAGCGGGACATCCCTGTCGAGGACGGAGTAGCCGCGCACATCGCGCAGGCGGTCGGCGGCGATGTGCGCAAGGCACTGGGCGCGGTTGAACTGCTTGTTCTGGGCGCGGGGGAAAGCGGTGTCACCCTTGCAGATGCGGAGCAGGCCGCCCAGCGCTCGCATATGCGGTACGACCGCGATGGGGATAGCCACTATGATATCCTGTCCGCGCTACAGAAGTCCATCCGCGGGTCGGATCCGGACGCGGCGCTGCATTACCTCGCGCGTCTGCTGGAGGCAGGGGACATGATCTCCGCCGCGCGGCGCATGCTGGTCATCGCGAGCGAGGATGTGGGGCTGGCCTATCCGCAGTGCGTGGCCATCGTTAAGGCGTGTGTGGACAGCGCGTTCCAGCTTGGACTGCCGGAGGCGCGGATTCCGCTGGCTGAGGCGGCTGTGCTTATGGCGACCGCGCCGAAATCGAACAGTGCGCTGATGGGGATGGAAGCGGCTCTTGCAGATGTCCGCGCAGGCCGGACCGGCGACATCCCCGCGCATATCAGGGACGCGCATTACGGCGGCGCGGCCAAGCTGGGACGCGGACTGACCTACCGGTATCCGCACGACTTCCCGCACCATTGGACCGCGCAGCAATATCTGCCGGACGAGCTGAAAGGCGCGCGGTATTATGAGTACGGACCCAACAAGACCGAGCAGGCGGCCAAGGCGTATTGGGAGAAAATAAAAGGGTAGCGGACAGAACCAGCGGGAGAGGCCGCCCCCCTCCCGCTGGCTGTTATTCAAATTCCGTCGCAATGTATTTCCGGTCGCAGCAGTCCGGCGTGTAGACCCACTGGCTGATATGCCCGTCGGTGATGAAATACCGCGGCGGCGGGGGCGGCTCGCGGCAGGCGAGCACATCGATCACGGTCAGCTTGATCTTCATGCGCTGGGGCAGGATGGATTTGATATACACGGAAACCACCGTGCCTGCGGACAGGTCGCCGCGCGGCTCCGCCAGGCCGGAAAGGTTGGGCGCAAGCTCGATGAACACGCCGTAAGGTTCCACCGACCGCACCACGCCGCGTACGGTTTCGCCGGGGGAGAAAAGGGCGGCGTTCTGCTCCCAGGTGCCAAGCAGCTCCCGATGGGTAAGCGAAATGCGCCGCGCGTCGCGGTCAACCGCGCGCACGGCTGCATAGATGTGCTGTCCCACCCGCAACCGGTCGTGCGGATGGAAAATGCGGGAAACCGAAAGGTTCTCTATGCCGATCAGCGAGGCCACGCCGCAGCCGATATCCACGAACGCGCCGAACGGCTCCAGGTGGGTCACCCTGGCGGGGATCACGTCGCCCGGCCGGAGCGATGCGAGCAAATGGTCCTGCGCCCGCTGCTGGGCGATCGTGCGGGAAAGCCAGACGGTCGGCGGCGCGGTGCTTTCGTCCAGCTCCGTGATGACAAAACAGGTGGGCTTGCCGACGCGGGACAGGATGGCGATTTCCCTGGTGTCCCCCTCCGCAACGCCGAGCGCGCAGCATGAGCGCGGCATGATGCCCTGCGCGAAGCCAAAATCGAACAACAGGTCGTGCGCGGCGGTGCATCGCTGTGTGACCGCCTCCAGGATCATGCCCTCGTCCTGTGCACGGCGCAGTCCGTCGACCGATTCAAACGCCTGCCGCACAGCGGGAAGTGCGGCGTAACTGCCCTCGGGCAGATAGGATTCGCTTGTTTTCATAAAAGCCGAGCCTCCTTTGGGGTCTGCCTTACTATATGAAAAAACGGCTGGGAATAGCACCGCGGATGTGGTATGATTATAAAGAGGAATCGATAAGCCGCCGCGGAGGGATAGCCCCGCGGCATATGGGAGGAGTGATTGCGTGGATGTACAGGTCAATGATGTCCTGACCATGAAGAAGCCGCATCCCTGCGGCTCCAAGCAATGGAGGGTGCTACGCACCGGCATGGATTTCAAGCTCAAATGCCTGGGCTGCGGGCATGAGGTCATGCTGCCGCGCAGCAAGGCGGAAAAAAATATACGTACCATAGAACGGGAGGGGACGATTGTATGCTGATCGATGGAAAACAGATGCATATTCAGATTCAAAAGGGGGATATCGGCCGGTATGTCATCCTGCCGGGCGACCCGGGTCGCTGCGGCAAGATCGCGCGCTATTTTGAGGAGCCGAAGCAGATCGCGCAGAACCGCGAATATACGTTGTGGACGGGCAGACTGGACGGCGTATCCGTCGCGGTATGCTCGACCGGCATCGGCGGCCCGTCCGCCGCGATCGCGCTGGAGGAGCTGGTCGAGTGCGGCGCGGACACGTTCATCCGCGTGGGGACATCGGGCGGCATCGTGGACGAGGTGTGCGGCGGCGATATCGTGATCGCAACCGCGGCCATCCGGCAGGAGGGAACGAGCCGCGAATACCTGCCCATCGAGTTCCCAGCGGCGGCGGATTTCTCGGTTGTTGCCGCACTGCGGGAGGCGGCGGTGCGGCTCGGCCTCACCCATCATATCGGCGTGATCCAGTCCAAGGACAGCTTTTACGGTGAGATACGGCCCGCGCAGCAGCCTGTTGCGGAGGAACTGCTCGCCAAATGGAAGGCGTGGAAGGCCGCAGGCGCGCTGACGAGCGAAATGGAGACCGCGGCGCTGTTCATTGTGGCGCAGGTGCTGCATGTGCGATGCGGCGCGGTACTCAACGTCCTGTGGAACGCGGATAACGACGAGGCGCCCAATATTCCGCCCGATGCGTCCGAGCGCGGTGTCCGTGCGGCGGTCGAGGCGCTGCGTATCCTCATTCGGGAGGACGGAGCGCAGGCATGAACAAGAAAAAAAACGATACGCGCGAGGCCGACCTGGGACGAGATCCGGTCGGCCCGCTGCTCGTCCGCCTGGCGCTGCCGACGATCTGCGCGCAGGTGGTCAACCTTTTGTATAATATCGTGGACCGCATCTACATCGGCCGCATACCGGACGAGGGGGCGCTCGCGCTGACCGGCATGGGCGTGACCTTTCCGGTTATCACACTGATTGCGGCGTTCGCGGCGCTGATCGGCATGGGCGGCGCGCCGCGCGCCTCCATTGCCATGGGTGCGGGCGAGCACGAAAAAGCCGAGCGCACGCTCGGCACCTGTACGGCCGCGCTGTGGGCGCTCGCGGTCGTGCTGACGGCGGTGTTCCTGCTGTTCCAGGAGCCGCTCCTTGTATTGTTCGGCGCGTCCGCAGACACGCTGCCCTATGCGATGCAGTATCTCAACATTTACGTTCTGGGTACCATCTTCGTCATGACCGCGCTGGGGCTGAACGGCTTTATCACCGCGCAGGGCAAATCCGGCGTGGCGATGAAGACGGTGCTGATCGGTGCGGTGCTCAACGTTGTGCTCGATCCGGTGTTCATTTTCCTGTTCGGCATGGGGGTGCGCGGCGCGGCGGTCGCGACCGTGATTTCGCAGGCGGTGTCCGCGCTGTGGGTAGTCCGGTTTTTGGTAGGCCCTTCCAGCGAGCTGCGGCTGAAAAAGGCCTTTTTCCGGCTGGACAGGCGCCTGCTCTGGCCCGCGGTCGCACTGGGCGCGTCGCCCTTTGTCATGCAGTCGACAGAAAGCCTGCTGACGGTGACGTTCAACGTCTCCCTGCAAAAGTACGGCGGCGACCTCGCGGTCGGCGCCATGACCATCCTCACCTCGGTCATGCAGATGATGCAGATGCCGCTGCTGGGGCTGATGCAGGGTGCGCAGCCCATACTGAGCTTCAATTACGGCGCGGGGAACAGTAAGCGGATGAAGGAGGTTATCCGGTACAGCGTGCTGATCGGCGCGGTGTTTGTGTGCTGCGTCTGGGTGGTGGTACAGCTTTCCCCGCGGACGGTGGTATACCTGTTCAACCACAAGCCGGAACTGGTCGAGATGACCGCGTGGGCGCTGCGGATTTATATGGCGGTGGGCTTTACTGCGGCGTTCCAGTGGGGGTTCCAGCAGTCGTTCGTCGCTCTGGGGGAGGCGAAAATATCCTTGTTCCTTGCGCTGGAGCGCAAGATCATCCTTCTGATCCCACTGATCCTGATTCTGCCGCGCTTCTTTGAGGATAAGCTGTTCGCGGTGTTCCTTGCGGAGCCGGTGGCGGATTTCCTTGCCGCGGCGACGACCACGGTCCTGTTTTTCTTCCGTTTCCGCCGGATTACGCGCAATATGCAGCAAAAAAGCGTGGAGCCATAGGCTCCACGCTTTTTATTCCGGTTCCAGCAGGCATACACAGTGCGCGGCGATGCCCTGCTCCGTTCCGGTAAAGCCAAGCCCTTCCTCGGTTGTGGCCTTGACCGAGATCCGGTCCGTTTCGCAGCCAATGGCCGCGGCCAGGTTTTCACGCATCTGTGGGATGTGCGGCGCGAGCCGCGGGGCCTGGGCGAGTACAGTCGCGTCCAGGTTGCCCAGCTGCCAGCCGCGCTCCCGCAGCAACGCGGCTACCTGACGCAGCAGCGCGAGGCTGTCCGCGCCCGCGTAACGCGGGTCGGTATCCGGAAAATGCCTGCCGATATCGCCGAGCGCGAGCGCGCCGAGCAGCGCGTCCATCACCGCGTGGGTGAGGACATCCGCATCCGAATGCCCCGCGAGTCCCGTCCTGTGCGGGATATCCACGCCGCCGATGATGCACCTGCGCCCCTGTTCCAGCCGGTGTACGTCGTAACCGTGCCCGATCCGCATGTTCAGATTTCCTCCTTTTGCAGCAACGCCTCGGCGACCGCGATATCCTCGGGCGTCGTGATCTTGATGTTTTCATAGCTTCCGTGGGTGGCGTATACGGGCTGGCCGAGCGCTTCGACTGCGGCGCAGTCGTCGGTATAGGCCTGTCCCTGACGCGCAGCCTCGTTCAGCGCGCGCAGAAGCAGCGGGCGCGCGAATACCTGCGGTGTCTGCACGGCCGCAAGGGTGTCGCGCGGCACGTCGGCCGCGATGACGCCGTTCTCGATGCGCTTGATGCTGTCCTTGACCGGAACGACCGGCGCGGCCGCGCCGTGCGCAGCGGCCGCATAGACCGCCTCGGAGATGACCGCCTCGGAGACGAGCGGCCGCGCGCCGTCATGCACGGCCACAAGCGCCGTATCCTCCGGCGCGGCGTTGACGCCGGCCAGGACGGAGGCGGTCCTGCTACCCCCGCCGCGCGTGACCGTGCGCAGCTTGGAGATGCCAAACGTCCGCGCAAGCTCGGTATAGGGGACGATATCCTGCTCGCGGCACACCAGCACGATATCGCGCACATCGGCGCATTTTTCAAACGCGGCCAGCGTATGCGCCAGCACGGGG
>NZ_JAOQJE010000005.1:70559-108288 GCF_025567315.1 Agathobaculum ammoniilyticum
GAGGCCAGGATCTGCTTGGCGGAAGCGAGCATCTTCTTTTCCCCAGTGGACAGGCCGCGTTCGCGGTCCCGCTCCGCAAGGTTTTTGACGACCTGCGCGACCTCGAGCAGGTCGCCCGAACGGATATGCAGCATATTTTCCCGATAGCGCTGGTTCCAACCCTTATCCTCGCTGCGCGCAACGTCGTCCAGCTTGTGCAGGAAAGCCTCGGCCTGCGCTCTGGAGCATACCGGACGTATCCCGAGCTTTTCGCAGGAATCGACCGGAATAAAGAGCTGCGTGTCGCCGAACGCGGGGCGGAGCGCATAATACTGCGCGGGCGTACCGTCAATGGTGCGCTCGACAATATCTTCGATTACGCCTGCGCCGTGCAGAGGGTGTACGATCTGATCGCCGATGTGAAACATGTAGCCTCCGTTCCAGCAAACCTCTGATGGTATTTTTATCTTACACCTATTCGGTGGTTTTGGCAAGGTTTTTCATTGTTTGGGCGCTGATCAGTGCGCCGATGAGCAGCAGCCAGGCACCGCCGCCCTGCCGCCACAGCCAGCAGCCTGTGGTGAGAAGTCCGGCCATGACAGCCAGCGAAAGCGCGCCGCGCGCGAATGGGAACCGGCCGCCGGCGAGGTGGCAAAGCGCCATGCCGCCGTCGAGCGGCGGCATGGGGAGCAGGTTAAACGCGCCGAGCAACATGCTTGCGCCCGCAAGGCGGTAAAGCCCAAGCTCTCCGGCGAAGGCGGTAAGCGCAAAGCTGGCCGCCGGACCGGCAAGACAGACTGCGGCGCGAGCGCAGCGGCCCTCTGGCAGGGTGCAGCGAAGCACGGCGCCGCAGGCGGTAAGCGTCAGCCGAAGCACCCGACCGCCCGCAAGGGACAGCACCAGCACATGCCCCAGCTCGTGTATGGCCGCGGCAAGCAGGAACAGCGGCAGGGTATTGGTTTCGTCCACACACCAGAGCGCGGCCAGCAGCACGAGGAACCCGTCGCGGACCTCAAGCCTTTTCACTTAAAGCTCGGTCAGGTAATCGGATGGGTCAAGGGCGGCGCCATCCTTCCACAGCTCAAGGTGCAGGTGCGGGCCGGTCGCGTTGCCGGTCTGGCCGACGCGTGCGATTTCCTCCCCGCAGCTTACCGAATCGCCCACCTTGGCCGAGATGCTGCTGCAGTGCGCGTAAAGCGTGGAAAAGCCGTCGTCGTGGTCTACAATTAGATAATTGCCGTAGCTCGACTCCCCGATCTCGCGCACCGTCCCATCCGCAAAGGCGCCGATCCGGACGCCTTCATCCGCTGCGATGTCCAAGCCGTAATGAAAGCCCGGCTGTCCTGTGGTCGGGCTGAGACGGCTGCCGAAGTCCGAAGTCAATGTGCCTTCGGCGGGCAGGATGTGTTCGAATTCCATCGGATAGACGGTCTGGTCGACCGTATCGGGGAACAACGTTTTTTCCCGCCCCAGGATGTCGTCCGCGCCGCCGGAGGATACGGCATAGTCTGGCTCCTTCTCCTGGCTGTCCGGCTGTGCGCCGAATACCTCGCTGACATCCTGCACCGTATCATCCCCGCCGAACACGGCAAGGATACGGTCCGCGCCCGGCAGTCCGGCCAGCGCCGTCGCCGCTTTTTCGCGCGCGGAAACGGCGAGGGGCGCGTCCGCATATTTGATGATTCCCGCGGCGAGAATGAGTACCACCACGAGCAGCAGCCCTTTTCCGCTGCCGGCGCGTTTGCGCGCCGGACGTCTTCCTGTCATGTTCGCCGCCTCCTTTCCTCTGATGAAAGGGTATGAGAAAGGGGACAGGAATATGACTGCGCGGCCATATGCTATACAAAGAAAGTCCGGCAGCGGAGGCGCGTACGCTGGACGCACCTCCGCTGCCGGAAGCTTGTAGATTGTGAAAGAAAGAGGATGGCTTACGGTTTGCTGCAGTCGAGCAGGATTTTCGGGTATTTGGATGTTTTGAATACCTCGAAGCTCTCCACCGCCTCGCTCAGCGGCATAATCTTGCCGATGATCTTGTCGGTCTGCATGCGCTCGATCATGTTGATGGAGCGGTTCATGATCGTGGTCGTGGTGAATACGGTCTGGATGCGGCCCTCCTTCATGTACAGGTCATGCAGGTTAAGCGGCATCTCGAATTTGGGCGGGAATACCGCGAAGTAAACCGCGGTCCCGCAGCGGGCCAGGATCTTGAGCGGCGTTTCGGAAGCCTTGGGGGAGCCCGACATCTCGAACACATAGTCGAAGCCCAGTCCGTCGGTGATTTCCATGGCGCGGGCGACCGCGTCCTCGTTAAAGGGATCGATCGCGTACTGCGCGCCCATGGAGAGCGCCAGCTCGCGTTTTTCGGGTACCGGATCGATGACTGTGATGCGAGCCGCACCCGAGAGCAGGATCTGGTTGAGCATGATTGAGCCGATGCCGCCGACGCCGGCGACGCATACGGTCGCGCCGTGGCGGATGGGGGCAAGGTCCATGGCGCGCAGACAGCAGTTGGTCGGCTCCACGATCGCGTAATCACGCAGCTCAACGTTGTCCGGCAGCTTGTAGATCGTTTTGACATCCGTGACGACATATTCCGCGAAAGCGCCGGTGGGTTTGGAATTGATGCAGTACTGCGTCATGCCCTTTTTGCACCATTCGCATTCGCCGCAGTGGGAAACGGGGAACATCGTAACCTTGTCGCCCACCTTATAGCCGGCGGCGGCAGCTTGCTCGCCCAGTTCGACGATCGTGCCGGAGGCCTCGTGTCCGAGCGGGGCGGGGGGCTTGCTGTTCATGACGCCCATCGTCACCTGATGCACGTCGGTCGCGCAAAGCGCGGCGTATGCGACCTTGACCTTGACCTCGTTGGGCTTGACCTGCGGGATTTCGACCTCGCGCAGTTCGATCTGGTCCCAATCCACCCACCAGAGCTGCTTCATTGTTGCCATGATATAGACACTCCTTTCAGAAAATCCGTGTGACAGGTACTCAGTTCGCCATACCGCGCTCACGCAGGTCGGCGACAATTTTATCATAAGTGGCCTTATCCAGCTTGTATGCGAACAGTGCAATCGCACATACGATCGAGCAGAGGCCGATGAACATATGCGAGCCGAAGTTCATGGCGAACAGCACGGTTGCATTCTGCTGCGCGCCCGCCACATAGCCCAGTGCGTCGAGTAGGGCCGCAGCGCCCGCGATCGAAACCGCCTGGCCGACCTTGAGCATGAAGTTAATGAATGTGGACAGGAAGCCGGCGCAGTAAACGCCGCACTTGTGGTAGGTATACTCGGCGGTGTCGGGCATCATGCCGAACACATTGCCCAGCATCATGCCGGAGCCGAGACCCACGCCGCCCATCATCACATAATAGATGATCTGGCCGCCCGAGGTGGTGATCGGCAGGAACTGCGAGATGATCGAGCAGATGGCGATCAGCGTAAAGGAAACACCGCCCAGTGTCCCCTTGTTCTTGACGCGGGTGACAAGATAGCTGACTGAGAACGCGCCCACCATGCCCATGACCGACCATAGGGTCTGTGTGTTCGCATAGAGCAGCTCGTCGCCGGCGTTATAGGTGCAGAAGTACAGGCGGAACGTCATGCCGCCCTGGATGATGCCCCAGCCGAGGTAGGCGATGGCAAGCTGGATAACCGGCCAGTTGCCTTTGAGCACCTTGAACTGCTTGATAAAGGAAACCTTTTCGGTCTTGGTGTCGTCGATTGTGACGACCTCCTTGGAGGAAGCGACCGTGATAATAAAGAATGGTACTGCGAGCAGGGAGAACACAATCGCCGCGTTGCGGTAACCGGTCGCGCCGCCGCCCATCGCGTTGACGACGCGGAGCGTCGCATAGGACAGTACGGTCATGGCGAGGAACGCTCCGGTCATGCGGTAGCTGGAAAGCGCGCTGCGCGTTTCGGTATCGCGGGTCATCATGGCGGGCATCGCGGAGTAAGTAACATTCACCATCGTATAGACCAGTGCGAGGATGAAGTACATGCCGAGCCCCCACCAAGTACGGGCGGTTTCCGACCATTCCAGATTGGTGGTGAACGTCAGCACGTTGAAAATCAGCATTGGGATAAAGGAGAACATGACCCAGGGACGGTACCGCCCCCAGCGGGTGCGCGTGTGGTCAGCCAGCGAGCCGACGATGGGGTCGTTGACCGCGTCCCAGAACTTCGAAATGAAAATCAGCAAACCGACCGTCGTTGCGTTAATCAGCGCAATATCGGTCAGGAAGAATACCAGGTAGGAGCCGACCAACGTCCAGCTCATATTGCAGGCAAAGTCGCCGCAGGCGTAGCCTATTTTGCGAGGGATATTCAGCTTGGTATACTCATTCACTGCGGCAGCGGATGAGGTTGCGGTCGTTTGTGTGCTCATGAAAAATCCCCTTTCTTATCTCCGTGTTGTTGGATAAACAGCCTGCCCCTGCGGAAACGGATTCCGGCCGGCTCCGCAGGAACAGGATGCGCCGAGGGACAGGGTTACTTCGCGGCCGAGCGGATATAGGCGGCGATGTCTTCCGCGGCGTAGCCGTATTTGCGGCGCAGCTCCTCCCCGCTGCCGAAGCCCGCGTAGACCTGCGGGATGCCGAACCGGCGGAACGACTTGGGCTGGATGTGGTTGTCCGTGAAGAAGTCGGACAGCGTGCTGGCCAGGCCGCCGCTCATCAGATGGTCCTCCCAGACGACCAGGTTGCCCGTCTCCTCAACCGCCTTGCGGACGGCCGCCTCGTCGAAGGGCTTGATGGAATACATGTCGATCACGCGGACGTCGATCCCCTCTTTCGCAAGCTCCTCCGCCACATCAAGCGCTTCGCCTACCATTTCGCCATGCGCAAGGATGGTGAAATCCTTGCCGTCGCGCGCGGTCACGCTGCCGCCGATCTTGTATTCAATCGTACCCGGCTCATAAAGCTGACGGTCCTTCTTGCCCTGCGCCAGACGGATGTACATTGGGCCGGCATAGTCCATGGACAGGTGCAGGATGTCGCGGATCATGTTCGGGTCGCCGATGGACAGCACAGTCATGTTGACCATGCTCTTGAGGATCGCGATATCCTCCATCGCGTTGTGGGTCGAGCCGCCACCCGAGGTCAGGCCGCCGCCCGTACCGATGATGCGGACCGGCAGGTTCTGATAGCAGACCGCGGTGCGGACCTGCTCGCATGAGCGCATGGACAGGAACGGGAGCATGCCCATGATGACCGGAATGTTGCCCTCGAGCGCAAGGCCGGCCGCAACGCCCACGCAGTTCTGCTCCGCGATGCCGACGTCGATATACCGGTTTGGATAATGCTCGCGGAAACGCTTGAGGTTCATGCCGACATCGGGCGTGCAGACGAACAGCTTTTCATTGGTTTTGCCGATCTCATCCAGGGTGTCCCCGATCACGCTGCGCGCGGAAATCCATTCTCCAAAGTTAAATGAGCCAGCCATCTTTATGCCTCCTTACCGTAGTTCTTTGCCAGATCCTTGAGCGCCTGGTCCCAGTCTTCCTTGTTCAGGCTGCCGGCATGCCAGCCGATCACCTTTTCCATGAAGTCCACGCCCTTGCCCTTGGTGGTGTGCGCCACAATCGCCGTCGGACGCAGGGAGGTCACGGGCGGAAGGCTGTCCAGCGCGTCGACGATGGCGTTCATGTCGTGTCCATCAATCTCGATCACGTTCCAGCCGAACGCTTTCCATTTGTCGGCATACGGCTCCATGCAGGTGATTTCCTCGGTATAGCTGCACATCATCTGCTTGTTGCGGTCAATGACCGCGACAAGGTTGCCCAGCTCGTAGGAGCGCGCCGACATCGCGGCCTCCCAGACCGAGCCCTCGCAACTCTCGCCATCCCCCAGCATGCAGACGACGCGGTGGCTTTCCTTTTTGACCTTGGCGGAGATGGCCATGCCGACCGCCATGGATAGGCCCTGTCCCAGCGAGCCGGAGGAGCATTCCACGCCCGGCAGATGTACCTTGCAGGGGTGCATGCCGTAGGCGCTGTCCATCTGGCCATAGGTGCGCACGATCTCGTCATAATCGAAAAAGCCGCGCAGCGCCATCGCGATATACATGCACACCGCGCCATGCCCCTTGGAAAGGACGAAGCGGTCGCGCCTCGGATTTTTGATGTCGGTCGGGTCAACGTTCAGCCCGTGGTGGAACAGACCGATCAGCAGGTCGGTCATCGACAGGTCGCCGCCGATATGTACGGCACCCTCGTATACGCCGCATAGATTGATCAGCTTTGTGCGCATTTCATACGCCAAGTCGTTTAAGCGCTTTACTTCCTGTTTGTCTGCCATCACAATACCTCCTTGAATGTTGAATACGCGCAGGGGAAGTGTGAACTTTTTCACAATTATATTGACATAAAAATAACGATATGGTTGAATTATCGTATTTTGCGACTGCGTTTTGTGAAAAATGACAATACGGATTCGACGCTCCCCTTGTGTATAAGTATCATACGACGGTTTTTAGTGTCTGTCGTCTGGTTTTACGGACATGAAATTGCATTTTGTGTCCAAAATAAGCGGTATAGAGTTGGAATATTGTGAAATGTTTACAAAAAACGGGTGTGCTTTTTGCACATATCGGATTTTGCGGTCCTGCCCTGAGAAGGCGAGAAAAAACGGCCGGAGGACGAGGCCTCCGGCCGTTTTCAGGAAAAATTACTCGAGGTCGGGATTGCACTTGATAAGGATTTTGGGGTATTTTCCGGTCAGCTGCGCATCAAACGCGGCCACGCCGTCATCCAGGTCGAACACCGTTTCAGTCAGGCACTTGAGGTTGAGGCGCGGCAGGAGCTGCAGCGCGCGCGGATACGCATAGGGGGCGACCATTACGCCGGTCACCGTTATCTCCTTGAAGTAGCAGTATTTCGAGATGTTGAAGGGCAGTTCGTACTCGTTCGGATACTGGGCGCCGTAGATCAGCATGCCGCAGTTGGCGGTGATATCAGGCAGCGAGGTGACCGCGCGCACCGAGCCGGAGCAGTCCAGAACAACGTCATAGCCCAGGCCGCCCGTCAGTTCCATCGCGGCCTGCACAACATCCTGGGAAGCGGGGTCGATCAAATGGTCCGCGCCAAGCTCGGAAGCCAGCGCGCGCCGGTCCGCGATCGGCTCGATCATGGTCAGGTCGGTCGCGCCGTACAGCTTGAAGGTCTGCAGGGCCAGCAGGCCGATCGGGCCGCCGCCACAGACACAGACGCGCATGCCGACCTTCATCTGCGCCTTGTCCATCATGCGCACGATGATCGACATGGGTTCGAGCAGGCAGCCTTCTTTCAGGCTGACCGAATCAGGCAGCTTGTAGACCTGGTCCTCGTGCCAGATCAGTTCGGGCGCGTAGCCGGGGCGGTTGTACTGCTGCGCGTTGACGCAGAACTGCTGCTGTCCGTTCTGGCAATAATAGCACCCGCCGCAGAACCGCAGGAAATTGCCCGCCACGCGGTCGCCGACCTTCAGGCCCTTGTGGTTGGCCTCCGGCCCTAATTCAACGACGACGCCGGAAATCTCGTGGCCGAGCGGGATCGGCTCGGTGGAGCCTTTCGGCTGGCCGAAACAGCCGGCAACACAGTGCGGGTCCGAGCCGCAGATCGCGCAATACGCGACCTTAATCCGGACATCCTGCGGTCCCATGGCAGGGAATGGGATATCCACCAGGGCTACCTTGCCGCGTGTTTCTGGGTTGGGATCTTTCATGTCGCCAACCAATACGCCGCATAATGTCTTCATCACAAACTGCCTCCTTTGCCTTATGTAAAGTATAGAATTCCGAACGCTGTACACAGCGCTATATTAATCAATACCAAGCATTTCAGTCAAAGTCAATTTATATTTCAGACATTTTCGCGGGAAACATGTCCCTTTTGGGGAATAGAAAATTTCGCGTTTTTTTCTATAGCAAACGCCCCTGACAAGTGTGGTATCCCATGTTATAATGAAAAAAACAGGAGAAACGGGTGTGTTATATGACGACGCGATACCGGAAGATGGTGGATGAGCTGGCTGACCAGTTGGAGCCTGGCGAGCAGGTGGAGGATGTGGCTTTGTTCAATTCCATCCCGACCATGTGCGGCTATTTTGCATTCGCCGCGGTTTCGTTTGCTGCGGGGCGGCTGTTTTCCGGCTATCACGCGGCGGTCCTGCTGTCGAGCGTGCTTTCCATGTGGATGATGGCGAGCGCAGCACATACCCTGTATCTGACGCAGAATTCGTGCGTTCTGGTCACCGACCGGCGCACGTTCGGCCATGTGGGCGAAAAGCGCTTCAGCCTGCCGCATGCCCAGCTCAAAAAAATGCTGCTCAGCCGCGTGCTGTTCCTGGATGGAGGGGACGCCCGTTCCAGCGTCCTGCTGCGCCATGTGTCCAACCGGCGTGAGCTGCATGCCGCTATTGCAAAGCACAGCGAAATCCTGTAAAATAAAATTACTATGCAAAAATAACAAATAACCTGTGTTTTTTGCATTATGAGAATGAGGGCTGATAACAGGAGAGAAAAAGGAGGAAAGATCGCTTTGCTGGCAGAGTACCGCAATCAACAGATATATCATAATCATATTACGACTATTCCTTTCGGCGCTTTTGATTTTGTTCTTTACTATGCGGAGCAGATGAGCCAGATCATACCGGTATTTGAACATCAGCACGACCTGTATGAGATTTTCTACGGCATAGAAGGGGAAGCCAATGTGGTTTGCGGACAGGACAGCCTGCCATTATATGAAAACAGCATGGTGCTGCTGGGCAAGAACCATCTGCACCGGCTGCGCTATATGCCGGAAAAGCCCGCGGTGTATTTCACAATGATCTTTGATATTATTCCGAAAAGCGGCAATTCGTCGATCGACGCGGAGCTTGAGTATCGGGAAATCGCCAAAGCGTTGGATAAAGCGGATACCAATAAATATATTTACCTGCCGCGCGCGGTTTCGCAGCAGGCGCTTCTTGCGGATATACACAAGCAGATACAGGACAGGAAGATCGGATGGGCTAGCCAGATCGGCATTTTATATTACCTGTTCGTCCTCAACCTGCTGCGGCAGACGACTTCGGTGGTTTCGGACGTGAAAACGCCGCTCGGCTATAAGAATATCGCGCTGGAAGCATCGAAGTACATACACTCCAATTATGCGGATGAGCTGACGATAGACATGGTAGCCCAGCAGTTAAACGTGACGCCGCGCCACGTCAACCGCCTGTTTCAGGAAATGTTCGGCCGCTCGTTTGCGCATACGGTCAGCGTGATCCGCATGGAATATGCGAAAAAGTACCTGCGGACGACAAACGATTCGCTGGAGCGAATCGCGATGCATGTCGGCCTGCCATCCGGCAAGGTGCTGATCCGGCTGTTCCATGAGCAGGAAGGGATGTCGCCGGGGGATTATCGGGCAAAATTCCATTAAAACAGAAAGCGGCCGCCCGCTGTTTCCTTGTCTTGTGCGGAAACGGCGGGCGGCGTTGTGTCATGGAGGGCTTCAGCGCAGTAGCGGCAGGTTGCCGGTCAGCCGGCCGACCAGCTTTTTCGCGCCGCAGATGCCGATGCCGAAATAGGACAGCTCCTCCTCGGGGGAAGCCGCGGCCTTACGGGTGAACTCGCTGTAGGTTCCGCAGCCTTGTGCGAGGTCGGAGAAATCCACGGCGATCAAGCCGGCGAAGCACGGCTCGTACAGTTTCCGGCGAAGCGCGCGTAGCGTCTGCCGGTCTGCCCGCAGGATGGGTACGGGGAGGGCGGTGATGCCGAGGTGGGCGCGGCCGCTTTTGTCGCGAACATCCGGTCCCACCGCTTGCGGCAGATGCTTGCCCAGCGTGATGCCTAGTATGGCTGCCGTATTGGCGATCAGGCCCAGCGGCAGCGTCCCGTCGATCACCAGCACACATTTTTCTGTTTGCGTATCCATGATTACCGCTCCTTCTGCATATCGTTTCCGGTAAAGATTTTTTGGTATTGCCCGGGCGTAAGCCCGATGAACTCCTTAAAATAGTGCGTGAAATGGCTCTGGTCGGCGTAGCCGGTCAGACACGCGGCGTCGGCCGGAGGAACGCCCTGCTCGAGCAGCTCCTTGGCGCGGCTGAGCCGGATATTCTGCAGATACCGGTAGGGAGAAACGCCAACCTGCCGCGCGAACAGGCGCAGTAGGTAGGATTTGCCGAAATCTGTCATGGAAACCAGGCTGTCGAGCGTGATGCTGTCCGCGTAATGCTGCTCCATATAGGCGCAGAGCATCTGGATCTGGCTGTTCTGCGCGGGCGGCGGCTCCACTCCGGCTGGCGGCAGGGTGCAGCCGGACAGAAGCGGTTCGAGGAGATAATAGAACGCCTCCTGCTTTTCCAGCGCGGGCGCATCGCGCACAAGCGCGTCGTACAGGGCACGGAGGGCGTGCATGAGCTCGCTCTGCGGCAAAAGGTTGCGCGTGAAACGGGGCGGCTGCTCCCTGCCGGTGATCTCCCTTGCGGCACGGCACATAACGTCGGGTGGGATGTTGACCGCGCGGTAGTCCAGCGGTTCGCCGCTTACAGGGGCGCAGCAGTGGCAGTCGTGCGGATTGAAAAGCACAAGGTCGCCGGCCGATATATCGTATTCCTGTCCCCCGCACCACAGATGGCGCCCGCCGCTTTCGATGAAGCCGATGACATAATACTCGTGGAAGTGGTTGGGGAATTTCTGCACGACGCCCTGCAGGTGATAAGCTTCTATGCCGAGCACCTGGTCGTAGCAGACGGTACGGGATTCATCCGGCATGACGCGGCCTCCTTTCATAGTCTGCAGACAGTATAGCATACCGCGCGCCAAAATTCTTGCAGTATATTACACTCCGCCAAGCAAAGCGCGCCGCTGCTTGCAGCGGCGCGCTGTATTATTGCAGATAATTGGTGATGCCCAGTCGGTTGCCGAACGGGTCCTCAAATTCAGCGGTCCAGCCGGTCCGCATATGGAACGGTTCGGAAAGGAATGCGATGCCGTCCGCGCGCATCCGACGGTACTGTGCCTTGACATCGCTGACTTCAAACCAGGTTACGGGCTTCTGGACTGGGAAGCGGCACTTGTCCTTGAGGATAATGGCCGGCTCCTCCTGCCCGACACGGTAGGCGGACATCCCGCTGTCGGAAAAGTCGAATTTCAGATCCAACCCGAGCGCGCCGCCGTAAAACCGTTTCGCCGCGTCCAGATCATCGACGGGCAGGAAAAAGTTGTCATAGCCTTTCACTACTCCGTTTCCCCTTTCCAGCGCGTAAGAGTGGGGAAATATTCCCGCATCTGCTCTCTCGCGCGCTCGCGGTCGGTGTACAGCTCGGGTGCGCAGTTGAGGTTGTGCTCTATCTGCTCTTCCATGGTTGCGTCGTAGGTGAACGCGCCGTTCTGGTAGCAGTAGGTGCAGTAGGTGCAGCTTTGCGTGCCATCCGCTTCGGTGCCACGGTCGGCGGGCCTGGTCATCGGCATGCCGCAGGACTGGCAGATGTCCGCCAGACCGACGTAAATATCGATATCCGCCTGCCCGTCCTCGTAATTGCGGTATTCCTCAAAGTCCACGCCGTAGGCGCGCGGCAGGGGCAGGGACCAGATTTCGCCCCATGCCTGCATCGGCATCGCGCGGATATCACCGTGAAAATGGAATTTAGCGTATTCGCCCGCCGGTATCTCGATTGGTACGCACCCCGCGGGGCAAGCTTCACTTTCGCAGGCCACGACCGCGTCGTAGCTCTCGTCGTCCCAGCCGTAATTGGTATATAGACCGTAGCAGGGCGCGCCTTCCCGTCCGGCCATCAGGCCGGCGCGCATGAACTGCTCCCACAGGCCGCCGATCTTCTGCGCGCAGGCGGGATCGGCGTTCCCTGTGCGGCATTTCAGCCCAACCAGCGTTCGGGCGGGCAGGGATACGGTTTCATATTGCAGCATAGCGTTCATCCTTTCGGTTTTGATGGCTCCATTGTAGCATCGGATACCGGACAGGGCGCGTCCGCATTTGGATAAAGCGCGGCGATTTTTTTTGCTTCCGCCGCGATGTGGCGGCGCAGTGCGGGCGGGGACAGGATTTCGGCATGCGAGCCATAGGACAGCAGATAACCGGCACCCCAGGCACCTACCGGCCATTCGGTCCGCACCAGCAGGGATCCGTCCGGCTGCGGGGAGATGCAGGCGCGTTCAAATTCATCATATACGCGGAATGCCACGGCGGGGGAAAAGCGGACGGCGATGCGGGTGGTCGGCACGGATACAGCCTGATTCCCGTCCAGCGGGGGCGGGTCTCCGTGCGGCGCGAAGCGCTCGTCCAGCAGTGCGATACGCTCCATGCGCGACAGCTTGAAGGTGCGGAAAGAGCGTCGATCCCGACACCATGCCTGTAGGTACCACGAAATTCCCTTGAACCGCAGCTTGACCGGTTCCACGGTGCGCCGCGCCGCAGCACCATTCTGCCCGTAATAGTCAAAGGCCAGCACCCGACGCTCCAGGATAGACGACTTGAGCAGCTCGAACAGCGCGCGCCGCTCGCCGGAGTCGCCCCAATCGGAGAAATCCGCGTCGATCCAGCTCACGGCCTCGCGCCGGAACAGGGCGGACAGGCGAGTGAGCAGAGCGCCATCCTGCACGGCTCCGGTGGCGCGAAGGGTTTGCAGGGCGTACAGGATTTCGTCCTGCTCGCGCGCGGACAGCAGGGATTTGGACAGCACGAAGCCGTCCATCAGGCGCACGCCGCCCCGCCGCCCGCGCGCCGCGTAAACCGGCACGCCCGCCGCGGAGAGCGCGTCAATATCGCGGCGGATGGTGCGCTCAGATACCTCCAACTGGCAGGCAAGATCAGGTATGGTCGCGCCACCGCGCTCCAAAAGGATATATAAGATCTCAAACAAGCGTCCGCTTTGCATGGCTTCACCCCTCACCAGTAGTATAGCACAAAAAGCGGACAAAGTATGGCCGGTTTTTGGAAAGAACACGCGGACAGGCTGGCAAAGAGAAAAAAGGCTTCGGAACGATGTTCCGAAGCCTTTTCTGTTCAGTTGGCGGAAGAAAGAGGAGATTTAGCAAACGCCCTGAGCGAGCATGGCGTCCGCGATCTTCTCAAAGCCGCCGATGTTCGCACCCATGACAAGGTTGTCCTTGTGGCCGTACTTTTCAGCGGACTGAATGCAGGTCTTGAAAATGTTGACCATAATATCGTGCAGACGCTGATCAACCTCCTCGAAGGTCCAGGACAGGCGCAGCGAGTTCTGGCTCATCTCCAGGCCGGAGGTGGCGACGCCGCCTGCGTTGGCCGCCTTGGCAGGACCGAAGAAGATGCCGTTTGCCAGGAACGCCTCCACAGCCTCCGGCGTGGACGGCATGTTCGCGCCCTCGGCCACGAATTTGCAGCCGTTCGCAATCAGGGCCTTGGCGTCGTCGCCGCTGATCTCATTCTGGGTTGCGCAGGGCAGCGCGACGTCGCACTTGACGCTCCACGGGCGCTGGCCCTCGGTGTAGGTGCTGCCCGGCACGCGGTCCGCGTATTCCTTGATGCGACCGCGCTTGACCTCCTTGATGTCCTTGACGACATCGAGGTTAATGCCGTTGGGGTCGTAGATGAAGCCATTGGAATCCGACACGGTAACGACCTTGGCGCCCAGCTCGGTCGCCTTCTGGCAGGCGTAGATCGCCACGTTGCCCGAGCCGGAGATGGCGACCGTCTTGCCCTCAAACGAGGTACCCTTGTAAGCGAGCATTTCCTTCATATAGTAGCACAGGCCGTAGCCGGTCGCCTCGGTGCGCGCGAGCGAGCCGCCGTAGGACAGGCCCTTGCCGGTGAGTACGCCGGTGAACTCGTTGCGCAGGCGCTTGTACTGGCCGTACATAAAGCCGATTTCGCGGCCGCCGACGCCGATATCGCCCGCCGGTACGTCGGTGAACTGGCCGATGTGCTTGGACAGCTCGGTGATGAAGGACTGGCAGAAACGCATGACTTCCGCATCGGACTTGCCCTTGGGATCGAAGTCCGAGCCGCCCTTACCGCCGCCCATGGGCAGGCCGGTCAGGCTATTCTTGAAGCACTGCTCAAAGCCGAGGAACTTGATGACCGACGCGTTGACAGACGGATGGAAGCGCAGACCGCCCTTGTAGGGGCCGATTGCGGAGTTGAACTGCACGCGGAAGCCGCGGTTGACCTGAACCTTGCCCTCGTCATCCACCCACGGAACACGGAACATTACCATGCGCTCCGGCTCGACGATACGGTCGATGATGCCGTTCTTCTCCAACTCCGGACGCGCCTCTACGACCGGCTCGAAGCTTTCGAGTACTTCAAGAACCGCCTGCTGAAATTCCGGCTCGTTCGGGTTGCGCTTCTGCACGGTTTCGTATACGCGCTTGAGGTAAGTGTTGGTAAGTGCCATTTGATTTGTCCTCCTTACATTTCTGCCGCAGCCTCTTTCCAATAATCAGGGAAAAGTGCGGAATAACTTACATACATGCTGTAGTGTGTAATTATTATATAGTATTTTGCGAATGTGTGCAACAATTTAGCGTGTTAAAAATATACATTTTTTACTTGTGGAATGGGGATGGAAATTGTCAGATTTACCTGATATAATGAAGTGCGAGGGGGTGCGACTTGCAAAATGAACAGTTTTGACAAAATTTATGCGGTCGTCCGGCGCATCCCGCGCGGCACGGTCGCGACTTACGGCCAGATTGCGCTGCTGGCGGGCAATCCGCGCTGGGCGCGGGTGGTCGGCTATGCGCTGCACGCGAATCCGGATCCGGAAGGAATACCATGCTACCGCGTGGTGACCAAAGAGGGCCGTACCTCTCCAGCTTTTGCATTCGGCGGCGCGGATATACAGCGCGCAATGCTGGAGGCGGACGGGATAGAGTTTACCGCCGACGGGCGGGTGGATATGGAGCGGTTCCGCTGGGAGGGAGCTTGACGATGATCGATCTGGAAAAGCTGGCGGCGCTGGCAGTCGCCTATGATGCGGGGGACGCGCGTCGGGTGCAGCATTTTATGAAAGTATATGCGTTCTGCCGCCTGTTAGGACGAAGCGAGGGCCTGGGGGAGGAAGAACAGAATATTCTGGACGCTGCGGCTCTCCTGCATGATATCGGCATTCACGAAGCGGAGCGCAAGCACGGCTCTTCCGGCGGGAAGTGGCAGGAGCTGGAGGGGCCGGCGGTCGCCGCGCCGCTGCTCGCGCAGGCCGGCGCTTCGGCGGCGCAGGCGGAGAAAATTGCTTGGCTGATCGCGCATCATCACAGTTTCGACGCTTCGGAGGATCTTGCCTTCCGCATCCTGCTTGAGGCGGATTTTCTGGTCAACGCATATGAAAGCGCCCTGCCGCCGGAGGCCTGTGGAACGGCGGGGGAACGGGTGTTCCGTACAGAGACCGGACGTTCATTTTTACAGAAAATGTATCTGGAAAAGCCGTATAAGCCGTAAAAGTGCATAAATTACAGAGAAGAAAGGGCGTTCCGTTTGGCAGAGGGAACGCCCTTTTTGAACTTTTTGTGAAATCTGTTGACAACACAACGAATCGGTGTATACTGTGTTAGTAAGCTAACAGTAAGGAGGCTAATAATTGATGCAGGAGCAAACGATCTGCGGCGAGCTCGGCATGCTGAACAATCTGTTCAAGCGGCAGATGGCGCGCCAATCGGGCGAGGAATTCAGCAAGGTGACCGGTATGCAGGGGATGATTATTCATTACCTGCTGGTTGCAGACGGCGACCGCTTCCAAAAGGATGTGGAGACTCAGTTCCGCTTCCGGCGTTCGACTGCGACCGGCATTTTGCAGCTCATGGAGCAGCACGGGCTGCTGCGGCGCGAGCCGGTGCCGCAGGACGGGCGGCTCAAACGGCTGGTGCTGACTGACAAGGCGTTGGCGCTCGATGCGCGGATCAAAAAGAAGTTCCGCGACACAGAGACGCTGATGCGTGCCGGCATCAGCGAGGAGGACATGGACGCCTGGTTCCGCGTGTGCGGCAGGATCCGCGCGAATCTGGAAAACTATCAACGCAGGGCTTCGGAGGGACAAGAATGATAAAGAGGCTGTTACAAAGCGTGCGCGAGTTCAAAAAGGATGCGCTGCTCACGCCGTTTTTTGTGGTGCTCGAGGTTGTGATGGAGGTCGTTATCCCCGCAGTAATGGCGCTTCTGATTGATAAGGGCATTGATGCGCAAAATATGGGAGAGATCTGGAAATACGGTGCCATCCTCGTGGCGTGCGCGGCGCTGGCGCTGGTGTTCGGCGCAGCGGCAGGCACCTATGCGGCGCGCGCCTCCACCGGCTTCGCCCGCAACCTGCGGCACGACATGTATTATGCGGTGCAGGATTTTTCCTTTTCCAACATCGATAAGTTTTCGACCGGCTCGATCGTCACCCGCTTGACGACCGATGTGACCAATGTGCAGAACTCGTTCCAGATGTGTACGCGCATCGCGGTGCGCTGTCCGGTCATGCTGGTGTTCGCGCTGATCATGGCGTTTCAGATCAACGGCGAGCTGGCGCTGATTTTCCTGGGCGTGCTTCCTGTTTTGGCGGTGGGCATGGGCCTGCTGATGAAGTTTGTCGGGCCGATCTTCGAGCGTGTGTTCAAGATCTACGACCAGATGAACACGGTCGTGCAGGAAAACGTGCGCGGCATCCGTGTGGTCAAGGCCTATGTGCGTGAGGAATATGAAACCGAAAAGTTTCAAAACGTTTCCGGACGGCTTTACAAGGCGTTTTCCAAGGCGCAGAAGATTATGGCGGGCGTTTCGCCGCTCATGCAGTTCTGCATGTATGCCTGCATGCTGCTGATTTCCTGGTTCGGCGCGCGGCTGATCGTCGGCGGCAGCATGACGACCGGCGAGCTGACCAGCCTGTTTTCCTACGCGATGCAGATATTGATGAGCCTGATGATGGTCGCGATGGTATTCGTCATGATTACCATGTCTAAGGCGAGCGCGGAGCGCATCGTCGAAGTGCTGGAGGAGCAGCCTGACCTCCATAATCCGGCGCAGCCGGTGACCGAGGTAAAAAACGGGGATATCGATTTCGATAACGTCAATTTCAGCTACAAGGGCGATGCGCGTAAGCTTGCCCTGCGCGGCGTGGACCTCCACATCAAGGCGGGGCAGACCATCGGCGTCCTGGGCGGCACCGGCTCGGCCAAGTCTACGCTGGTACAGCTGATCCCGCGCCTGTACGATGTCACGACCGGCTCGGTTAAGGTGGGCGGCGTGGATGTGCGCGATTATGACATTGAAGCGCTGCGCGAGCAGGTCGCCATGGTGCTGCAGAAGAATGTGCTGTTCTCTGGCACGATCAAGGAGAACCTGCGCTGGGGCAACGAGCACGCGAGCGACGAGGAGCTTGAGCACGTGTGCCGCCTGGCGCAGGCGGATGAATTCATCCAGCAGATGCCGGGGAAATACGATACCTATATCGAGCAGGGTGGCACCAACGTATCTGGCGGCCAGAAGCAGCGTCTGTGCATTGCCCGCGCGCTGCTGAAAAAGCCCAAGGTACTCATTCTGGACGACTCGACCAGCGCGGTCGACACCAAGACCGACGCGCTGATCCGCAAGGCGTTCGCGGAGGAGCTCCCGGGTACGACCAAGCTGATTATCGCGCAGCGCGTCTCGTCCGTGCAGGACGCGGACCAGATCGTCATTCTGGACGGCGGCGCGATCCAGGCGGTCGGCACGCATGAGGAGCTGCTCGCGGGCAACCCGATTTACCAGGAGATCTATAAGCAGCAAATGAACAAAGGGGGCGAGGAATAATGGCAAGACCCGCAATGGGCGGCCCTGGCCGCCGGGGACAGATGGCCGGCGGTAAACGCAGCAAAAATCCGAAAAAGACGCTGGGCCGGCTGCTACACTATATCAGGGATGGCTACGCGGTTCAGTTCGGCGTGGTTCTGGTGTGCATTCTGATCTCCGCAGTTGTGAACGTAGCGGGTTCGATGTTCCTGCGCGTGCTGATCGACGATTATATCGCACCGCTGCTGCTGGAAGCCGCGCCCGTATTCACCGGCCTGATACATGCCATCCTGCTGATGGGCCTGATCTATCTGACAGGCATTGTTTCCACCTTCCTGTATAACTGGCTGATGGTGGCCATTTCGCAGGGCATTTTGAAAAAGGTGCGCGACGAGATGTTCGGGCGTATGCAGACCCTGCCCATCCGCTATTTTGACACCCATACCCACGGCGACCTGATGAGCCATTTTACCAATGATACAGACACGCTGCAGCAGATGCTCAGCCAGTCCGTCCCGCAGATGTTCTCCTCCATAATGACGATCATCGCGGTGTTTATCGCCATGCTGGCGACCAATGTGTGGCTGACGTTGTTCGTGCTGGCAGGCGTCGCCGTGATGCTGGTGGTGGTCAAGCGGATCGGCGGGCAGTCGGCAAAATACTTTTTGGAGCAGCAGACCTCGCTTGGCAAGGTTAACGGCTATATCGAGGAAATGATCAACGGGCAGAAGGTTGTCAAGGTGTTCTGCCATGAGGATAAGTGCAAGGAGCAGTTCGACGCGCTCAACGATGAGCTGCGGGAAAATGCGAAGAACGCGAACACCTTTGCCAACATCCTCATGCCGATCATGATGAACATTGGCAACCTGCTGTATGTGCTGGTGGCCGTGGTCGGCGGCACGCTGGCGCTGTCCGGTGTGGTTGGAAGCAGCATCACCATCGGCGTGATCGCCAGCTTCCTGCAGCTGACCAAATCGTTTACCCAGCCGGTTACACAGATTTCGCAGCAGTTCAACTCCATTGTCATGGCGCTGGCCGGCGCAGAGCGTATTTTCGAGCTGATGGATGAGGCGCCGGAAACGGACGACGGATATGTCACCCTGGTCAACGCCAAGTACGATAAAAACGGCGAACTGGTGGAAACGCCGGAAAAAACCAACATTTGGGCGTGGAAGCATCCGCATGAGGACGGTACGACCACCTACCAGCAGGTACGGGGCGACGTTCGGTTTTTCGACGTGGATTTCGGCTATAATCCGGAGAAGATCGTGCTGCATGATATCACGCTGTACGCCGAGCCGGGGCAGAAGGTGGCTTTTGTCGGCGCGACCGGCGCGGGTAAGACCACGATTACCAACCTGATCAACCGCTTTTACGATCTGGCGGACGGCAAGATCCGGTATGATGGAATCAACATCAACAAAATCAAAAAGGCGGACTTGCGCCGCTCGCTTGGCATCGTTCTGCAGGACACTAACCTGTTTACCGGTACGATCCGCGACAACATCCGGTACGGCAATCTGGAGGCGACCGACCAGGAGATCGAAGCCGCGGCGCAGCTTGCGGGCGCGGACGACTTCATCCGTCGTCTGCCGGACGGCTATGATACGGTGATTGACGGGGACGGAGGCAGCCTGTCACAGGGTCAGCGCCAGCTTTTGTCCATTGCGCGCGCGGCGGTGGCTGATCCGCCGGTTATGATCCTGGACGAAGCGACCAGCAGCATCGATACCCGCACCGAGTCCATCGTGCAGGCGGGTATGGACGGCCTGATGTACGGCCGCACCGTGTTTGTGATCGCACACCGCCTGTCGACTGTGCAGAACGCGGACGTGATTATGGTGCTTGAGCTAGGCCATATCATCGAGCGCGGCAACCATGCGCAGCTGATTGCCGAGCGTGGAAAGTATTACCAGCTCTATACCGGCGCGTTCGAGCTGGAATAAACGGCGGCCCTGTTCCAGGGCGGCGGAGGGAGCGTCCGCCGGAGCCGGGCACCTTGGCAGGCAGGCCGCATTCGCGGCCTGCCTTTTTCTCTGCACTCGGGCAAAAGGGGGCCGAACATGAAGAAAGGGCTGCGCCACTGAAATCGGTTGCATGATTCCTTGCACCGCGGACAAATGTTTTTCGGAAGAAAGCACAAATTTTGCAATTCTTACGAAAAGATAATAGGTAGTTTGCCCGAAATTGCTCAAAAGGCGAAAAAAAGTCTGCCAAATCGTAGAAAGAGTAGTATAATAAGAAAAAATAATCCAAGCGCCCGAATGATTTCACATCGGAAAGGGCGAGGGATTAGGTTTGTAAAGGAGAAGATAACCATGAAGAAAAGTCTGAGCATGCTTCTGGTCGGCTCGATGCTGGTAACAGCGCTGGCGGGCTGCGGCGGCAATACCGATACGCAGGGCGCGGGCGACGGGCAGGATAACACGGATGCTGCAGCAACCGCGTTTTTGATCGGCGGCACCGCGCCGCTGACCGGAGAAGCGGCGATTTACGGCAACGCGGTCAAGAACGGCGCCGAGCTTGCGGCGGAGGAGATCAACGCGGAAGGCGGGGATATTCAGATCAAGGTCATTTTCGAGGATGATGAACACAACACGGAAAAGGCTGTCAGTGCGTACAACGCGCTCAAGGACGAGGGCATCCAGCTTTCCCTCGGCGCGGTAACCTCCAAGCCGGGCGAAGCGATCGCGCCGCTGCACGAGGAGGATCACATTTTCGCGCTGACCCCGTCGGCTTCCTCTCCGGCCAATATAGAGGGCAACGACGTTGTGTTCCAGATGTGTTTCTCCGACCCGAATCAGGGCATGGCTTCCGCGGAGTATATCGCGGATCAGCAGCTCGGCACCAAGATTGGCGTTATTTATAAGAGCGACGACGTGTATTCCACCGGTATTCTGGAGCAGTTCAAGGCTGAAGCAGAGTCAAAGGGCCTTGAGATAGTGACCGAACAGGCGTTTACGACGGAGACGCAGAACGACTTTTCGGTGCAGTTGAACGCGTGCAAGAGCGCCGGCGCTGACCTGCTGTTCCTGCCGATTTATTACACCCCGGCGTCCCTGATCCTGACCCAGGCGAACGCGATGGGCTATACGCCCAAGTTCTTTGGCGTGGACGGTATGGATGGCATCCTGACTGTCGAGAATTTCGATACCACGCTGGCAGAGGGCGTTATGCTGCTGACCCCGTTCAATGCGGATGCGACCGATGAAAAGACCGTAAACTTCGTGACCAAGTATAAGGAAAAGTACGGCGAGACCCCGAACCAGTTCGCGGCTGACGCATATGACTGCATCTACGCTTACAAGCAGGCGCTTGAGGAAGCGGAATGCACGCCGGATATGTCTGCTTCCGACCTTTGCGACAAGATGATCGAGACGTTCCCGACCATCACGTTCGAGGGCCTGACCGGCGACGGCGCGGGTATCACCTGGGATTCCAACGGTGCGGTATCCAAGAGCCCGAAGGGCATGATTATTGAAAACGGCGCGTATGTAGGCATGTAAAAGCCTTCGGCGCGTTCGGGTAACGGACCGCTGAAAACAGTTGAACGAAAGAACGAAGGAGGGCGCTGCAGCAGAACGCTACGGCCCTCCTTTGCGTCTATTCCACGGTATTCACCGCGTTATGGGGTGGGGCGACGGCTCGACGCCGCTTGCCGAGCCCTTGCCCCAACCCACAAGCAAAAAGAGAAATAAAAGAGATTTGAGGTGTTCCGAATGATGGGTTTCCTGAATCATCTGATCAACGGCGTGAGTCTGGGCAGCATCTATGCGATCATCGCGCTGGGCTATACCATGGTCTACGGTATTGCGAAGATGCTAAACTTTGCCCACGGCGATGTGATCATGGTGGGCGGATATATGTGCTTCTGCGCCACGACCTATCTGGGCTGGCCCGCTCCGGCGGGCGTACTGCTCGCGGTCGTTGTCTGCACAGCGCTTGGCGTTGTGATCGAACGGCTGGCCTATAAGCCGTTGCGCATGGCGCCGTCACTGGCGGTGCTGATTACGGCGATCGGCGTTTCCTATTTCCTGCAGAACGCGGCGCTGCTGATCTGGGGCTCGGGGCAGAAAAGCTTTACCTCGGTCGTAAAGGGCAGCCCGTTCCAGTTGTTTGACGGACAGCTTACGGTCACGCCGGTCACGCTGGTCACGGTGCTTGCTTGCATTGTTATCATGATCGTGCTGACCCTGTTTACCAACAAGAGCAAAATGGGTACGGCGATGCGTGCAGTTTCCGAGGACAAGGGCGCGGCGCAGCTGATGGGCATTAATGTGAACACGACGATCTCGCTGACGTTCGCCATCGGTTCCGGCCTGGCCGCGATCGCGGGTGTACTGCTGTGTTCGGCCTATCCGACGCTGATGCCGACGACCGGCTCGATGCCCGGCATTAAAGCGTTCACCGCGGCAGTGTTCGGCGGCATCGGCTCGATCCCGGGCGCGTTTGTCGGCGGCATCCTGCTGGGCGTGATCGAGATTTTCGCGGGCGCATATATTTCAACCCAGCTTTCCAACGCGATCGTATTCGCGGTGCTGATCCTCGTGCTGCTGGTCAAGCCGGACGGGCTGCTCGGCAAACGCGTGAGCGAAAAGGTTTAAGGGGGCGGCGCTGCGATGAAAAAGTTCAAGAAATATGCGGCCTCTAAGGCCGGACGCGATACGCTGCTGTCCTTCGGCATTGTGATCGCCGGCTACATCTACCTGCAGGTGATGGTGGCGACGGGCAATATCTCCAGCTTGCTGGAAAGCCTGCTTGTGCCGATCTGCGCGTATGTCATCATGGCGGTTTCGCTCAACCTGACTGTGGGTATCCTGGGCGAGTTGTCGCTCGGCCACGCGGGCTTTATGTCGGTCGGCGCGTTCGCGGGCGTCGTGACGACGACCTGCCTGGCGGAAGCGATCCCGTCCGCGCCGCTCCGGCTGGCGGTCGCGATCCTTGTGGGCGGTATCTGCGCTGCGGTCGCGGGCGTGATCGTGGGCGTGCCGGTGCTGCGTCTCAAGGGAGACTATCTGGCGATCGTCACACTCGCATTTGGCGAGATTATAAAAAATATCATCAATGTGCTGTATATCGGCCTGGACAGCACGGGACTGCACTTCAGCCTGCTCGAGCAGCGGTTTGAGCTGGCGGAAGGTGGGGAAATGATCATCAACGGGCCGATGGGCGTGTCCGGCGTATCCCGACTGTCGACCCTCACCACCGGCTTTGTGCTTGTGCTGATCACGCTGTTCCTGATTTTGAACCTGATTAACAGCCGCGCGGGCCGCGCGATCATGTCCGTGCGCGATAACAAGATTGCCGCGGATTCGATCGGCATTTCGACCACGCGGTATAAGCTGATGGCGTTCGTCATTTCGGCAGCATTCGCTGGTATGGCCGGCACGCTGTACGGCATGAACTACACTACCATTACCGCGGCTAAATTTGATTTCAACACCTCGATTCTGATTCTTGTTTTCGTCGTGCTCGGCGGGCTGGGCAATATCTGGGGCTCGATCATCGCCGCGTCGCTGCTGACGATCCTGCCCGAGGTGCTGCGTGAGGTCGGCGAATACCGCATGCTGATCTATGCGATCCTGTTGATTGTGATGATGCTGTTCAACAACTCGCCGCTTAAGGCGCGGCTGCTGGAAAAGCGCGGTATGAAGCAGATGAGCAAGCTGGAAAAGAACGGGAAGGAGGGCGCGTGATATGGCAATGCTTGAAGTGACTTCGCTGGGGATTTCGTTCGGCGGCCTGCGCGCTGTTGACGAGCTTTCCATGAAAATAGAGGAGGGCGGGCTGGTAGGCCTGATCGGTCCGAACGGCGCGGGCAAAACCACTGTGTTCAACATGCTGACCGGCGTGTACCGCCCGACGGATGGCGGCATCCGGCTGGACGGGCAGAACCTGATCGGGAAAAAGCCGCACGATATCTGCAAAATGGGCGTGGCGCGCACGTTCCAGAACATCCGCCTGTTTTCCAAGCTGACCGTGCTGGACAACGTAAAGACCGGCCTGCATAACGAGATCACCTATTCGTTAGCGGAAAGCCTGTTCCATGTCGGCTCCTACCGCAAAAAGGAACGCGCCATGAATGAACGCGCGATGGAGCTGCTGGGCGTGTTCGGGCTGGAAAGCGTGGCGGATTACCAGGCGGCGAACCTGCCGTACGGCAAACAGCGCAAGCTGGAGATCGCCCGCGCGCTGGCGACCAATCCCAAGCTGCTGCTGCTTGATGAGCCGGCGGCGGGCATGAACCCGAACGAGACCGCCGAGCTGATGGAGACGATCGAGGTCGTCCGTAAGCGCTTCGGCGTGACCGTGCTGCTGATCGAGCACGACATGAAGCTGGTTTCCGGCATCTGTGAATACCTGTATGTACTCAACTTCGGCCGTTTGCTGGCCGAGGGGACGCCGGGCGAGGTGCTGAAAAATCCGGAGGTCGTCACGGCCTACCTTGGCGAATAAGGAGGGAAACGAAGTATGGCAATGCTGGAAGTAAAGGATATCAATGTGTACTACGGCCTGATCCACGCGCTGCGCGACGTTTCCTTTACGGTAAACGAGGGTGAGGTCGTCGCGCTGATCGGCGCGAACGGCGCGGGTAAAACTACGACGCTGCATACCGTCACCGGACTGTTGCCCGCCAAAAGCGGCACGGTGACGTTTGAGGGCAAAAACATCACCAGAAAGCCCGGGCATGAGATCGTCCGGCTGGGGATGAGCCATGTGCCGGAGGGCCGGCGGGTATTTGCGGGTCTGACCGTGCGTGAAAACCTGCGAATGGGCGCCTATACCCGACCGAAAGGCGAGGTTGAGGCATCTCTGGCGGAGGTCTACAAGCGCTTCCCGCGCTTGGAGGAGCGCAAAAACCAGGCGGCAGGCACGCTGTCCGGCGGCGAGCAGCAAATGCTTGCCATGGGCCGCGCGCTGATGGCAAAGCCGCGCATCCTGCTGCTCGACGAGCCATCCATGGGCCTGTCGCCGTTGTTTGTGGGCGAGGTGTTCAAAATCATTCAGGAGGTGTCTGCCGCGGGGACGACCGTCCTGCTTGTTGAGCAGAACGCGAAAAAAGCGCTCTCGATCGCGGACCGCGCCTATGTGCTGGAAACCGGAAGGATCGTAAAATCCGGCAAGGCGTCTGATCTGCTGAACGATGATTCCATCAAGAAAGCCTATTTGGGAGAGTAAGGGGGAAGCGCGAATGAAGCCGTATATTATCACGATCGCCCGCCAGTATGGGTCGGGCGGCAAAACGGTCGGCAAAATGCTGGCGAACAAGCTGGATATCCCGTACTATAATCGGGAGATTATCACGATGGCCTCCGAGGACAGCGGTATCAATGCCATGCTGTTTTCAGACGAACGGCTCAAGCCCGACTTTTTGACCCGCCTGCGCAGCCGCTATAAAGGAGATACAAGCGTAATCAATGACTCCTCCAAGGCCTATCTGCGTGACAACGCGCTGTTCGACTATCAGGCGAAAATCATCTGCAAGCTGGCCGATCAGGGGCCGTGCGTGCTGATCGGGCGCTGCGCGGACTA
This sequence comes from Agathobaculum ammoniilyticum, assembly GCF_025567315.1. Lineage (NCBI taxonomy): Bacteria > Bacillati > Bacillota > Clostridia > Eubacteriales > Butyricicoccaceae > Agathobaculum > Agathobaculum ammoniilyticum. The sequence continues at coordinate 95,787 of NZ_JAOQJE010000005.1, forward strand.
TATCCTCAAGGGGCGGCCGGACGTGGTTCGGGTGTTCGTCCACGCGGACGCGGCGTTCTGCCTGCAGGAGGCTATGAAAATAGATTCGATGCCGGAGGATGCGGTGGCCAGAAAAATCGCAGAGATCGACGAATACCGCGCCAAGTATTACAAGCACCACACGGGAAGCGACTGGTATGACGCGCGCAATTACGATCTGTCGCTCAACAGCGGTGTGCTGGGCTTCGACGGCGTGGTGGAAGAAATTGTGCAGTATATGCAGGTGCGTTCCCAATTCCAGAAATAAGGCTGCAGGTTGTGGCGGAATGACGCGGATTGCAAGCCACCCTGGGCGGTTCAGTATATCCGTTTTCGTGCAGCGTCGTGCGGCCGAATGCTATGAGATTCTAAAAAAGCCTTGTGCATCCGTGAAAAGATGCATAAGGCTTTTCTGTTGGGGGTACTGCTGTTGCGCATGACAATTGCAAAAAAAGAGAAAAAAGGCTTGACGAAAGCAAGGATATAGGATATAATATATCTCGTCCTCTGTGAGAGCAGCAGACTATGGAGAGTTGGCTGAGTGGTCGAAGGCGCACGATTGGAAATCGTGTAGGCGTGATGAGCGTCTCCAGGGTTCAAATCCCTGACTCTCCGCCATAAAGTACCGGAATCGATGTGATTTCGGTGCTTTTTGATTTTTATAGTCTAAAAATGTTATGTTAAAATAATATCAATAATTCGGCAGATTTTAAAAATTGGCCCAAAAGTGGCCCGACCTTTCAAAAAATTCCCCGGATATCTTACGGCAGGCAGACAAATCTGGGGGTTTTTATTTTTCGGCGGCGATTTCTTTTGCTGGAATGGTAGGGAATATGCCTTCGATCACGCGCTTGGAGGCCGCAGCGGTCGTGTCGAAATCTTCGTGTAGGTATCTTTGCGTGGTCTCGATCTTTGTATGCCCCAAAAGATTTTTGACGGTGTTCAGATCGGCACCGCTGTGGATCATCATCATGGCTGCTGAATGTCGAAGGTCATGTATCCGGACGCTGTCATACCCCATTTGTCTGCGGAAGGCATACCAACGGCGCGTGATAGCGTTGGGTGATGGCAGTCTTCCGTCCAGCTCGCACACATACTGCACGATCCGGTCGCGCGGGAACGCTTGCCGGACTGCTTGTAGTACGTCCTTGATATAGGGTACCAGATACATTACGCGGTGGCTGCTGGAGGTTTTCAGCTTTGGCGTCCATACGGTTTTTTTATCGCCGTCGTAGGTGTATTGACCGGATACTGTGATGGTATCGTTTTTGAAATCAATATCCGCCCAGCGCAGCCCCAGAGCCTCGCCACGCCGGAGACCGTAGACGACGCACAGTAGCACGACCAGATAGAGCTGCTCATCGTATTCGGGCAGCGCCTCGAGTATCTTTCGTGCGTCCTCTGGCTTGATTACGGAGGCGTGGAACGGTTCTGTTTCCTGTGGCAGAATTGCCTTGGCGCAGGGATTGTCCTGCATCAGCTTACTTTCTACGGCGTAATTACAGGCGGCTTTGAGGACGCGATGCGCATAGGCGATCGTTCCACGACGCATCGGCTTTCCTTTTTTGGTTGTCATCTGCGCAATGTTGGCATAGGCGGTTTCTACGCGGATCCGGTTGAGCTTGCTGATCGGGACGGCTCCCAGCTCGTTATTGAGCAGTGCGGCGCATCCTTCATACCCTCTGATCGTGTTCGCTGCTCTGCCGCGCATCTTGCAGGCCTCGATATAGGCAGCGAGCAGCTGCTGCACCGTCATTGTGTCTGCATCGGCAGGACGGCCAGCATGCGACTCGATATATTGTCGTTCCCATTCTAACGCGGCCTTCTTGGTGGGGAATCCGGTTTTCAGTTTCCGCTTGCGGTTCCCTGCTTCATCGTACCAGCTGGCGCGGGCAGACCAGCCGCTTTTTTCCTTTTGGACCATAAAAAATACCCCTTTCTTACCGTAAAAAAGTATGGTAAAATAGAGGTACAGATTGACCGGTCAAGATTGATCTGTACCTCTTTATCCCGTCTCTGTGTTGGTAGCGCAGGGGCGGGATTTTTAATTTTCTGTTACTGAATATTAGGATTAGAGAATAATATGTCAGTATTCAATCCGGCAGGAGATTTCAGCGCCAATTCACCATAAAGGCAGATAGGAAGTTCACGATTATCCTTAAATCTTTTATCTGGTCCGCCAGATTTATTGACGTATTTCCATGTGGTTCCCACGATTTGGGCATCGTTAGGTACACTTTCGCTTTCAACGAAACGTGTGCGTTGCGCACTTGATTCAATATCCCAATAACTTAAAGCGCCAATTTTTCGCGACTTCATGATAAATAACTTATCAGGAAGAAATATTAAGTTCTCTTTTCCAGACTTTACACAAACTGCTGATACGCTTGATCGAAATGGAAATGGTGTCTTATCAGATACTTTACAGGCGACTCTCCTTACAGTTGAAGATGCCCCGCTCGAATATTTTCTATCAATAACTTTGCCTGATTGCATGATGCGCCAAACCTTGTCACATGTGAGAAGATGACGGATGGGGCGCATGCGTTCTTTTATGTGCTCTAACTCTTCTTCATCAATCTCGTATTCCAAATCAATAACACCGCTTCTCTTAACATAAATTTTTGCAGCTACTGCAATCGCAAGTAAAACTAAGAAAATTGGTGTTCCACACGATAAAAGAAAGAATATAACTATACACGCAGTTGAAATAGTGTTCAGTAAAAGTGCCCTGTTTGCACTTTTCAATATATCTTCAACGCCATCGGAGCACATAGTTTCGATATTTGTATTCTCAATGTCTTGTTGGCCGTACAAATTTGAATTGGTGGACTCATTCTGCCTATTTTGCTGACGGTTTTCGTGGTTGCCCCCTGATGTCTCGGTTACATGAGATATACCAGTTCCGGGGATGGAAACAGTACGACGCACACCGCCATTTGCGGTTTTCGTAACACGGTATCCTTTTACACCCCAGCTATATCCGATTCCAGACTTGCTTAAGTTAATTCGGAAGCCGCCGCCCAAGTTAATGCTCTTCCTGTATCGGAATCCCATTATATTTACCCTCCTGCAATTGACAAATAGTGCCAATTCTGTATAATGTATTTGGAGAGTGCGCGTGTCATAATGTACTTTCCGTAAGACCGTCGAGGGGTAGGAGCCTTGGCGGTCTTTTTTTATTTATAATTCAAAAGTCCTGAATATTGTACTTATCTTTTTTTGTCGAGAAATAACGCTTGAAATTATTTCCTCATAGGGTTAGAATAAAAACACCGAACAAATGTTCTTAAAATCCGGCGCATCAGGAAGTAACCAAATGAGTGCAGAGAGATAGCGTATTTGGTTGACTAAACATAAAGGAGAAACCGACATGGAAAGTATTAATTCAAGGATTGTCGTTAGCGATGCACAAAGCAGAGAAGATCAAAGAAAGATTGATGAAATAGAAAATCTTCTTAAAATAGCAAACGCAGAAGAAATTGACTTAATACTAAGATTTTCCATTCACTTGCTTAAATAAAATCACTTAGCTGCTTGAAAAAGCAGCTTTTTTTATGGCTCGTTAGCGATTTCATTCATTTTGCGTTCGAGCATTTCCCATTCCACTGGTGTCATGCGAGCTAATACGGCGATTAGCCTGCGTCGAAAGTCCGGCTCGCCTTTTAGGATATCACCCATAAACTCGGCTATTTCTTGATTCCGAGTTTTTTTTATAAGCATTTCGCCCTCTCCATTGCGGAGCCAATCCTCGTTTACGTCGAACTCTCGGCAAATAGAGGAAATCACGGCATCTAAAGGAATCCTTGTTCCATTTTCATATCCAGCAACAGTGGTTTGCTTTACTCCTATTCGTGACCCAAATTCAGTTTGATTGAGTTGCAAAGCTTTGCGCAACTCTTTTATTCGCTCATTCATTAAGAGCACCTCCTGTGATAAACAAAGTATAGCACAACTTTTAACGCGATGCAATATTTTTTCGAAAATATTATTGACTAATATAATGCTTTGCGATATAATTTCATTGCAAAGAGATTAAAATAAACCGCAAGGAGGTGAAAATATGAAACCAGAAGATCGTAAGGTTGTACGCACGCTTTCCGAAGCCTTTCAAGCACTTCCTGATAATAAGAAAGAATACCTGATTGGCTTTGCGGAGGGTGTTGTAGCTGCCAAAAATCAAGAAAACGAAAAAGAAGCAGACAAACCTGCATCATGAAAGGAGATGAATGAATGCTTATAGCGGTGTTGTTGATTTTGACCGGAGTATGCGCTATAGGATGGTTTGCACAATATGTAAGCACCGCGTCTTTGCTGTGGTATCTACAAGAAAAGAACTGCCCGTTTCCGACGCAAGAAGAATCAAGAAAAGGCAGTCAATTTGTTGTGGAACGCATTATTAAGGATTTCTTTGGAGGTAAGCGGTAATCGCAGCAGAAGTCATGCCTTGAGCTACGGCATTTATCGCTTGGATGGAATAGTCACGAATGGCGGGCAACGCCTTTTTAATCCCGCTCCAACGATCATCGTTTCGCACGGATGCGATGAACTCGTGTCCTCTGAATGTAATGCAATTTACATAGCATCGGCTAACGGCATTATCCGCAGCGCAGGATGTCAAGTTTATATATCCGGCCTGCTCAAGATTTTTGAGCGCATAGAATACCTCTGCTTGGTCATTATTGGGAAAATGTTCAGAAATCTTTCCAAACCAAACAGGCATGGATTCAATTTCTCCATCGCAATTTGAAACGTAATAAGATTGTGCTTCCAGAAAAAGCAGGACATTTCTAAATAAGTCAGTGTTGAGTTTCATGAATCCGCTTCCTTTCTATGTTCAGTATAGCACACTGTGGCAATGAAAGGCAAGCAAGGAGACCAAGCAATGTACAGAGGGATGGGTAGTACAGAAAAGAATATAAGTCCAATAAACAGGACAATGAAAGAGGTGATTCATTTGAAAAGCCGTCTGATCCAAGAAACCGTACCCTATACGGGCGCAATGGAGATGCTTGAATGCAGCAGATGCAAAATATGCGAGTTGTGCAAGTCGGGTGAGTTGGTTTCTATTATTCACGCAGGGAAACGCAGAATTTACATTGACAGCATTGAAGCGTACTCGGTGCGAATCCGTGAGAAAGCAATGAAAGAAGTGAAAACATGAAACATAAACTTTTTGCCGCTTGGCTGGCCGTACCCATCGCGGCGGCGGTGGCCTCGGACAGCGGCGCGCTGCTCACAGCGATTGCGTGGGTGCTGCTGGCGTGGATCGTGTCCGCGCTGGTGTGGCTGGAGCGGTACCGGCGGCGCGAGGAGCAGAAGCGGCAGCGGCGATTTAACCGTATGCGCCGCGCTGCGTGGGAGGACAATCATGCCTCATGAAAAAAGCCGCCACGGAACGGCAATTCCGAGACGGCCAAGCAAAAAATTATGAATTCACCTTTATAATACCCGCAAGGAGGCGGGAAGTCAATGAAAATTGAGACATTAACTGAAAAAATAACAAACGGCAAGTTTTCGGCAGTCGTAGACTATGCCAGCGATATCGTCAGCGTGGATATTGGGGACGGCAGTGAGCCGTTTGCAATTTCATCCTGCGCGGTAGACAGCCTCGCCGATTTCCTCGGCATTGTGAAAGAGAGGGTCGGCTGATGGATATTGAGATCAGAAGTTTGGATATCTCGAATTTCAAGGGTATCCGCAGCCTGCACCTGGATTTTCACAGCGGCGTGAACAGCCTGTACGGCGATAATGCGACGGGCAAGAGCACAGTATACGACGCGCTGACCTGGTTGCTGTTCGGTAAGGACAGCCACGGAAGCGGCACTTTTTCAGTCAAGCCGATCGATTTACCGGCAGGCGTAACTCCGGAGGTCACCGCAGTACTCTCCGTGAACGGAGAGGTGCTGAAGCTGCGCAAGACCCTGCGCGAAAAGTGGGAAAAACACCGTGGCAGCGCGGAGGCGCGCTATGCGGGCGATAAACGGGACTACTTCATTGACGACGTACCGCGCAAGGAAAACGAGTACAAGCGCATCATCTCGGACTACATAGACGAGGAGCACTTCAAGCTGCTCACCAGCGTGTACGCGTTTGCGCGGGACATGCACTGGAAGGACCGCCGCGCGCTGCTGGCCGAGGTCTGCGGCCTGCCGGACGACAGGACGCTGCTGGCCGGTGCGCCGCAGTTCGCGGAGCTGGCGGAAAAGGCAGGGCGGCGCACGGTGGACGACTACAAGGCGGCGCTCATGGCACAGCGCAAGGGCGCGAACGCATCGCTCAATGCATTGCCCATCCGTATAGACGAGTGCGAGCGCATGGCCGCAGAACTGTCCGGACTGCCGTTTGAATCCGCGCGCCAACATGCCGAGATGCTGCGGAAAGACCGTGTGCGGGTACAGACCGAACTGGTCAAGCTGGACGGCGACGCGCTGACTGTTCAGGCTGAGAACGAGCGCGACGCGCTGGCGAACAAGCTGCGCGGTCTGGAAAACGAAAACCGCGCGCACAGGGACAGCCAGTATGTGCCGGCGGAGGATGATACGGCCGCCCTGATGCACGCAGACGAACAGGCACGGGAAGCGCTGGATCAGGCCAAGCGCATACAGTCCGACCTGCAGCAGCGCATTGCGGACGGGAATACCCGCCTGGAAGATTATCGCATCCGTTGGCGTGCGATCGACAAGGAGCAGTTTGCCGGCGGCACCTGCCCGACCTGCGGGCAGGACCTTCCGGCGGCAGAGCTGGAGGCAGCAAAACAGCGGTTTGAGACCAGCAAGCAGGACCGCAAGAACGGCCTGCTCGAGGACAGCAAGCTGCTCAAGGCCGACATTGCATCCATGCAGACACGGCTGCAGGAGGTAGAGGCATCCCTGCCCAGCTTACAGGCGGCTGCCGATCAAGCTGCACGCGCATTGGCTGATTATACCCCGCCCGCGGCGCCGGTGATTGAGGATTTGCCGGACTATCGGCACCGTAAAGACGCGATCGGCCGCGCTATGGATGACTGCAACCGCCGAATCGAGCGACTGCGCACGGACAAGCAGGCAGAACGCGATCGGCTGGAAAACGAGTACAAGGAGATCACGGCCCAACTTCTTGAGAATGATACTATGCTCGCCAAAGAGCAGACGCTCGCAGATACCCGCCGCCGCGTGACTGAATTGCGGGAGGAGCAGCGCCGCGCCGCCGCAGAGGTGGAGGAAACAGACCGCATGATCGAGCTGTGCGAGGAGTTCGCGCGGTTCCGTGTGCAGTCGGTGGAGCAGTCGGTAAACAGCCATTTTCGATTGGCACGTTTTCGCCTGTATTCGGAGCAGGTCAACGGCGGCCTTATGGACTGCTGTGATGTAACGGTGGGAAATGTGCCATACGCGGATTTGAACAATGCGATGCAGATCAATGTTGGGCTGGACATTATTGAAACGCTTTCTCAGCACTATGACCGGCATGTACCATTATTTATTGACAACGCCGAGAGCGTGACCAAACTGCAGAACGCCGGTACACAGGTCGTGCGGCTGGTCGTTTCTGCGGAGGATAAGGAGTTGAGATTGGAATGAGCTTAAAGGCCAGGCGCAAACCTGCCAATAATATCCCGCCGATGGATGGCGGCACCTACATGGCGGTGTGCATCGGAGTGATCGACCTCGGCGAGCAGTATAAGCAGTTCGATAAGCAGAAGCAGGGCAAGTATGCAGAGGAATGTCTGTTCCTTTTCGAGATACCGGACGAGCGCGTTCATGTGGACGGAGAGGACAAGCCGCGGTGGCTGTCCTCCCGCCGGTATACAGTATCGCTGCATGAGCGCAGCGGTCTGTACCAGATGCTGACCGCATGGCGTGGCAAAGCGCTCAGCGACGCAGAGCTGGACCCAGCGGGCGATGGCTTCGACTTAATGCAAATGGCAGGGCAGGGCGCCATGCTGAGCGTGTCCGTGGTCGAAAAGGATGACGGCAGCCGGCACAACAAGATCGAGGCAGTGACCGGCTTCCCGAAGGGTATCCCTGTTCCGGAAATCGAAAGCGAGGTTCTCGTGTTTGACGCGGATGATCCGGACATGGAGGCGTTCGGCAAGCTGCCCGAGTGGATTCAGGATATCATCCGCAAGTCCACGCAGTTCGCGGCCGACCCACCGGAGGAGAAGCTGAATATCCCGTCCGCGGCCGGCGCCGCGCAGGAAGACCAGGGGGAGGCGTGTCCGATTTGACGTTTGCATCACTGGCGAGCAGCTCCAAAGGGAATGCCTATGTAGTGAGCGACGGGGACACCACGCTGCTGCTCGAGTGCGGGCTGACTTTTAAGGAGCTGCAAAAGCGGCTCGGCTATCAGGTCTCCGGCCTGACGGCCTGCCTCGTGAGCCACGAGCACCAGGATCACGCCAAAGCCGCGGCGCAGCTGCTGAAGCATGGCGTGCCGGTCTACATGAGCTATGGTACAGCGGCGGCGCACAAGGATGCGATGGATGCAGCTCGCATCATGCGGGCGGGGGAGGCGCTGCGGTTCGGCGCGTTGACGGTCATGCCGTTCCGGACGTTCCACAACACGGAGGAGCCGCTGGGCTTTCTGATCGGGGACGGCCGCACAGGGGAGCGCCTGCTGTTTGCGGTGGACACGGCGAACTTGGGTGTCAGGGCCGACCGGCTGACCTATATCGCTGTGGAATGCAACTACGAGGCCGCGCTGCTTGAGTACAGCGACCGTCTGACTGTAGCGCTCAAGGAGCGCATCCGGCACAGCCACTTTGAGATAGACCGTGTGATCCGCTGGCTGCACAAGCAGGATCTGTCCGGCGTACTGACTATCTATCTGCTGCACCTGTCCGCAGCGCACAGCCGGGCAGCTGCCTGGGAGGCACGTTTCCGGCAGGAGTTCCCGGGCATCAATATTGTGATTTGTAAGGAATAAGGTGCAAGGCAATCCGGCGCGGGGCGGCGCAGACCGCCCCAGCCTTGCCCAGCTGGAGGTGATGCGGTGGGCAGGCAGCCTAAACAGGGGCTTGACTATTTCCCTTTTGATGTAGGGCTTCTCAGTGATCCAAAGCTACGGAGGCCGCGCCAGAAATACGGATACCTGGCGCAAGTGATATACATTGCCCTCCTGTGCATCCTGTATCGGGATAAGGGGTACTACATCCCATACGGCGGAGAACAGCGGGAGGACGTGATTTGGCAGGTCGGGGATATGCTTAATGGGCGGTATTCGACCTCTTCCGAAACAATAGCGAATGTGATAGACGAGCTGGCGGCGTGCGGACTATTCAGCGGCGACCTGTTCAGGCGTGACATCATCACATCGACCAGAGCGCAGAAAGCATACTACACCGCGACAGTAGACCGGAAGTATGTGGACGTCAACTTCGACATCTGGCTTTTGTCCGAAACGGACATGAAAAAGCTCAGCTCGAAGTCTGTTATTCTGCAATCTTTTATTTCTCGTCCGATAAATACGGAAAATCGCCCGATAAATGAAGATGATCGGACGAAAAGTACACAAAGCAGAGAACAGAAAAGCAGAGAAAAGCAGAGTACAGAAAAGCACAGTATAGCAGAGAACAGCAGAGAACGCGCTGAGGCGCTGGCTGCTGATCTGGAGCGGCTAATCGGAATAGAGATTGATGATAATTTCCGGCTGGACATTGCCCGTCTGATACAGGCCGGTATGCAGGAAGCGGTCATTATGGAGGCTTCCCGCCAGACCGGAAATAAGCATCCGCGCAAGCCTGCCGCCTACCTGCGGACCATCTTGCAGGGCTATGAGCGGGACGGTGTGCTGACCGCGGCCGATCTGGAAGCCACAGCACCAAAGTCGGACAAGGCAGATCCAGCGGAGCGGAACATGAACAGGCCGATGTACCCAGGCGGCCCAACCGTGGCAGAGTGGGAAGCGCGTGAAGCAGAACTGCGACGGCAGGCAAAGGCACGTCGCCTTGGGAGCGCTTACACGGATCGAAGTGGAGATATATGAGGATTGGTCTAATTGATGTGGATGGGCATAACTGGCCGAATATCGCGCTGATGAAAATATCCGCATATCACAAATCTATTGGTGATCATGTAGAATGGTGGGACGGCTTTTCACAGTATGACCGTGTATACATGTCCCGCGTCTTTGATGATACCTATTCAGAGGACGAACCGGAGCCTTGTAATGCTGCGGAGATTATTAAAGGCGGCACGGGATACGGTCTGGATAACCGTCTGCCGGACGAAATCGAACATATCATGCCGGACTACGGCCTGTATCACTGGATGCCGCAGGATACTGCCTATGGGTTTCTGACGCGCGGATGTCCACGAGGCTGTCACTTCTGTATCGTATCAGAAAAAGAGGGGCGGGGCTCGAGAAAGGTTGCAAATTTAAGCGAGTTTTGGAGCGGGCAGAAAAAAATTAAACTGCTCGACCCAAATTTACTCGCATGCACCGATCACATGGAACTGCTAGAACAGCTTGTGCAGAGCGGCGCATGGGTGGACTTTACACAAGGCTTAGATGCACGGCTTTTGACTGAGCAAAACATACAGGAGTTAAACCGCGTCAAACTGACAGAAATACACTTTGCGTGGGATTACATGCAAGAAAGCGATGCTGTACTGCGCGGTTTGCGCCTGTATGCAAAACTGGCAAATCGGCGTCCGCACGGAAAATTCGGGACGGTCTATTGCTTAACAAACTATGATACCACGATGCAAGAAAACCTGTACCGCATATATACCTTGCGGGATATGGGATATGACCCCTATGTGATGATATACGATAAGCCGAATGCGCCGCATGAAGTACGGCTTTTGCAGCGCTGGTGCAATAACCGGAAGATATTTCGGACGCAGCCGGATTTCGAGAGGTATGATCCGAAAAGAAAGTAGAGACCGCATAGATTTGAGGAGGCTTAGAAATGACACGGGAAGAAGCGGTTAAATTTGCAGAACACGCCGTGAATATTACCGGCATATCAGAGGTCAAAGAGTTTTACAGGATGGCCGCTGTCGCTCTCACCCCGCCCACGCAAGAGCAGGTGGAGAAGGTGTGGAGGGGCGAGTGGATAAACACTAACAACGAGGTGGAGCAAATGTGCAAATGCTCAAAGTGTGGCTATCCAATAAGCTATTTTTGGAGTAGGACGCAATTTTGCCCGAACTGCGGCGCACCCATGACGGACGAGGCCGTGGGGATGGTGATGGAGAGATGGGAGGAGCTGCATGGATAATCTGACAGCATGCCGGATCATTGGCGGGAACACAGCATATAAGCGGGTTGAGAGTGACTTTTACCCAACACCGCCAGAGGCTACCGTAGCCCTGATGGATTTCCTGGATCTCCCGAAAGGTACAAAGATCTGGGAGCCAGCCTGCGGTCAGGGCCACATGGTCAAGGTAATGGAGCAAATGGGATACTCTGTAATCGGGACGGACATCCAGTTTGGAGATGATTTCCTGACCACCCCCCTGATGGACTGCGAATGGATTATCACCAACCCACCGTTTTCCCAGTCAGAGCAGTTTATCGCTCGCTGCATTGAGCATGGCCTACCATTTGCGCTGTTGCTTAAATCACAATACTGGCATGCGGCGAAACGCCATCCGCTGTTTAATCTGCAACAGCCTGAGATGATTCTGCCGCTGACATGGAGGCCGGATTTCATGTTCAAGACCAGAGGGAATGGTTCGCCTCTGATGGATGTAATGTGGGTACAATGGCACCCAGACTATCACTCTACGACCCACTACATCCCGCTTCACAGACCAACTAAAGAAAGAATGGAAGTGCTGAAAGATGGCAAGACCGATTGATGCATATACACTAAACAATGATCTCGTGTCTTGGTACAATGACACCGAAGATGAAAAGGAAAAATCTATCCTACGGCGGGTGATGCAGAGAGTGGTTCAAGCGCCCACAATCACCCCGCCGAACGAGCCGTTGACGTGCGAGGGATGCTATTACATCAAAAATGACGACTATCCGCCGTGCGCATGGTGCATTCGGTCGAAAGTAAACGAAGATTACTACCGTCGCCCGCCGGAGGGAGAGGTGGACACATGATGGACATTTCTGGCACTGGAATAAAACATATCACCATGTTTGACCGGCAGTACACGCCGGAAAAGCAGGCGGAGGGGCTTGCGATCTCACAGGCTATCGTGTTTGGGCATTGTGACAAATGCGGATTTTTACAACAATGCTCCACGCAGGGAGAGACGTTTCAATTTCCTGTGTTTGCGTGGTGTATGCGACGCAAGGAGGAAATCCTTGCAGATATGCAAAAGGAGGAAACCTGATGGACATCGAAAAAATTTGCAGCGACGCAAAACTGACTGGTTGGTCGCCGGAAACCACGATCAAACACCTTCATGACCTCGCGGAGCATTTCCCGCAGTTGAGCTTTTCCCATAACAGCCGCACAGACATCAATGCCGAGGTGGTCGGCGCGCTACGCCATGGAATATATGCGATTGCCAATCTGATGCGAGAAAATGCCACGCTC
>NZ_JAOQJE010000005.1:108590-129821 GCF_025567315.1 Agathobaculum ammoniilyticum
GGCAGTATTCCATTCTGGTACGGGAGAAATCAGGATGAGCGGGAAAGACATTGACCGCCTTGCTGCCTACGAGGAAACGGGCCTGGAGCCGGAGGACTTCGAAAGGGCATTTAATAAAGCTGCTGTTTTAAAACTGGCCGGACAAGCCCTTGGTATAACACCTGACCGCCTCCGCGAACTGGCCCAGGCGGACAAGGAGGGGCGGTGCATCATTCTTCCTGACCCGCAAAAGACACCTGTTTTAAGAAAAGGGACTCCCGTCTGGTATGTAGACAATGCAACCGGAGAAATCGAGCCTGGAAAAGTGTTTATTGCATCGTACAAGGACGGCAAACTGGATAGCTTTAGCGTTGATTTTGAGTGCGGAGACTTTGATGAATTTGTCGGTTCTGCATTGGGTAATTGCTTTTTTGGAAGTAAAGAGCAGGCCGAGGCCGCACTACGGAGGGAGCAGGATGGCTGAATACATCAAGCGAGAGGATGCAATCGATCTATTTTGGGCAATAGACCCAGAAAACGACGGCAACGACGGCTGCATGATTGTCCTTAAATGTGGCAACTACGACAGCAATGAAATAGAAGCCATGCTGTCTGCCCTCCCAGCCGCCGAGGTTGCGGAGGTGGTGCGTTGCAAGGATTGCCGATACTACCAGGACGCAAAAGCCAACAAGAAGGGGTTCCTGATTTGCCCAGCGTCCGGAATGGAAATTACCGAAACGGATTATTGCTCTTACGGCGCTCGCATGGACAAGGAGGACGAAAATGCATGAAATCGGCGAAATACTCACATGCATAGGTGTTTTTTGTTCGATTTGGTATCTTATGTTATTTGGCGCTGCGCTCACCATTGCGGAATTTTGGCCGGAGGAGAAGAAAGAGGTATACATGCAATCGGTGAAGCTCTTGATATCCGTGGTTGTTCTTGGTGTCGGCCACGCGATGTGCGGATGAATGGAGGATGTTGAAATGAAGTGCATCTGTGGATACGAGCAAGACAAGCCATTTGAACAATATAAAAACTTCGTCCCGTCTGGCATGATGAGAAATACACACACAGTAGAGGAGCACAAAAATCTGTATATCTGCCCTAAATGCGGTACAGTAAAATTTGAGGAGGTCGAGCATGAAATTTCGGAACCCTGAGACGGGAGAAGTGTTGACAGACGAGCAAGCACAATTGCGATTTTGTAAGGGCAGACATTGCTGTGAATGCCCAATGAATCAAGAATCACCTGATAAAGAGTGTTGTGTTGGTTTCAGAAAATCCCATCCCCACGAAGCCGCCCGCCTGATGGGCTATGAGGTGGTGGAGGATGACCATATTCCCCAAGCAGAGAAAAAGGAGGAAACCAACATGGACAAACCGAGAATTTGCGAAATATTAAGAGTTGAGCCAGGAGAGCCGTTTTATATCCGAGGATTTGATGATGTGTTGTTTTGGATAATGGACGACGGCACATTCATTACACAACCAAATAATGCGCCAGGGTCAGCAAGCACCCTTCTTCGGGCATTGGACCACCCCGACCGCATCATCCACAAGCCACGCTGGACGGAGCAGGAGGTGGAGGATGCTAAGGCGATACGGCGTATTATGTCAGAGTATACCGATATCGTAAGAGAAAAATATGGATGTGTGACTCACTTGTTCCTGACAAGCGAAGATGTTGTGGATTATTTTCTTGATTCTGAGTTGTTCCCCTCGCTCCGCCCCGGCGAAACCGTCACCCTTGACGAGATCATCGGAGGTGCGGAATGACTAACACCGAACTCTACCACCTCGCCCTTTCTACATACGGCGCAGAAGCCCAAACGCTCATGGTCATGGAAGAAATGTCCGAACTGCAAAAGGAGCTGTGCAAGCACGCCAGAGGGAAAGACAATCAGCTTTCCATTGCTGAAGAAATCGCCGATGTGCTTATCATGCTCGATCAGATGATGATACTGCACGATTGCGAAAGCATTGTAGCGCAGTATAAACAGGAAAAACTGGAGCGGCTGGAAGAGAGGTTGAAACAATGAGAGAGATCCTTTTCAAAGCAAGGCGGCTGGATAATAGAGAATGGGTGGAAGGGTATCTGGTCAAACACCCATCTGCAATCCAAATTGGGGATTGTTCCCCGTATTATATCAATGTACCGCCAGTCGACCCAGACGATAACGGGGGCATATTCGATGTTGACCCCTCCACGCTCTACCAGTACACCGGACTGACCGACAAGAACGGGAAGAAGATTTTTGAGGGGGACGTTTTAAAGATAGCAAAGAAGTCAGACGGAATGGGGGCATACTTCTTCCCATCGCTTGAATATCCGGTCAATGTCATGGTGAAGTGGGACATGTGTGCATGGATGTGGGAAACGCTTGGAGAGAACAAGTATTACATAAGTTTCCCAGATGCTTGGTGTCATTACGAATGTGAGGTAATCGGCTCCATCCACGACGGGGAGGGCGATCAGCATGAGTGAATGGATCAGCGTCAAGGAGAGGCTGCCGGAGACTGCTGGCGAATATCTTGTCGTGTACCATCCCTGTCACTGGGACATGGTGAGAGAAGAACTTCGTGTTGGTATTGATACATTTAGAGGGAAAACAGCATGGGCAAAGAAAAAATATCAGCGTGTCACCCACTGGATGCTCCTTCCTGAACCTCCGAAGGGAGATAACCATGCTTGATCTCTACATCAAATACCGAGGAGGCACCCCGTATCAATACCGGTACGGGGATGGGAGAGAAGCGATGAGGCTGTTTATTGACGGCGGATATAGTACGCCGGAGGAAGCAAAGAAAGCGTGGGAGCAGGAACAAAGTGACTGACTACTCACCTGAAATGCTTGAAATGCTCGCGCGCAGAAGAAAATATGACGAGTGGAGGGGAGAAGGGCTTGACCAAAAAGGAACTGTCGCAACTGTATTGGCTGAACAGGGAAATAGAGGAAGAGAAACGGAAGCTGTCAGAGCTTGAGGCGGCAGCAGCAGGATGTACGGCAAAGATCACCGGACTGCCGCATGTGTCGGGCGTACATGATAAAATCGGTGACTTGGGTATCCTGATCGCCGAGCAGAGGGACTTGATCGATCTCAAGGTGCGTCAGTCGGTAATAGAATATAACCGGCTGAATCGATACATAGCAAGCGTAGATGATGCGCAGATGCGGATGATTCTATCTTTGCGGTATGTGAATGGGCTGTCTTGGCAGGAGATCGCAGCCAACATGGGCCAAGAAGGGGATGGGAGCACACAGAGAAAAAAACACGATAAATTTCTGCATCAACTTTCCCTGAAATCCTGATGAACAAAGGCTATAATTATAATTGAGCAAAGCCACGAAGGGCTGAAACTCAAAAGCCTGAAATCCATGTTTTCCTCCATGTCTACCCGTCCTGCAGCAGCGGGGCGGGGACACGGCAGAGTAGAGCAGCGGCAGCTCGCGAGGAGACGATAACCTCGAGGCCGCCGGTTCGAATCCGGCCTCTGCAACCATGATAGTCATTTGCAGTTTGCTCCTATTCTTCAGAAAGCACTCTCTTAGTGAGGGTGCTTTTTCATAGTTACAGTCAATATACAAAAACAGAGAAATATGTTATTATTATTCATGAGGTGTTATCATGAATATCTTTGATGCGTTAGAATTTTTCAAAAAGTTTAAGTTCAAAACATACTTCAAGGAGCTATCCAAACGAGCAAAGATGTCATTTGTTTTTGGGAATATTATGGTTTTTGTACTCTTGTTTGTTATTTTTAACTGTTTTAGTATTTCATCCATCGGATATGGATTTGCAATCGTGGTTCTTTTTTTGATACCTGATTGCTATATATTAGGAAAATTGCCGAAAGAAAAAGTGACGTTTGAAATAAATGTTATTAAAGATGAAAGTAGCGATAATACAGTTGCAAAATATCGTATTTTTTTAAAAAATAAATCTTCGGAAGTTAAGTTTGATAGGATACAGGTAACATATCAATATTATCACGGGATACTATGTGCGCTCGATACACCATATATTCCAGAACACTTATCTGATATTTCCATTATTCTGCCTGTGGATGTTCATAATCAGCATAAACGAACAAAAGTACGAAAGTTGCCATCTCCAATAATTTTCCCTGAAGATAGCAAAGAAGTAGAAATAGAAGTTGATTTGGTAGTAGACTTAGGAGAAAAGGGATATCATCCATGTTTTGACTGGAACATTACATGTTCTGTCGCATTAATTACCACAGATGAAAGAAAATTATTGGTTTTGAATGATAGAAAATGGAGAGAAATTGAGTTATAATAGAGTTTATTTTTAAGCAGCTTCAGAAACGGGGCTGCTTAAGTTGCTATAAACGGTAGAGAAAAATTATTTGCGATATTCTTTACTTCTATATCTACGCCATTCAATAATATTTTTTTGAATTACTTTTCGGAAGTTCCAGTAGTTGAACATATTCCATGTGATAATAACTATAAGAATTGGTGGAGAAAAGATTAAAAGAATTTCCTTGATAACCGTTAAGGGGATATCAAATATATTGACCCCTGAAAAGCAAAGAAAATGGTAGCGAAAAAAGAAAAGGACATAGCAAAGAATGCCGAACAATGTAAATTCAAGCGTCTCGAAAATTGCCCGTAAACGTGTAGAAAATGCTTTATCTGATTTAGCGAAATGATGATATCGCGTTTCCCACAGAAAGGAATTGTCGTTTTCCAAAAAAACAATAAGATAGGATGCCAGATATGCAACACGTTTTTGATAGTTAGCTTCCTTAAATGCCGCGGGAACAAGTACGGTAAAAGGAATTAAATATAATAGAGGATTAGGAGAATCGAGAGCGATAACAACACCAATAAAGGTACATATCGTCGCTGAAACAAAAGTAGATAAGCTGTTTTGACTTCTCATGATTTCCATAATTTCCTCTCGTAGCATTGCATACTCTTGCTGAACTGGCCTGCTCATAAAAAGCCCCCATTTTTGTTTTATTTGTAAAATATTATAAATTATTTGTATTATTTTGGCAATTACATATGAAAAGAATAGGATGCTGTCGAAAAAATAAAGTGAGGCTATAAAACAATACATTAAGGGAAAACGCCGGGGATTACTCCTCGGCGCTGCCATTACAATATTCCGCAATAAATCGCTTGATCTCAGTTGTCGGGGTCGTACCGTTCTCGGCGCATTTTATCTTGAACGCTTCAAGGACTTCCGGTTTTAAGTCCAGAGGAAAGCGGACATAGGTGCGGCGGTTATATGCAGCTTGACGGGCATATTTACTTTTTTCTTCCATGTTGTACCTCCTCGATAATATCCCACAATAAAACAATAGCGGCCAGCAACAGGGCAATAATGGTTAAAGAATTAAAACCATACTTTACAGACAGGGCAAGGTTTGACAGAAAAATACATAGTATAGCAATAGATTTAATCTTGACCATATCTTTGCAAATGGGGTATACTGATGAAAGAGGTAGGGGAGGTTTCCCTCCCCGTTCTCTTAGCCCTTGAGCATCGTGTAGATTGCTGAAATGATTCCGGTAATGAGTGCCAACCATTCAAGAAGTTCTTTCAGTTTTTTCTTCCGACGCTTTCGGGCTTTTTTACTACCCATTTGCTTACCTCCTTTCCATGGTTTTATTATAGCATATGTACACGGACGTGTCAATAATAAAGGTGGAAAAAGTTATCGAAAATCAAAAATATTTCAGATGGACCGTCCGATTATGGGCGGTTTTGTTTTGGAAAGAATGACAAGAGAACAAATTGAACAATTTTATCAATCCGGAATATGGAAGCGTAAGCGGGCTATGATTTTACGGCGGGACGGATATATGTGCCAGCTATCGAAAAGATACGGTAAGCGTGTTGAAGCCGAGGTTGTGCATCATATTTTCCCATTGGAGGCTTATCCGGAATATGCGCTATGTAACTGGAATCTTATCGCGCTATCTAAGGCGGCTCACAATAAACTGCATGACCGGATAACGAACGAGCTGACGGATGAGGGCAAAAAGCTGCTGAGAGGGGTGGCGATCAAGCGCGGTTTTGGGTTGCATTGAACGCAATCCCCCCCTATTCGCGCGGTTAGGTCGAATTTTTAGACGGTCGGCAGGGTAACTCTTTCCAACTCTAAGCAGATTCCCACAAAGGGGGGTGTGAAATATGCCGAAAAAGTTAAAAAACAGCAGGCCAAAAACCGTTAAGGAAAGCATTATTGAGCAATGCGAGTTGGTCGGGACATACAAAGATGCATTTCTGCCCGTTATCGAAGCAGCCGCACGAACGATAGAGCAGCGGGATGCAGCATGGGAGGTGTTCGTCGAAGATGGATGCCGGTATGTGATAGACCATACCAATAGAGCGGACAACACGAACCTTGTGAAAAACCCACTTTTTTTGATATGGAGGGATTTAAATATGGATGCCTTGGCGATGTGGCGCGAACTGGGACTTACACCGTCTGGATATAAAAAGATTACAGGGGATAGCCAAAACCAGAAGAAAGGAAGCGCGCTCGCCGCTGCGCTGAAATCACTTGAAGCCTAAGCATTGGGAAGCGGTAATGGAATATGCGGAAAGCATTCGCAGCGGCCGTAAAATCGCATGCAGGGAATTGCGGCAGTCAGTGGAACGATTTTACCGCGACCTTAAAAATCCAGACTATGAGATAGACCATAAAGCGCCGGAGTTCTGCATCGGCATTATTGAGAAAACCTTTTGCCACCAGCAGGGCGAAAGGCTGGACGGTACACCGCTGCGTGGCACACCGTTCCTTCTGGAGCCATTCCATAAGTTTATCATCTATAACCTGGTCGGTTTCCAATTAAAGGGGACGGGTATTGTCCGATTCCATGAAGCGTTGATCTTTATCCCTCGTAAGAACATCAAGACCAGCTTTGCGGCTGCGCTGGCATGGTCGCTGGCGCTTTGGTACCGGAGGAGCGGCTCCAAGGTTTACATTACGGCGGCTGCGCTGATGCAGTCGCTCGAATCATTCAACTTCATTGATTATAATGTGTGCCGCATGGGAGAGGACATGAAGAGCGGTGGAAGCGTAAAGATCATCGATAACAACAATGAACACAGTATGGAGGCGACGCTGAGCGACGGCTCTTTTTTTATACGCGCTTTGGCCGCGAATCCGGATGCGCAGGACTCCCTGAACTGCAATATCGCGATCGTGGACGAAATCCATGCGCTCAAGCAGCCCAAGCAGTACAATCTCTTCAAGGAGGCAATGAAAGCCTACACGAACAAGCTGATTATCGGCATATCCACGGCTGGCGACAATGAGCAGTCGTTCCTCGGCCAACGGCTTGCATATTGCCGCAAGGTCTTGGACGGTACGGTAAAGGATGAGCAGTATTTTATTTTCATGTGCTGCGCAAACCCTGATCCGGAAACCGGCGAGATAGACTATACGAATCCGGCTGTGCATGAAATGGCAAATCCGGCCTATGGCGTTTCCATCCGGCCGGATGAAATCATGAACGACGCGCTACAGGCACAGAACGACCCACAACAGCGTAAAGACTTTTTTGCCAAGAGTCTGAATGTCTACACCAATGCGCTTAAGGCTTACTTTGATATCGAAGAATTTCGCCGCTCGGATGCGCGGTATAGCTGGACACTGGATGAATTGGCAAAGCTCCCGATTGACTGGTACGGTGGAGCGGACCTGTCCAAGCTGCATGACCTGACCGCTGCGGCGCTTTATGGGACATATAAGGAGGTGGATATCATCGTATCGCACGCATTCTTCCCAGTAGCGGCGGCGCACCGGAAAGCGGATGAAGATGGGATACCTCTGTTCGGGTGGGAGGAGGATGGCTTTTTAACCATGTGCAACAGCCCCACAGTAAACCATGCGGATGTAGTGAACTGGTTTATTGGTATGCGCAGGCGGGGATTCCGGATCAAACAGGTCGGCCATGACCGGAAATTCTGCAGGGAGTACTTCCTTGGCATGAAAGCGGCGCACTTTAACATCATAGATCAGCCGCAGTATTACTATAAGAAATCCGAGGGCTTCCGCCACATTGAGGAACGGGCGAAGAATGGGAAGTTGTATTACCTGCATTCGCAGGCGTTTGAATACTGTGTGGAAAATGTGCGCGCGGTCGAAAAGACGGACGACATGATCCAATATGAAAAGGTCCAACCGGAACACCGCATCGATATTTTTGACGCGGCTGTTTTTGCATGTGTCCGAAAGTTGGAAAATATGGAGCGCTCCAAAAAGGCCGCGAGCTGGTGGGGCGACTGACGAGGTGAAGACATGTCAAAGAGAAGAAAAGCGAGAACCAGAGCAGAACCGCAAAAGCGAAGTATCAGCTATCTGTGCAGCAGTGAGGCGTACGATACGCTATGTGTCAGCGGGTATACATCCCTTGCGCACAATCCAGAGGTTGTGACCTGTGTTGACCGGATCGCCAAGCTGATATCCAGCATGACGATCCAACTTATGCGAAATACGGAGCGAGGGGATGTGCGCGAAAGGGATGAACTTTCAAAGAAGATCGATATTTATCCAAACAGTAACATGACGCGGTCAACGTTTATTCACTGGATTGTGAAAACGATGCTGTTGGAGGGGAATGGAAACGCGGTGGTATTGCCGCGGTATGGTTTCCGGCAGGGGCGGTACTGGATAGACAACCTGAACCCCATACCGCCGGAAATGGCTGCATTTATCCCAGATGGTATTTTTGACTATTTTATTACAATCAACGGGCGCCGGTATGAGCCGGACGATGTATTGCATTTCGTTTCCAACCCGAATACGCGCTATCCATGGCTGGGGGATGGGTACAGGGTCGTCCTGAAGGATGTGGCGGACAACCTCAAGCAGTCGATGGCAACGGAAAAAGGCTTCATGTCCTCCAAATGGAAACCGTCGATCATTGTCAAGGTAGACGCGCTGACTGAGGAGTTTGCAAGCAAAGAAGGCCGCGCGCGTCTGCTGGATGAATATATCAGCACAAATGAGGCGGGGGAGCCGTGGATGATCCCAGCAGACCAGTTTGAGGTGCAGGAAATCCGGCCATTATCCCTGGCGGACCTTGCTCTGTCAGACATGGTGCAGCTCGATAAAAAGACGGTGGCCGCGATCCTTGGCGTGCCGCCTTTTGTTTTGGGCGTAGGGGAGTTCAGCAAAGATGCATGGAATAACTTTATCTCCACAACGATTATGCCGGTTGCCAAGGGGATCGAGCAGGAGTTGACCAAAAAGCTGCTGACAAGCCCAGACCTGTATTTCCGGTTTAACTCCCGCAGCCTGTACAGCTATGACCTGAAGGAGCTTGCAGAGGTTGGAGACAGCCAGTTTGAGCGGGGAATCATGACGGGAAATGAAGTCAGGTCATGGATCGACCTGCCGCCGTTGGAGGGGCTGGACGACCTTATCCTTCTGGAGAATTATATCAAACTTGACCAAATCGCGGATCAGAACAAGCTGAAACAGGGAGGGGGTGAATGAGTGGACAGAAAGCACAGGCAAATGCGCAGTATGACGGCAGGATTTCAAACACGGACAGATGAGGGCGATTTGTATATTGAGGGCTACTTCTCTGTGTTTGGCGGCGTATACGAGCTTTGGGAGGGAGCGAGTGAAACCATTGCACAGGGAGCGTTCCGTGAAACCTTGGATTGTGATATCCGTGCGCTGATCGACCATGAAAGCCGGCTGGTGCTGGGCAGGACAGCCGCAGGAACTTTGGAACTGCGAGAGGATGAAACAGGACTTTGGGGCAGGGTAAAGATCAATCCGAATGATCAGGATGCAATGAACCTGTACGAGCGTGTCAAACGGGGAGATGTAGACCAGTGTTCATTCGGGTTCGATATCCTCGACGAGGAAACGGCAACGCTGGATGACGGCGGCGTGAGGTGGACGATTAAAAAAGTGAGGCTGCACGAGGTATCGGTCGTAACGTTCCCAGCCTATGAAGATACAGCCGTGACTGCGCGAAAGCGGGATTACGAGGATATCCGAAAACGAAAAAAAGAAGCCTGGCAGAATGCCATGCGTCAAAAATTAAAAGGAGTGGAATGAAATTGGCACTTAGAGGTTTGATGCTCAGTAAAAAAATTACCGAGAAAAAGAAGCTGCTCGATGAACTGCGCGCAAAGGATGCGGAGTTTGAAGCCAGGGAAGCCGAGCTGACCGCCGCAATCGACGAGGCGGAAACCGACGAAGAAAAGACGACGGTAGAGGATATGGTCGACCAGTTTGACAAGGATAAAGCAGCCCATGAGGAAGCAAAAACAACTCTCGAGGGAGAAATCAGTGAAATGGAGGGCGAGCTTGCAGAAATCGCGAAAGAGCCGCCTGCACAGAGGGAAAACGTAAGCAGAAAGGAAGTAAGAAACATGCCTCTTGATATCAATATCCGTACGCTGCCCAAACATGTCCGCGCATTCGACGCGCTGCCGATGGAGCGCCGTGAAGCAATCGTGAAGCAGCAGGACGTGCGGGATTTTCTGGGCCGGTTCCGTGAAATCCGCCATACGCGTGCAATCTCCGGCGCGGATCTGACGATTCCGGTTGTGTTCCTCGACCTGATTGCGGAAAATATGTACCGCTATTCCAAACTTCTCAACCGCGTGCGCGTGCGCAATGTAAACGGGCAGGCGCGGCAGACGATCGCGGGCATTGCCCCGGAAGCTGTATGGACGGAGATGTGCGGCGCGATCAATGAACTGGAGTTTGGCTTCAATCAGATCACGGTGGACGGCTTCAAGGTCGCCGGTTATATCCCAGTATGCAATTCCTTGCTGGAGGATTCGGATATCGCGCTCGCGTCGTGGATCGTGGAGATGATTTCAGAATCCCTCGGCTATGCCAAGGATAAGGCGATCCTGTACGGCAAGGGTGCGGCCTCCAAGATGCCGCTTGGTATTGTGACCCGTCTTGCACAAACCTCCGCTCCATCGGATTATCCGGCGAATGCTCCGGCATGGACCAACCTGCATACGACGAATATCATCAAGATAGACAGCACTCTGACCGGCGCAGAGTTCTGGTCTGCCCTGATGCTGGCGGCCGGCAATACATTCACACGCTATAGCAGGGGAAATCAGTTCTGGGCAATGAACAGCAAGACCTATGCGCTGCTTAAAAGCAAGGTCATCACCTTTACCGCGACCGGCGATATTGTTTCCAATGTGTTCGGTACGCTGCCCATCATTAATGGCGATATCGATATTCTGGAGTTTATTCCGGACGGCGATATCATTGGCGGCTATGGAGATCTTTATCTGTGGGCGCAGCGCAGCGGTACAGTAATCGATATGTCTGAGCATGTCATGTTTATCCAGGATAATACGGTATATCGCGGCAAGGAGCGGGCGGATGGCGCACCGATCATCCCAGGGGCGTTTGTGGCGATCAACATTGAGAACAAGGCAGTGACAACGGTGATGGACTTTGCGGCTGACAATGCGAACGACGCGCAGCTCATCGCATTGGCGGTTGGCAGCGAAAAGCTTACCCCGACTTTTGCGCCGGATACTTACAGCTATACGGTGACTGCGTCCGGAACTTCGGCAAAAATCGAGGCTACTCCGTCACAGGCAGGGGCGCAGATCGCAATTGAATACAATGGACAGAATGTTCGCAATGGGGGAACGGTGACCTGGCTTGCGGACAGCACGCCGCATCCGCTTACTGTGACGGTCAAGCAGAGCAACGCTGTTCGTGTATACACAGTGAACGTCACCAAGGCCTCCGGCTGATCGGAGGGATAGGAAATGGCGCAGCCTGATTTCATGGCGCTGTTGAAAATCGACCTGGGGATCATAGGTACGGCTTATGACCCCCAGCTTGTACAGCTCATAGATGCGGCGCGGGCGTTTATTGCCCGCGAGGGTATTGCGCTGACGGACAGCGCTGAGGACACGCAATTGCTCGTTATGTACGCCGCATACCTGTTCCGAAAGCGCGCGACAAATGAAGGGATGCCGCGTATGCTGCGCTGGGCGCTCAACAACCGCATTTTTTCAGGAGGTGGATCGGATGCTCCTTGACAGTGGCATTGTGACCATTTACCGGCAGGAAAATATAGCAGAGGCGGGAGACATGCCGCAATACGGATGGACGCAGGTCTGGCAGTCCTTTTATGGGGAAAAGACCGTTGGCGTAGGACGCTACTATGTGGCGATGGCTCAGAACGACCAAATTGACCTGCTGATTGAGGTGCAGAGAAACCGCCAGCTTTCGGCTGCAACGGACAGGGCGGAGCTTGATGGGACATATTACCGCATTGTTCAGATTCAGCATGTTCAAGATGACGACGGGCTGCCCAAGACAGACCTTGCGCTGGAAAGGATCGAGGGTCTTGAATGAAACGGTGAAGAAAGCTCTTTTGAGTGTAAGTCAAAGCGTCTATCTGTATACCGCCGGAGGAAACCGGAAGCCGCCGTATATCGTATATGGCGTGGACGGTGACAATAGCCTGTTCGGTGGAGATCGGCGGGCGGAACTGGCAGACAGCGGGTATATCGACCTTTATACCAAGGATGCGGAGGACAGCTTAATAGACGCCATCCCAGCGGCGCTCGAAGCCGCAGGGGTGGCCTTTTATTTGAACTCCGTGCAGTATGAGGATACGGCAAACCTTGTGCACTATGAATGGCGGTGGGAATGTGCCTAAAGCGAAGGTGACAACTAATGCAATCAATGATTGTTTAGAAATGATAAACCGTTTGGGCGGTAACATCGAGGAGGTTGCAAAGCGTGCAGTCTATGAGGGAGCCAAAATCATAGCAGATGAAATTGGCCGGAATATTGACGCGCTGCCAATTGATGAGCATTGGGGGACCAGAGAAAACCCGCTTCATGGCGTACGGAAATTTCAAAAGGATGGGCTGTCTGAGAGCTTTGGCATAGCGCCTATGAGAAACGATAAAGGGCTCATTAACACGCGCCTTGGATTTGACCATGAGGATTACAATTCGCATGGTCAGGCAAACGCCATGATTGCCCGCGCAGTGAACAGCGGAACATCTTTTTCGGAGAAAATGCCGTTTTTTGAAAATGCTGTCCGTGCAACGCGCGCGCAAGCAAGAAAAAAGATGGTGGAAGCAGCGGAAAAGGAACTTGAGAAAATCACAAAGGAGTGAAGATAAATGGCGACAATCGGTTTGAGCAAGCCATATTACGCAATTTATAACGAGAACGGTGGGAACCCGACCTATGCGGAGGGATCGCTGATCGGCAAAGCGACGGAAATGACGCTGGAGCTGGAAGGGGCGGACGCCAATGTACTGTACGCGGATAACGGGCCGGCCGAGAGCGACAATCAGTTTGCAGGCGGCACGCTGACCATCAGTACAGACGATTTGCTGCCGGACCCGATGCTGGCGATCCTCGGTCTGAAAGCAGAGGAAATGGATCTGGATGGAGCAGCGACAACCGCGCCGAAGTGGATCGTATACGATGACGACCAGGCAATCCCTTATGTTGGGTTCGGCGGCGTCATTAAGGCAAAGCAGTCTGGTGCGACCAGATGGATTGCGGTGGTACTGACGAAAGTACAGTTTGCCAACCCGGGGATTTCTGCGGTGACGCAGGGTGATACAATCGAATGGCAGACAAAGGAGTTGACCGCTACTGTCATGCGGGATGACAGCACCAAGCATACCTGGCAGATGCAGTCTACCCCGATGAAAACGGAAGCGGACGCGGAGGCGGCGATCAAGAAAGCGCTGGGCATCGCGGACAATATCCCAACCCTGGGCGTGCTGACGGTTTCCAGCGCCGAGGGTACAGAGACGGGAGAAACCAGGATTACGGTAACGCCGCCGAAAAGCGGCAGCAACCACTATGTTTATAAAACTGGTGCGACGGTTGATCTGCCGGCAGGCTACGGAGCCGATGTTTCCTCAGGCTGGACAGCTTGGAACGGGACGGACGATATTGCCGCCGCAACGGGGAATGAAATCGGGATTGTGGAAGCAGATGCAGGCAATAAGGCGGTGGCGGCAGGCAAAGCCACCGTTACGGCGAAAGCTGGTGAATAAATGCGGACAGCAATAGTCAAAATTTGTGGAAAAGAATATATCGCCTGCTTTTCCACGCGCGTACTGATGGCGTTGGAGGAGCGTGAGGGCGACAGCACCAAAGGCCTGCAGCGTATCCTGTCCGAAAATAAGGTATCTGACCTTTTCTGGCTGCTTGCACAGATGATCGATGCAGGCGACCGCTATGCAAAGCTGGAGGGGCTGGATAATCCAGGAAAGCTTGCACTGGATGACCTGATCGATCTTATCGGCGTGGATGAATACGAGGGAGTGTTCCGCGCGGTCACGGAAACGGTAAAGGCGGGGAACACCCCGAACGTAGAGGTGAAACCGGCAAAAAACGGGAAAGCCACTCAGGGCGCATAACACCTGAGTGGTTCCTCTGGTATGGGATGAAATTGGGACTATCAAGGGATGAAACCTTGACAGTCCCTTTTTCGTTGCTGCTTGACCTGATTGCAGTAGAGCAGATTAAGAACGAGGGCGCGGAACAGAAGCCGTCCGCACAGGACGAAGAAGCCGAATTTTTCCGGCTCTTAAGCTATCAGTGAGGAGGAAGAAATGGCGACAGATGTAAGCATCCGTGTAGGCGTGGATGGAGAAAAAGAGTTTCGGTCGGCCTTGAGCGGAATCAACAGCCAAATCAAGAACCTCAATTCGGAAATGAAAACTGTCGTATCCTCCATGACCGGTATGGACGATGCAGAAGAAAGAGCAGCAAAGCAGACGGATGTATTAGGACGGTCCATTGCCGCGACCAAACAGAAAATATCGATCCTGTCTGCGGAGTATGACCGCCAGAAAGCAGCCCTTGCCCAGATGGGCGACGCGCTCTCCCGAACTGAACAGGAGTTCGGGAAGAACTCCACGCAGGCGGTAAAGGCGCAAAATGCCTATAACCGGCAGGCTAAAGCGGTCAACGACCTCGGCACGCAGCTCAATAACGCGACCGCAGATTTGAACCGCATGGAAAAGGAAATGCGGGATATTGAGAGCGGCGCGGACAAAGCGGGGGGCGCACTGGATGATCTGGGAGATGGCGCGGATAAGGCCGGCGGAAGTCTGCGGGATGCATTCATCGGCGGCGCGATTGCGGGCGGTATACAATCGCTGGTTTCCGGTATTTCCGGATTAGTGGATGAAACCACAGAATACCGTAAGATCATGGGTACGCTTGAAGTATCCAGCCAAAGGGCGGGCTATTCTGCGGAGCAAACAGCGGCGAGCTACAAGCAGCTATACGGCGTGATAGGCGATGACCAGCAGAGCGCGACAGCATTGGCAAACCTGCAGGCGCTCGGCGTTTCACAGGATCAGCTTACGCAGTTTGTAGACGGTGCAATCGGTGCATGGGCGACCTATGGAGACAGCATCCCTATCGACAGTCTTGCGGAAGCGATTAATGAAACTGTGCAGGCTGGTACGGTGACCGGCACATTTGCCGATGTCCTTAACTGGGCGGGAACGTCAGAGGATGAATTTAACGAGAAGCTGCAAGCAACAAGCGATCCGGCGGAACGGGCCAATATGGTTTTGCAGGAGCTTGCCAATCAGGGGTTGATGGGCGCAGCCGAGGCTTGGCGCGAGAATAATTCCGCTATGGTGGAATCCAACGAAGCGCAGGCAGAAATGAACGAATCTCTGGCGAGCATTGGAGAAACGCTTTCGCCTGTGGTTTCGATGTTGACCGAGGGGCTTGCAGCAGCGCTACAGGCTATCCAGCCAGGCATCCAGTTTATTGTGGATAATTCACCGGTGATTATTGCAGCTCTTGCCGGTATCGCAGCGGGTATTGCGGCTATGAATCTTGGCACGATTATCAGTATGATCTCAAGCATTGGCCCTGCGATTGCTGGCATGGTAGCTGCCATTGGTGGGCCTGTCACGGTGATTGTGGCAGCGATTTCGGGAATCGCAGCGGCAGTGGTAGCGCTCTGGAACACAAACGAGGGTTTTAGAAACGCTGTGCAGGGAATATGGGAAGCGATAAAGGGCTTTTTTGTAGGAGCCTGGCAATCCATACAAGCAGCCTGGAATGCGGCGCAGCCTTATTTTCAGGCAATATGGAACGCAATACAGGCAATATTTTCAGCCGTACAGCCATACCTGTCCGCGGCGTTTTCCGGCGCATGGTCCGCGATACAGTCTGTCTGGAACACGGCTACGGGATTTTTCCAAGCGATATGGAACTCGATCGCCGGAATTTTCTCTGTGGTGCAATCGGTGCTGTCCGGCGATTTCTCCGGTGCATGGGAGGCGATTAAGGGGATCGTATCAACTTGGACGGGCTATTTTCGAGATCGGTGGAATGATATCCGGAATGTATTTTCTGATGCCTTTAACGCATTTCTGGATATTGGAACACAGATTGTAAACGGTATCAAGCAGGGCATCGCAAATGCCTGGGATGCGTTGACCGGCTGGGTGCGTGAAAAATTCCAAGGGCTGATTGACAGCGCGAAAAGCCTGTTCGGCATTAACTCCCCTTCCCGTGTATTTCGCGATCAGATAGGTCTGATGATTGCAGAGGGGCTTGCGCTCGGTATTGAAGAAGGCATGCCCGATGCGGTCGGCGCGGCGGAAGGCATGGCTGCGGCCGTGACTGAGGCGAGCCGGACGGAGGTCGAAGCGCCGGCAGTGGGAACCTTGGGCGCTGATACATTCAGCGGGGTTGTAGCAGCATTGGAAGATACAGAGCCGATTCTTACCGAATATCTGACAGCAATGCTTGAACGCGCGAATGAGTTGATAAGAAGCTATTTCAATCAGTTCCGGCAGGCAGGGCTGTACCTGATGCAAGGCGTTGCACAAGGTGTTCGGGATGGCCGCAGCGGTGTGATCAATGCGATTGAGTCGGCTCTTTGGGCTGCGGTTGAAGCAGCGAAAGCGGCAATGGAGATCAGCAGCCCGTCCAGAGTGTTCGCGGAGATTGGCGGGTACATGGGTGATGGTATCGGCGTCGGATTCGATAAGGCGATGCTTGATGTCAACCAAAATATTGCGGCGGCAATGATGCGGCCGCTGGACCGTATCCGCAAGGACGATATGCTAAATGCCGCGGCGGCTACTGTCAACGGTATGTCGGCGGTCGGAACTGCATCGGCGCAGACGGTAATTATACCGATAAATCTGAACGGAAAACAGATCGCAGAGGTTGTCTTTGACCCGCTGAAAGGAATTGCGAAGCAAAGGGGCGTTGCACTTGGATAATATCATGATAGGCGAAATTGAGATGCCGCGCACGCGAACGCTGGAAATCGGCGGGGAATACGAAAGCAAAGAAGCGACGATGGCCTCGGGCAAGATCGTGCGGGATGTGCTGGGCTGGCGTGCCGAATTAACGGCGACATGGGAGTGGGTGCCGGCCGGCCTGCTTAAGCAGCTTGTCCCAATTGCCCGCAGCGGAGCGTTCGTGACCATCCAATACCCAGACAGTACAGGAGGGGACACAAGCGGTGTGTTCTCCATTGAAATCGGGAACCAGAAAATATTCAAGTTCCGCAGCGGCGTGCCATATTGGTATAACGTGGAACTTACCGCGACGGCACAGGAGGTAGTCTGATGGTGCCGACAACAGCCGCCTATAACCCTTATACCGACCTCCGGCGCGCAGAACTGTCCTTTGTGTTCGGTGTGGTTGCGCCCGAAGCGGCTGAAACTGCACAGGCTTCCTCTTCCGCACAGTCGTCTGTTTCCCAGCTTGAGCAAACTACTGATGAAGTGGAGCAGATGAGCGGGAAGTATACCGCGTTGGAGACAAACATGTGGATTCTGGACGGCACGATGCAGCTTTACCCGGGCGCGCAGGCAGGCTGGCAGGGAAACGATATATCCGGCGATGACAAGGCGTTCCAGTCTGCCCCATGGCTGGAATTTTCCTTTGCACAGAATCAGGACAGCTACGGCTTTACCCTGATCTTCGACAACACCCAGCCGGATAATTATCCATCCGAGGTCGTAACGACGACCTACGACCTGAACGGAGGACAGATTGGAACGGTGACCACGAGGCCGACAGGCTATCTTCATATCGTTAACCTGCCGACGCAGGATTACCGAAAAGTACGGTTTGTGTTTGTGGGGACAAATATCCCGCATCGCCGTGTGCGGGTCTGTCAGGTGCGGTTTGGTATCAATTATATCTACGGTGCGGCCAATACGGAAAGCGTGACCGTGCGGCAATCGGTATCGCCCTGGTGCGAAAGCCTGCCTTCTGCGGAGATTGACGCGACTGTAGACAATAGCGATCAGCTTTATAACATGATAAATCCGGAGGGCTTGTATCTCTATTTGCAGGATGGGCAGTACATGGAATGGGCGATTACGGTAAATGGCGAGAAAATCGACATGGGACGGCAGTATTTCACATCAGCCGAGAGCGAGGACGGAGGCTTAACGGCCTCTATCACGTTTAACGACCGGCTGCTTGTCATGGATGATATGGAGTACAATGACGGCGCAAGCGGGACGTGGACGCTCTCGGAAGCGATAAGCGCCCTGCTTGCCGCGAGCGGGACGGGCATTGAAGCGGTGTTTGAAAGTTCCCTTGGGAGCACGGTTATCCGCAAGTGCATCCCGCAGAAGACCAAGATACGCGAAGCCATCCGGCTATGTGTGCAAGCGGCTATGTGTACCTGCTTTATCGACCGCAGCAACGCCCTGCATGTATTCCGGCCGGCCATTAGCGCACAGGCAGACGAATGGACGCGGGACGTACAGCATGAGGATGCGCAGGTCAAGGTCGGCCAGCTCTACAATGTTGTACAGCTCACCCGCAGGGATGAATACCAGGAGAACACTGAGGACGAAGTGTTTACCGCAAAGAATATAGCGGTGGATGATTTTGAGCGTGTTTATGAGGTGGATAATCCGCTGGTCAATGACGGCAATGCAGCAGCGCAATGGATTCTTGGATGGGTTCAGCGCCGCGTTTCTTACGAGGTAACAACGCGCGGGAATCCGGCGCTTGATCTGCTCGATACAGTACAGATTGATGATGTCTACAGCGTAAATGGGAAAGCAATTCTGACACAGCTTGATTATTCCTATGATGGAGGGTTGCAATGCGATGCCGCAGCAATTAGATGATCTGATCTTTGACCGCACAGCGGCAGACGTGCAGCGGGTGAAAACTCTGACGGGGAAGCTGTCGGCCGGCACGGCGACCGAAGAAGAAAAGGCGGAATGGCTGGCGGGTATGAAAGGCGCGTACAACGCCGCTGACCTTAACCGCGTGGGCGCGGCGGCGGTGTATCTTACCGAACGGCTTTACGCGCTGGGGTATACTGTGCCGGCCGTACCCAAAACCGACTGGCAGGAGGGCAGTTTCCCGACGGCATCCGCGATGGAGCAGTACATCGAAAATATACACCTGCTGCGGGATTGTGTGCCTTACGCTGCACCAGACGCGCCCGGGGCTGCGGAAAAGCTGACCTTTCAGGAAGCAAACAACATTGAGGAAATTTTACACACATTGGAGCGTGTATTGCTTGCCATGCAGGAGGGCTTCAAGCTGCGGCAGGCAGATACACTTTTTATGATCGCGGGAGGGGTGTTTAATAATGCGGGATAGAATGCCAGCGCCGGGGCGCGAGAACCGTATCAGGATCACACAGGACGATGGGACGGTCATAGCGGGAAAGCTGGAATATGACGATCAGGCGACGCAGGAGGGCAGCCCCTATACAAAGGGGAACGTATTGCCGGACGAAGTGTGCGACCTGATGGGGCTGGACAATGACACAAGCGAACCTGACGACGCTTTCCGGTATTTGGGGTTGATGCGGGCAAGCGTTCATGGAAAAATCGTTGTGACTGTGACAAGCAATGGTCTCCCGCTTCAGGATATCAATTTTACGATTGGAAGCAATTCTGTCAAGACCAATAGCCAGGGGCAGGCATCTATTATCCTCTCCCCAGGCAATTATACAGCGACATTTTCCAATACGCTTGACCTGAATTTTTCCCCAGCATCGATGCAGGTGACAGCGACGAAAGGGAAAATCAATTATTACAACGTCACAGCGACAGAATCTGCTACAACACAGGCAACGTTTACATCTTCTACGAACATCAGTTTCTCAGGCCGCGTCAGCGATTTCGATATTTTTTGTGTTGGCGGCGGTGGAAGCGGTGGAGCTTCTGTTTACAGTTATCAGAATGATTATCCCGAACGTCGCGCAGTGGGAATCGGCGGAGGGGGTGGATATGCCAAAACCACGAATAGTGTGAAAAATGATAATTCTATATTATCAATTGTGGTCGGCAGCGGCGGAGCATCGGTGATGGCAAAAGATCCGTCAACATCAGGAATAGCAAACGGAAACGACGGCGGCGAAACTTATGTAAGTAGAAATGGCATCAAGCTATGTTCCGCACCTGGCGGCGGTGGAGGCTTGAGTAATCGAATCTGGCAACGCGAAGGCCTTAACGGTGCTGACGGCGGCTCTGGAAGCGGCGCAGCAAGCTACCCAGATATTATTTCTGTTGGTGCAAGCGGCGAAAACGGAGAAGACGGCAAAGATGCCGCGTTTATCGTGAGTGGAAGGTATATCGGAGGCAAAGGCCAGGGCCAAACGACAAGAGCTTTTGGCGAATCGTCCGGAACAATATATTCCCCTGCTGGTGGTTCTTCGATAGCTGGGTATGGATCAGTATATGCAACTGGTAGTCCTGGAACAGGAGGAGGCGCGGCCGCTGTCAGTGTAACAGAACAGCATATAACCGCTAAATCCGGAACGGTTGCGGGGGCTGGCGGCGGCGGTGCAGCGTTAAACTATAAGGATTCAGGTTTAAATTTTACCGCTACATCTGGCGCGGGCCGAAACGGACTTGTTATCATCCGTTGGAGGTACACGTAATGACATATGGAATCATTGAAAACGGAAAATGTATAAACGCCATTGAAGCGGATGTGGATTTTGCCGAAGCCATAGGCGCGATAGAGATTCCGGACGGTTTTTGGATTGGTGATTATTATAATGGCGGGTGGCATCATGAAAAACCGCAGCCAGAAACCCAGTCTCTCGGCCAGCAGATCACAGACGAACAACTGGAACGCATCGAAATGGGACAAGCTTACACCGACCTTGAGCTTGCGATCTTAGGAGGTTGACCATGTACGAAAACATCAAAGAGCGGTATCTCAAAGGCTATATACGCGACGACCAGCTCGACAGGTATGTAAAGCTGGACGTTATCACGGAGGAACAGGCGGAGCA
>NZ_JAOQJE010000005.1:130065-215427 GCF_025567315.1 Agathobaculum ammoniilyticum
GGGAATGTGCTGCCGGATGATGTGTGTAGCCTTCTTGAATTGGAGCATGACCAGGCAGAACCCAAAGATGCGTTTTCTATTTTGGGGCTGATTAACGCGGATATATATGGACGCATCTCTATCACGGTTGTAAATAGTGAAAGTGATCCTATCCCA
The DNA here is from genome assembly GCF_025567315.1 of Agathobaculum ammoniilyticum. NCBI lineage: Bacteria > Bacillati > Bacillota > Clostridia > Eubacteriales > Butyricicoccaceae > Agathobaculum > Agathobaculum ammoniilyticum. The sequence continues at coordinate 130,222 of NZ_JAOQJE010000005.1, forward strand.
GGCGTTACATTCATGATTGATACCAATAGCCTGGTTACCGATATAAATGGTACAGCATTTATAGACTTACCGCCTGGTGCGCATACGGCCCGATTTACAGGTGCGCTTGATATATCATTCCCGACTTCAACGCTTGCTGTGCAGGCAGTACGGGGACAAATATCAAAATATACCGTACAGGCAAATACATATTCCGGAAACCAGAGAACAATAACGACATCGGGTACTTACGTCTTTTCAGAAAGCGTACAGGATTTTGACGTATTTGCAGTAGGTGGGGGCGGTAGCGGCGCTGCGATGTGCTATATCGGAAACACGAAATATGTGGATTCTGCAGGGACAGATGGGGGCGCGGGCGGATATACGCAAACACTTTTGAATCAAACCAATTCGGGAGAAGATATCGAGATAACCATTGGCGCTGGTGGAACGGCTGCCAAGGCAAGCCTTCAGGGCGATGATTTTAATGGCGGTGAATTATATGAAACAGCGGCAGGGAATAAAGGTGGAACTACCATTGTAAAAAAGGGAAGCAGCGTGATATTGACTGCAGAGGGAGGCGACGGGGCCGGCGCGCCAAGACATAGCACAAGTGCCTCTGGGGTGCAAGGGGATTGCGCATCCGGCGGCAGTGGTGGAGGCGCTGCGGTTGCACGGCCAAGCAGCAGTTCTAATCCCTCTTATGGAGCGCGTCCAGGCAACGGTGGTACAAATGGAGGAGGGGGAGGAAAATATAATTGGAGTTCCAAGCAATATGAGGAAATGGAAAACAGCGGCCAGCAAAGGGCAACAACTGCATTTGAGGAGAATACAGGCACAGGGTATTCGCCTGGAGGAGGTTCTGCTGTAGCTGCCACAAATTCTTCGACGAGTAGCGTTTCCAATTATTCAGGGAATGGAAATGTAAAAACAGGAGCGACCGGATATTTGAATTGCACTGCAAGTGCGGGAGGTACATATGGTGGTGGCGGTGGTGCGGCACTATGCTTTTCAACGATGGAAGACGACAGTTCATCAGATGCGTATAGCATGAATGCAACGTCCGGAGCAGGTGCGTCTGGTCTGGTAATCTTGCGGTGGAGGTATAAAACATGACATTTGCTGTAATAGAGGACGGAAGATGTGTAAATATCGTGCAGGCGGAAGCGTGGTATGCGAAAATGAAAGGATTTGTTGAGCTTCCGGAACAATACGGGATTGGGGATTTCTACAATAATGGCGAGTGGTGCCATGATAAACCATCCACGATAGAGGAGCGTGTGTCCATGCTCGAAACCGAGGTATATGACATATCATCCGCAATAGAAAGGGGGCTTAACCTGTGACAGAAAGGGCATTGAAAGCGCTCGCCAGCGCGATATTTCTTGCACGCAGGCAGGTAAACACAGCGGATTTGACCGACGACGATCAAAAGATCAGGGTATCCGGCCTGTATGATGACTGGACCTTGGGAAAGTATGCGGTGGGAGATATCCGCAACACGGGCGGCCAGACATGGGAGTGCTTTCAGGCGCACGACAATGCCACCTATCCGGATATCACGCCGGACAGCGCCGCGTGGTTCACGTTCTGGCGGCCGCTGCATGGTAAGACGCCGGAAACCGCGCGGCCGTTTGTACCGGTACAGGGAAGCCATGATATGTACCGCGCGGGCGAGTACATGATCTGGACGGATGGTGCAGCATATAAATGCCTGCAGGATACGAACTTCTCGCCGGAAGATTACCCGCAGGCATGGGAAGAAGTCACCGCCTGATGGCGTGACAATATAAAACACAGGCGAAAGCCGGAAAGGAAAGTATTATGTACAAGAACAACATCTACATCGAAAACTATGAGGAGGTCGCGGCGATGGGCGGCGACATTGGCGTGTGCCTGGACAAGTACGACTACAAGCACGGCCTTAAGCACAACGACCTTGCGCGTGCGCAGTATTGCCACTGGCGTGCAACCGTGACCGGTGTACCGGAGCTGCTGAGCATGCCGTACAAGAACCTGCTGATTGAAAACGGGTTCCTGCAGGGCTGACCAGGAAGGAGGTGACGGGGCGGGTCAAACCGCCCCACCATCTATGCCAATAGAGGTAATCGTGGCGGGCATGAGCCTGATCGGGACGCTGGCGGGTACGTTCGGCGGTATCCTGATATCCTCCAACCTGACGGGCTACCGTATCGAGCAGCTGGAGAAAAAGGTGGCCGAACACAACAAAATCGTCGAGCGCACCTATAAACTGGAGGGGCGCATGCTGGAGGCGGAGCATGATATCCGCGACATGAAAGGGAGTTTTGTCTATGAACTTGAAAGTAAGAATTAAGAATCCCGTGTTTTGGGTGCAGATCATCCTCGGCGCGTTTGCGACGGCGCTGGCCTATGCTGGCCTGACCGCCGCCGACATGACGACCTGGGCGGGCGTGTGGGAGATCATCAAAGGCACGGTGAGCAATCCCTACTGCCTGTTCCTGGTCGCGTGCAATGTCTGGAGCGCGCTCAACGACCCGACCACCAGCGGCGTGACCGACAGCGATCGGGCGAAAACCTATACAGCGCCTTTGCAGAAATAAAAAAAGCCGCCTGATGGCGGCAAATATAGACAAAGGGCGGCATGCGATGGTATAATATGTCGGGTGCTGTCGTTCCCAGCGGCGGGCGGTTATAGCCACTCCCTTGCGAAAGGGGGTGATAGCTTGTGTGGTGGAAACTGTTTCGTTTCACTGTATGCACGGCATGTTTGCTTTACATACTGACCATATATGCGAAATGACCGCCCTACCCTGACAAAGTATGCGGTCATTTCTTGATCACTTAACTTTAAGGGCTAAACCGTCTGCCGGCAGCGCCCCTTTGTATAGATATTATACCACAAGCCCCGCCTGTGTCAAGGCGGGGCGTTTTGTTTGCCCCTGAAAAGGAGGACACGGACAGCAGACCGGTGTGTAGCGTAGTATGCTTTAGATGTAAGGAGGAGAATGACCCTATGAGCAAGAAGAAGGTATTTATCGGTGTCGGCCACGGTGGCAGCGATTCCGGTGCGGTCGGCTACATTGTTGAGAAGGACGTCAACCTGCAGATGGCGCTGACCTGCCGCGATTTCCTGACCGCGTACGGCGTGGATGTGCGCATGAGCCGCACCAAGGACGAGGATGACGACATCAATGAGGAGGTCCGCGAGTGCAACGCCTATAATCCGGATTTGGCGATCGATGTCCACAACAACTCGGGCGGCGGTGACGGCTTCGAGGTCTACCACACGATCTACGGCGGCACGGGCAAGGTACTCGCGCAGAACATTGAAAAGCACGTTAAGGCGATCGGCCAGAACAGCCGCGGAGTCAAGACGCGCGCGGGAAAGAGCGGCGATTACTATGCGTTCATCCGCGAAACGGTCGCACCAGCGGTCATTTGCGAGGGCGTGTTTGTCGATGCCAAGGCGGATGCGGCGCAGGCGGATACGCTGACAGAGCAGCAGGCGTTCGGTGTGGCGTACGCAAAGGGCATCCTAGATACGCTCGGCATCCCGTACGACGAACCGGAAGAGGATCCCGAAGAGCCGGAGCAGCCCGCAGAGGAACCGGCAAAGGAGCACTGGGCGCAGAAGCACTACGACAGCCTGATTGCCAAGGGTGTAGAGATCAACGAGACGAGGTTCGACGACCCGATTACCCGCGGTGAGGCGCTCGCGCTGCTCGATCAGATCGTGAAGTAATCATCAGGGCAGAACAATAAAAGATAAGGTGAGAGCACCGCCGTTCCTGCAATATGGGACGGCTGCTGGCGCTGCAGGTAGGCGGCAATCTTACGGTAAGTTTTAACGGGAGAAGTAAGCCCTGCAGCGCAGAAGTAAGCAAACGAAATCCCCTTCGCGAGCCGGTATTGTGCCGGCATCCGGAGGGGGATTTTGCAATTTACAAAAATGTAAAATAAATTTACAAATAGGTATTGACAGTTCGCAGGATAGGGTGTATGATGATATCATCACAGGGGAGGAGGTGGCGTTGGCCATGTTGACAGAGTTGGGGAAATATCTGCGCAAACTGCGAATTGACAATGGACAGCTTTTGAAAGACATGGCGGACATCTTAGGTATCTCTTCGGCAAACCTGTCTGCGGTGGAAAATGGAAAACGCAAGCCGCAGTACAAGATGATACAAGACATCATTCATCATTATTGTTTGAACGATGAAGAGCAAGATGAATTATGGGACGCCTATGCAATTACTCGAGAGGAAGTTAGCCTGTCGTTGGAAAATGCGACAGATAAACGGCGTGATGTTGGATTAGCATTTGCTCGACAGTTTGATGAGTTGTCAAGCAAGCAGATGGATGATATTTTGAAAATTTTGCACAAAAAGCCCTAGGGGGGATTGCCATTGAGCGAGTTTTTAGTGCCGCCTGCAAGCAAACGGGATATAAAGCGGTTGGCATTAACGATTCGGAAGAAATTTGGATTGGAGCACAATGCTTTATTTCCGGTTGTTGAAATGATTGAGGTCGTTTTACCTGTGTTCGATCCACAATTTAACTTTGAGATAGTTGAAGATTGTGAATGTGGATTGGATGAGGCAAACTACGATCCAAGACATAACCTGATGAGGATTCGACAAAGTGTATATGATGGCGCTTATAACTGCAATGGTCGGGATCGCTTTACGCTTGCACATGAGCTTGGACACTATTTTATGCATCGAGATGTTGACCTTGCCCTGAGTAGAATAATCGATAGACGTTCAGTTCCAGCTTATTGTAATTCAGAGTGGCAGGCCAACACATTTGCATCTGCACTGCTAATGCCAGATCATATCATAAAAGATATGCGACCTGACCAGATCGCGAAGATCTGTGGCACATCATTAAGCGCAGCGGAAATTGCATATAAACAAAAAAAGAAGTAACGTTTGCCGACGTTACTCCTTAGGGATCACAGGTCCGGTTACACCCGACTCTTGCGATTAAATGACAAGACTATAATATCATATATTGTGGTGGAATGCAAGAGGCAATTCCGGGCCGGAAAGGAAGGAATTGCATATGCATACGACCAAAGGTCGAGGCAACGATGGCGAGAAGTATATCTTTCGTCCGTACATCACGCGCAATGGGGTTACCTATTGGGCAAAGTACTATGGGCTGAAAGCGTTTCGCATCCCAGTCGATGATTGATCGATAGGCCTCGGGGAGCAGGGGAGAAACATCTCCCCTGCGAACCCTACTGCATAATGCTTAATGGATAATATGGCAAAAACAATATCTAGCATTCGCGGAAAGCAAAACAAGAAAATTGTTCCGGTCAAATCGTATACGAAAAAAGATGGAACAAAAGTCCATGCGCATCGTCGTTCTACACCCAATTAAGATATAATAATGCTCAGTACATACGATGATGTAAGTATTTAAAGTTAATGCACAACTCCCCTCCGGCTGAAAAGCTGGAGGGGTTAGCTATTGGCCCAAAAGTGACCCGAAATTTTAAAAACTTTAATATGAGAAAGTGGCAAATGTTATTTATTGTTTAATAATTTGCGAAAAAATGCAAAATAATTAGCGTATAAATGTATTTGGATGCTTTCTTTTGCTATTGGAAATCGTGTAGGCGTGATGAGCGTCTCCAGGGTTCAAATCCCTGACTCTCCGCCAGATTACCGCACTTTATCGAAAGATAAAGTGCGGTTTTTGCTGTTTTTTAACGGAAAACACGAATATTTTTAGAGGAATGAAAATTTTGAGTGTAATCCTGAGTGCATCAGGATTATTTTGCTTTTGGCAGGGAAGCAATCAGCGCATCCATCCGTGCCGCGCTGTTCCGCTGCATCTGGTCACTTACATGGGCATAGGTCTTCAGTGTGAACGAGGCGGCGTAATGCCCCAGATTCGTCTGCATTGTCTTGATGTCGTCCCCATTTTCCAGCGAGATCGTCGCAAATGAATGCCGCAGGGAATGGAAGGTATAATTGCCCATGCCGCAGTCCAGCAGGATGCGTTTGAGGTGCTTGTACACGGTGCGCCGATTAAGCGGTTGTCCAAAATCGTTCGTGAACACCAGATGGAAGCTGTTGTCCCAAAGTGCGCCAGCTGCCAGCTGCTGCTCATTCTGCTTTGCCCGTTGATGCCACAAGACCCGCATGGCGTTCTGCGCGAGGATCACCTTGCGCTGCTTGCCTTCCTTGGGCGGCGCGAGGAAGTAGCCGAAATCGCCCTTGACCTGCTTCTGATGCAGCTGCTGGCGGACATAGATGCAATCGTGGTCGAAATCAACATCCTCCCAGCGCAGGCCAAGAATCTCGGACAGGCGCAGGCCGGAGAAAATGTCGATAAAGAAAATGTTGCGGAACTGCTTGCCGTCGATTGCCCGCAGGAACTGGTTGAGCTTAGCGGTCGTGATCGCGCGTACCTGATGCTGAGTCACACGCGGCAGTGAGCAGCGCTCGGATACATTACGGAGTAACAGCTCGTCGCGGATGGCGGATTCCAGCATGTTGTGCAGGATGCCGTGGATGTTGCGGACGGTTTTGGCGGACTGCTTCTTTTTGACCGACAAGGATGTGACGAACTGCTCTACCTGCCGGTGGGTCAGATCGGTTAGCTTGACCTTGCCGAGCGCGGGAAGAATATGGTTTTCCCCAGAATCTTCTGATAGGTCACCTGCGTGCTATGCGCCAGATTGACTGCACAGATTGAGAAGTATTCCTGCGCGTAAGTCGCAATGGTGATCTGGTTCGGTTCCTGATAGGTGCCGCGGTCAATGTTTGCGGTTGCGTCACGCAGCTTGGTGGCAACCTCTTTCTGTGTTTTGCCGTAGACGGAATGACGGAGCAGCTTGCCCGTAATGGGATCGCGGCCGGACACATATTGTCCCTGCCAGCGGCCGTCTTTCCGCTTGTATATCGTGCCGCTGCCGGCTTCGCGTTTTTTACTTTTGCGTGCCATAGTTGCTGGATGCTCCTTTCCGGCACATACAATTTAGGTGCTTCTATTATATCACAGGCTGCGAGGATTGGGCGCTGCTTGCGGTACAAAAATGGGGCTGCCCATTGCAGGGCAGCCCCGCCTTATCGTGTGCCAATGTGGGTTTGTGTGTAGGCTTAACAGCCGCTTTCTGGGAACAGGTACGGCGGCTGGTAGCCGTGGGTGGTTTTGCCCTGCGCGTCCAGCCATTCGGTGAGTTTGTCCTGTTTGACGAGCAGTAGTTTGCCGATGCGGAAGGACGGGAAATCTGCGCGGTGCATCAGGTTATAGGCCGCGCTGCGGCTAATGCCGAGCAGCAGCGCCAGCTCCGGCGCGTTATAGGTCAGTTTATCCATTCAAAACATCTTCTTTGTGTCGTCGAACCAGTAGGCTTGAAATACTGTGCCGTCACCTGTGAGGAAACGGCCTTGGGCGTCGTGCAGAATCTTGTCGCTGGCATCCGTGTTGTCCAGAATGATCGAGGAAAGCACATGATCTGCGCGTCCGCAGATGCGGTAACCGATGTTGTTCTTGATTTGGCCGGAAAGGATATTGGCATCCGGTCGCTGGGTGGAGAGGAACAGGTGAATGCCGAACGCACGCCCTTGTCGGGCGATGGTAGACAGCCGGTTTTCTATGCGGGCGACCTGTTCCTTTTCCTCTTTGGTCAGGCCGGTCTTGTCCAGAATTTCGGCGACCTCGTCTACTGCGAATACGATCCGATCCATTGGAATCGGCTCATGCCGGTTGTAGTCGTAGATGTCTCGGCGCTCGACTTTGCCAAGTATATCCTTGCGCTGTTCCAGCTTTTCGGTCACGTCATCCAGATAGCAAAGCAGCGTCTCGCGGTCGAGAATCAGTTTGCAGTTTGGATGCTTGCGCCATGGGCTGCCAAAGTCCACACCGCCCTTGAAGTCCGCGATCGTAACCTGTATATTGGGCTGCTTGAGGCATTGCATCAGCATCAGCTTGAGTAGCACAGACTTACCCGAACCCGTGCCGCCGCCCAGCAGCACATGCGGGATGAGGTTGAGGTCGAGCGTCACCGGCCCGAGCAGACTTTCGCCGAGCACTAACTTGCAGGCGGGAAACGCATCTCGTAGATAGGCGTCTTTCCACGGCAGCAGCTTGGGCAGCTCGTCCGTGGCGGGAACGGTGTACAGCTGGATGCGACGCTTGCCGTCGCTTTCGCGGATGTCTGCAATGTGGATGTTCAGCGCGGTTTCAATATCGGCGCGCTTGTCCTCCCATACGGACTTGGGAACGCCGCAGGCCAGAAACTCGAGAACGGTCATGCGGCTGTGCATATCGTCCGATTCCTCTGTTCGGACGGCAACCAGCAACGGTGTTTCACCTGCGTGGTTGACCAGTCCGATACGCTGCAAATTGTTCTGGATGCTTTTCGCCTTGGAAGGCGTACCCGCCCACAGAATGAGCACAGCCAGACCGCCGAACACGAGAAACGGAAAGCAAAGGCTGAACGCGATCCGGCTGACTGCATCGAAAATATCTGGTCCGCTGTACGCAAGATCCCACGGGCGGATGATGCTGAACAGAAGCACGGTGAGCAGATAGAGCACCAATACCTTCAGACGGTACTGGTCTGTCCAGATCTCCTTGAGGCCAGTTTGAAACAGAAGCAGCAGATACCTGCGCTGCGTTTCCTGTTCCAGCAGATTGCGTTTTCGGTTATCCATCTTCCAGCATCCACCTCCATTCGCTGATGGGTCGGGTGATTGGTGCGCCGTTCTCGCGGTACTCGGTGAAGGTGCGGATGCGGCGCAGAAAGGCTTTCCATGTTTCAGGGTGATACTGCTGCACCGCTTGATATTGGCGGCCGAGCGGCAGGTTCGAGGTGATATATACCTTGGTGTAGCACGCGACTTTGTCGCTGTACCGGGCGGGCAGCATGAGCGGGTAAATGTCCAGCAGGTTGAGCATTTCTTCGATGGGGATTTGCGACGCAAATTCCTCAAATACGATCACGTCCTGTCCGTGGTAATCGTCGAAAGAAACGCCGCGTCCGTTCCGGTAGTTGGTCACGCGGTAGATGTCGCGCGGATCGTGCCGCCGATAAATGCCGCTTGTTTTGCCGGTACCGGTCGCACCATAAAGATATTGCGTTTCCACGATGCGGTTCTGCTCGGCATATTTCTCGGACAGCAGCGTCTGCCGTAGCATGTCGATTTCCTTCACCCGGAACGCCAGCTTGGGATTTTCACGGATGATCTGCGAAGTTGTCTTTCCGGCGGCAATGTCTTCAAGCAGAGTGGTCATCTCGGGGGCTTTCTCGCTCTGCGGCAGCGGCATGTGCCCAAACTCTTCAAAGCTATCTGGCACAACCGTTTCGGCTTTTTCGGTATCCGACCATTTGCCGCCTTTTTGAATATAATCGCGGTTTTCCTGCGCGCTTCCGTATGTTTATTATATAATTTCAAGAGGGGTGCCATGAGGGAACGCAATATCGTTTTAAACGCGCTAAAATGTGTATTCCCATATACCATCCCGATTTTTGCGGGATTTTGGTTTTGGGGATTGGCCTACGGCATCTACATGAACGTTTCGGGGTTCAGCTTTGTATATCCGATGGTCATGAGCCTGCTGGTTTTTGCCGGATCGGTAGAGCTTGTGGTGGTTTACTGCCTTAGAGATGTCTCTGTCTTTGGCGGGAACCACGGTTTGCCGGAGCTGATTGCGGCGGCTGTGGTTGTGGGATTGCACCTTTGGAAAAAGCAGATGCTTCTCTCCCTCACGGGCGGGACCGTCTGCTATATGCTGCTTGTGCAGATGGTTTTTAAGTGATTTTCGAGTAAAACATACCGATAGCGGTTGATTCTAACGCCTGGATGGGCTGTGTAGTCGTCTGTCCGCTTGTTTTTGTGGTTTTTCCGCAAGGCGCTTGAAAGGGACCTGACCCAAAAAGGTGAGACACGATGGAAGAGAACGTACGTATTTTAATTGGTATAGGGGATATTCCACGGCCTGGCATAATCCTCATATATTGCGTTTAGCCGAACAGGCCCCGTTTTTTGTAGGGCTCTTTGCGGATTTCGCCCGCCTCATAACCCGTAGAGCAGATAGCGTTCCGCAGGGCTTGCTCGTCCAGTTCTTCCGGGGTGAGGATTTCCGTTTCTCCCTTGCTGTGAGAGGAACGCACTTTTTTTACGGGGCAGGCTTTGCGGACCGCATCGTTGACATGGGCCTCGCACATCCCGCACATCATCCCACTGACCTGTACCGTGTATTTCCACATATGGATGTCCTCCTCTTTATAATTGGTTAGCGTCAACTAACCAAAGGATACTATAAATTTGTCCGGAATGCAAGCACCAGTTGAGTCGCATATCGCTTCCCGTCGACTTTTTGGCCGGTGCGCCAAAAATATGGTTTTCCGGTTGACAAATGCAAAGCCGCGTAGTACAATAACGATGTTATATAACAGTGTTATTGTGAGGTGCAGCTAAATGGAAGAGGGAGCCACCACCACATTGGAGAACATCGAACAGGCCGCGCTGGCTGAATTTCTGGACAAGGGGTTTCAGGGCGCTTCGCTGCGGCAGATTGTCAAGAACGCCGGCGTGACCACCGGCGCCTTTTACGGTTACTTTTCCAGCAAGGAGGCACTGTTCGCTTCGATCGTGGAGCCGCACGCTGCCGCCCTGATGGGCCGGTTCATGGAGGCGCAGCTTTCCTTTGCCGAGTTGCCTGAGACCGAGCAGCCGGCGCATGTGGGGAAGGAATCCGGCGCCTATCTCACCTGGATGGTGGACTACATCTGCCAGCATCGGGAGCCGGTAAAGCTGCTGCTGTGCGGGGCGGAAGGCACCAGCTATGAGAACTTTGTCCATAACATGGTGGAGGTGGAGGTCGAGGCAACCCTCGAGTATATCGAGGTTCTGCGCCGCGCGGGGCAGGAGGTTCCGCCGTTGGATCGCTCCCTGTGCCATATCATTGCCAGCGGCATGTTCAACAGCATTTTTGAGGTAGTGGTCCACGATATGCCGCACGACCAGGCGCTGCGGGATGTGCAGCAGCTGCGGGCGTTTTACACCGGCGGATGGGAGCGTCTGTTTGAGCTTTCGTTTGGTTGAACACAGTAGGGAATGCGGCATCGTATTCCCTGTTGTTTTGACATAAAGTTAGCAAAAGCTAACCAAAAGGAGGTTATTTAGATGAAAAACAAAAAGAAGAGCGATCTGGCCATCCTGCTAGACTATGCGGGCAGCCGAAAGGGGCTGACCTTTCTGGGGCTGGCACTGTCGGCTGTATCCATGCTACTGAGCATGGCGCCGTACATCTGCATCTGGCTGGCCGCCCGCGATCTGATCGCCGCCGCACCGGACTGGACGCGGGCGCAAAACGTTACCCGCTGGGGCTGGCTGGCGTTTGCCTTTGCGGTGGGCGGCATCGTCCTGTATTTTGCGGGGCTGATGTGTACCCACCTGGCGGCGTTTCGCACCGCGGCCAACATCCGCAAGCGGGGCATGGCCCATATGATGAAAGCGCCGCTGGGCTTTTTCGACGCCAATGCGTCCGGTCTGATCCGCGGCCGGCTGGATGCGGCGGCGGCCGATACCGAAACGCTGCTGGCGCACAACCTGGCGGATATCATCGGAACGATCGTCCTGTTTGTGAGCATGCTGGCGCTGATGGTCGCCTTTGATTGGCGGATGGGAGCCGCCTGCCTGCTGGCCGCGGTGATCTCAGTGATCGCCATGTTTTCCATGATGGGCGGCAAAAACGCCAAAATTATGGCGGAGTATCAGGCCGCGCTGGACCGTATCAGCAAGGCGGGTACTGAGTATGTGCGCGGCATTCCGGTGGTCAAGATATTCCAGCAGACGGTCTATTCGTTCAAGGCTTTCCAGCAGGCGATCGAGGATTACAGCACCAAGGCCGAGTACTACCAGGCGGATGTGTGCCGAGTACCCCAGTCCGTAAACCTGACCTTCACCGAGGGCGCGTTCGTGTTTTTGGTACCCGCGGCGCTGTTCCTCGCGCCCAGCGCGCTGGCCGCAGGCAGTCTGGCCGGTTTTATCACCAATTTTGCCTTTTACGCGGTGTTTTCGGCTATCATCTCCACCGCGCTGGCCAAGATCATGTTTGCCGCCTCGGGGATGATGCTGGCGAGCGCTGCGCTGAGCCGTATCGATAAGGTCATGTGCGCCCCCAGCCTGCAGTCGCCACAGCATCCGCGGACGCCCTGCGGCAGTCGGGTGGCGTTTCGGGACGTCAGCTTTACCTATGATGGTGCGGAAACGCCCGCGCTGTCCCATGTTTCCTTCACAGTGGAGCCAGGGCAGACGGTCGCGCTGGTTGGTCCTTCGGGCGGGGGCAAGACCACAGCCGCCAGCCTGATCCCCCGCTTCTGGGATGCGTCGTCGGGCGTGGTGGAGGTCGGCGGTGTGGACGTGCGGCAGATTGACCCGCACACGTTGATGGAGCAGGTCGCGTTCGTTTTCCAGAACAGCCGCCTGTTTAAGACCTCCATTCTGGAAAATGTCCGCGCCGCCCGTCCGGAAGCCGCGCGGGAACAGGTGGAAGCCGCGCTTGCGGCAGCGCAATGCGGAGATATTCTGCAAAAGCTGCCGAACGGGCTGGATACCCGAATCGGTTCGGACGGGACCTATCTTTCGGGCGGCGAGGCCCAGCGCATTGCGCTGGCAAGGGCGATCCTGAAGGATGCGCCCATCGTGGTGCTGGATGAGGCCACCGCCTTTGCCGATCCCGAAAACGAGGTGCGGATCCAGAAGGCCCTCACCGCGCTGACCAGGGACCGGACCGTCATCATGATCGCCCATCGCCTGTCCACCGTCGTGGGGGCGGATAAGATCATTGTGCTGGAGGAAGGGCGCATCGCGGAGCAAGGCACGCATGAGGAGCTGGTCGCCGCCACGGGGCTGTACGCCAGAATGTGGGCGGACTATAACACGGCGGTCCAGTGGAAGATCACCAGCGAAAGGGAGGCAGAGTAACATGTTTGGCAAAAAGTTTCAGCGCAAATACGCCCTGACCGCTCAAGGTGTGCAAACTGTCAAAAAAGGCACCTTCTGGACGGTCATCGTCAACCTGATCGTTCTGGGAGGCATCAGCATCTTGTACCTGCTGATGGACGGCTTTATGGGGGCGCTGACCGAGGGGGAGCCGCTGCCCAACGCGGCGCTTTTCATCACGGGGGTGCTGCTGTTCCTCCTACTGTCCTTTGCGACCCATTTGCAGCAGTATCGCGCCACCTACGGCCTAGTGTACAACGAGGTCAAGGCCACCCGCCTCAGTCTGGCGGAGCGCCTGCGCAAGCTTCCGTTGGGCTATTTCGGCAAGCGGGATCTGGCCGACCTGACCGAGACCCTTATGGGGGACGTGAACCGCATGGAGCACGTCTGGTCGCATGTGCTGGGGTATCTGTACGGCGCGTACATCTCCACAGGGGTCGCGGCCGTATGCCTGTTTGTATATGACTGGCGGCTGGCGGCCGCCTGCCTGTGGGGGGTGCCGGCGGCGTTTGGCCTGCTGTTCGGCAGCCGCAGGCTCGCGGGACGCAGCGCCGAGCGGACGAAAAAAGCCGCCGTCCGCGTGGCGGATGGGATGCAGGAGGCGCTGGAGAACATCCGCGAGATCCGCGCCGCCAACCAGCAGGCGCGTTACCTCGCAGAATTGGGGCAGAAGATCGACGAACATGAGCGGGTCACGATCCGCGGCGAATTATCCACCGGCCTTTTGGTGAACGCGGCCAGCGTGATTATGCGCCTTGGTGTGGCGACGACCATCCTCGTGGGCGCGGAGCTGATTCTCTCCGGCCGCATCGACTTTATGCTGCTGTTCCTGTTCCTGCTGGTCATCACCCGCATCTATGCGCCGTTCGACCAGAGCTTGGCGCTGATCGCGGAGATGTTCGTTTCCCAGGTCTCCGCCGACCGCATGATGGAGATTCAGGACATGCCCGTGGCAGAAGGTGCGGCGGCGTTTCAGCCCAACGGACACGACATTGTATTCGAGCATGTGGAGTTTGCCTACGACGAGAAAAAGGTGCTGCACGACGTGTGCTTTACAGCAAAAGAGGGCGAGGTGACCGCGCTGGTGGGTCCCTCCGGCTCGGGCAAGAGCACCTGCGCACGGCTGGCTGCCCGTTTGTGGGACGCTGCCGAGGGCGCAGTCAAGGTGGGCGGCGTGGATATCGCCACCGTGGAGCCGGAGGTGCTGCTAACGGATTACTCGATGGTGTTTCAGGACGTGGTGCTGTTCGACGATACGGTGCTGGAAAATATCCGTCTCGGCCGGCGCGGTGCGACCGATAAGGAGGTGCTGGCCGCAGCCAGAGCCGCCAACTGCGATGAATTCGTCCGCAAAATGCCGAACGGATACCATACCCCCATCGGGGAGAACGGCGCCCGTCTATCGGGCGGCGAGCGGCAGCGCATCTCGATCGCCCGGGCGCTGCTCAAGGACGCGCCCATCGTGCTGCTGGACGAGGCGACCGCCAGCCTGGACGTGGAAAACGAAACCAGGGTGCAGGGGGCGCTCTCCCGCCTGCTGGCCGGCAAGACCGTGCTGGTCATCGCCCACCGGATGCGCACCGTGGCCGGAGCCGACCATATCGTGGTGCTGGAAAACGGCCGCGTGGCGCAGCAGGGCTCGCCCGCGCAGCTGATGGCCGAGGGAGGCCTGTACCGGCGCATGGTGGAGCTGCAGCAGGAAAGCGCACAGTGGCGGCTCGCCTGAGCCGACCGGCTTTTTCCGGCACTAGGCGCTGGCGCAGGACCAGTCGAAAGACGCTTACCATTTCTCGGTGGGAATCCAGTGCGAGCGGGACGTCTCATCCATGCCGCTGCTGATAAAAGGCGCGGAGCGGAAAAGGTATGTCGAAAAAAAGAATATTACGAAAAACACGACCGGAGAAAAAAACCGGAAATGTAAGAGGGCAAACGGTCGATAAGGCTCCCAGCTTCTGGAACGGCAGTGGGGAGCAAGTTTTTGCCCGTAAAACGAATGGGACTGCGGGCGGGAGCCACAAATGCTAAAACACACATAAAAAGTATATTTTGTTTGGATATATTGCGCATATGATTGGATAGAAACGCAAAAAGAAGGCATTTGATTCGTACAAAAGTGGCATTGCAAGAAAAAATATGAAAATGGTATACTATATGCATAACAAAACATTTGCAACACAAGAAGGATCAAATAAGGAGGTTTCCCCATGTTGTTCCATACCACTGACGCGCATGAAAAGCTGCGCGCTGAGATCCGCGCTTTCGCGGAAAAAGAGGTCAAGCCGCAGGCCTTCCTCATGGACAAGGAGAATGAATTTCCGGCAGAAGCCGTCCGGAAAATGGGCAAGCTCGGATATATGGGGTTGCCTTATCCCAAGGAATACGGCGGCGCCGGACAGGATGTGCTGAGCTACGCAATCGCGGTTGAGGAACTGTCGCGCGTGGACGGCGGCACGGGCGTTATCCTGTCCGCCCATGTGTCGCTCGGCTCGTGGCCGATCTTCGCATTCGGCACCGAGGAGCAGAAGCAGAAATATCTGGTTCCGCTGGCAAAGGGCGAAAAGATCGCCGCGTTCGGCCTGACCGAACCGAATGCCGGTTCTGACGCAGGCGGCACCGAGACGACCGCGATCGATAAGGGCGACCATTATCTGCTCAACGGCGGCAAGATCTTCATCACTAACGCGCCCAAGGCGGATACCTATGTGGTGTTCGCGGTCACCACGCCGGATATCGGTACCCGCGGCATTTCGGCCTTTATCGTCGAAAAGGGGTGGGAAGGCTTTAGCTTTGGCGACCATTATGACAAAATGGGCATCCGCTCCTCGTCCACCGCAGAGCTGATCTTCAACGATGTGAAAGTACCCAAGGAGAACCTGCTCGGCAAGGAGGGGCAGGGCTTCAAGATTGCGATGGCGACGCTGGATGGTGGGCGCATCGGCATCGCATCGCAGGCGCTTGGCATCGCGCAGGGCGCGTATGAAGCGGCGGTGGATTACGCCAAGGAGCGCGTGCAGTTCGGCAAGCCGATCGGCTTCCAGCAGGCGATCTCGTTCAAGATCGCGGATATGGCGACCAAGCTGCGCTGCGCGCGGATGCTGGTCTACTCCGCGGCTGAACTGAAGGAAGCGCACGAGCCGTATGCGATGGAGGCAGCGATGGCCAAGATGTATGCGTCCGACATCTCGCTCGAGGTCACCAACGACGCGCTGCAGATCTTCGGCGGCACGGGCTTCCTCAAGGGCATGGATGTGGAACGCATGTACCGCGACGCCAAGATCACCACCATCTATGAAGGCACCAACGAGATCCAGCGCGTCGTGATCGCGTCCAACATCCTGGGCAGGCCGCCCAAGAGCGAGGGCGGCACCTCCAGCCGGCCCAAGAAGCCCGCGCCGGTCACGGGCGTGCGCAAGCACAACATACTCAAGGAAGGCTCGCCGGAAGAGAAGGTGGCGGCGCTGGTGGCGGCGCTGCAGAAGGACGGACACGACTTCACCGTCGGCATTTCAATCGATACTCCGATCACGCAGGCGGAGCGTGTGGTCTCCGCCGGACAGGGCATTGGCAGCAGGGAGAACATGAAGCTGGTCGAGGATCTGGCGCGCGCCGCGGGCGCGGCGGTCGGCTCCTCACGCCCAGTGGCGGAGACGCTCAAATATGTACCGCTGGACCGCTATGTCGGCATGTCCGGCCAGAAATTCAAGGGCAACCTGTATATTGCCTGCGGTATCTCGGGCGCGATCCAGCACCTTAAGGGTATCAAGGATGCCTCGACCATTGTAGCAATCAACAAGAACGGCAATGCGCCGATCTTCAAAAACTGCGACTACGGTATCGTGGGCGATGTCAACGAGATCCTGCCGCTGCTGACCGCTGCGCTCGATACCGGCGAAAAGCAACCCGCCCCGCCCATGGTCAAAATGAAACGCCCGCCTGTACCCAAGCCCGAGCCGATTGGCAAGCGCTATGTCTGCGGCGGCTGCGGCTACGAATACGTCCCCGAACTGGGCGACGAGGACGCGGAGGTCGCCCCCGGTACGCTGTTCGAAAAGCTGCCCGAGGAATGGGTGTGTCCGGAGTGCGGCGAAGGCAAGGATATGTTCATTGAAGCCTGACTGGAAGAATAAGGAGGAGAATATATGTACTGCGTGCGCAATGTAACGGACGATCTCTACTGGGTCGGTGCGAACGATCATCGTCTCGCCCTGTTTGAAAACATCTTTCCCATCCCGCGCGGCGTGTCCTACAACGCCTACCTGCTGCTGGATGAGAAGACCGTGCTGTTCGACACGGTAGACTGGTCGGCCTGCCGCCAGCTCCTTGAAAACGTGGAGCATCTGCTGGACGGGCGGACACTGGATTACCTGGTCGTCAACCACATGGAACCAGACCACGGCGCTTCTGTCGAGGAGATCCTGCTCCGCTATCCGTCGGTCAAGGTGATCTCGACCGAAAAGGCGTTCATGTTCATGCGCCAGTTCGGCTTTGACATCGACGGCCATGAGCTGATCGAGGTCAAGGAAGGTGACACCCAGAGCTTCGGCAGGCATGTTGTGACCTTTGTCGCGGCGCCCATGGTGCATTGGCCCGAGGCCATGGTCACCTTTGACACCACAAACGGCGTGCTGTTCTCGGCGGATGCGTTCGGCTCGTTCGGCGCACTGGACGGCAAGCTGTTCGCGGACGAGGTCAACTTCGACCGCGACTGGATCGACGACGCCCGCCGCTACCTGACCAACATCGTGGGAAAATACGGCCCGCATGTCCAGATGCTGCTCAAAAAGGCGGCGGGCATCCTGGATCAGATCAAATTCATCTGCCCGCTGCACGGTCCGGTCTGGCGCAAGGACCTGATGTACTTTATCGACAAGTACGACCACTGGAGCCGCTACGAGCCGGAGGAAAAGGGCGTCATGATCGCTTACGCCTCGATGTACGGCAATACGGAAGCCGCGGCGCAGGCGCTGGCAGGCAAGCTGTGTGAAAAGGGCGTGAGCAACGTCTGGCTGTACGATGTATCCAACACCCATGTTTCACAGCTGATTTCCGAAACCTTCCGGCTGAGCCATATCGTGCTGGCCTCTGTGACCTATAATCTTGGTATCTATCCGGTCATGCACAACTACCTGATGGATATGAAGGCGCTTAACCTGCAGAACCGCACCTTTGCGATCATCGAAAACGGTTCGTGGGCGGTCAAGTCGGGCGACCTGATGCAGAAATTCATCGATGAGGAACTCAAGAATATGACCGTGCTCAACGAGCGGCTGTCCATGGCCTCCGCGCTGCTGCCGGATAAAGCGGCGGAGCTGGGTGCCCTTGCGGATGCCATCGTGGAATCCGTCAATCAGTAAACGGGACGTGTGCCGCGGCCCAGCATACAGAAAAATATCAGCACATCCCCCTAAAAAGCGCCGTCCCATCGGTTATGACCGATGGGACGGCGCTTTTTTCACAGCAGGGCTCCGGTAAACGGAGCTTCCTGTTTGTCTGGTCCGGCCGACGCCATCAGATATTTCAGGAAGCGTTGGGCCGCGCCCACCGGTGGGCGGCTGGCCAGTTGGGTGACGTAAATCCGGCGCACCATTCCCTTATTAGGGAGGGGTAAGGGCGCGATTTGCACGTTGTAATTCTTTAGAAGGGACACGTGGGGACAAATGCCATAACCGAAGCCGTGGGCGACCAGACTGGCGATGCTTGCCTCATCGGGGGCGATATGGCCATAAACCGGCTCGATTCCATAGGGCTTGAGCATATCGTAAATTTCATAATACGCAGCGGTCTGTTTCTGAAAGCCGATCACACTGCAGGCAAACAGGTCTTCCCAGCTTTGCGGCACATAGGCGTCAGGCGGACAGAGCAGCACAAAGGGCTCCGCAATCAACTCGGTCTGACACAGACCGTCCTCGTCGGAAGCCGAGCAAATGAGAAAATCGCAATACCCATCCCGCAGCTTTGCAATCAGAGGAACTGTGTTGTCCGTGATGAATTCGACTTTCATTTTTCTGTTTTCCGGCCTGGACAGGAACGCGCGGACCATCCGCGGCAGGTGTTCCCATAAAACCGGTGAAATGCAGCCGATGCGGATCAGGATATCCCGATTGGCGGAGAGCGACTGCATATGTAGCTGCGCGGCCTGTAAATCCGCTAAAATGGCTTCCGCATGCGCCAGAAGCTGCTCTCCTTCGGCGGAAAGCTCTAAATTGTGTCCGTTTCGATGAAACAGGGAGAGATTCAGCTCTTTTTCCAGGTTGGAGATGGAGACGCTCAAACTGGGCTGGGAAATGTGAAGCGCTTTTGCGGCTTTTCCCATATTGCCCATTGCGGCAATTTTCTGAAAATACAGCAGTTGGTTCAGCGTCATAGAGCATCCTCCCTATCATAAAAGTAAAACTTACGCAGGGCTTTTTGTTAGTTTTTTCTTATTATACATGCACTGTGCTGTAATGTCAATGGATGAGACACTGATAAAATGTTGAAAATCAACAAAGCGAACGATGGGGAATTGCGCGCTTTCCTCTGTTATAAGCGCAAACTATTAAAAAATAATTTGTTAGTATTTTACTTGTCCGCTATCACCATGCTACACTATTGGTGAAGATAAACAAAAGCTTTTGTTAAAAATCACGAATGTACTGTGAAAAAATCCAATCCATTCTTCGCATGTATTTGGATTCAAACGATCAACAATTTTTAATAGTTTTTTTCTATCGAAGCACAGACCCATACAGACGATACTGATGAGATCCCAAAGGAGCCTATTTATGAAGTTTAGCATGTGTACGGCGGTCTATGGCATGCATGACCTGCATGATACCATCAACAGAGCCGCAAAGATTGGGTTTGATGCAGTGGAGCTGACCGCAGCGCTGCATCTGCCCGTAGAGAGCACACCGGAACGCCGCCGCGAGGTTAAGGGCTGGATCCGTGACGCGGGCCTTGCATGCAGCGCCCTCCACTACATTTTTGATGGAAGCGTCAAGCTGGCCACAGCGGACCGGACGCTCAACGCCAAATGCGCGGATTATCTGTGCAAGGTGGTTGATGTCGCCGCTGATATGGAGGCCGCGACCGTCATCATCGGCAGCGGCGGCGCTACCCGCCATCTGGACGATGATACCGACCGCGAGGAAGCCGTCAAATGTATGGCGGAGGTGATCCGCCAGGCGGGCGAATACGCCGCAAGCAAGGAGGTTTACCTTGCGGTCGAGGCGATCAACCGCTACGAGACCAACTTCCTGAACACGATGCAGCAGGCGACCGAATTTGTGCAGCAGGTCGATCATCCTCATGTGCGCACCATGGCGGACACCTATCATCTGAACATTGAGGAAGCCGACCCTGTCGAGTCTGTGCGGAAATACGGATATGCGCTGCAGAATTTGCACTTGGCAGACTCCAACCGCCACGCGCCCGGCACCGGACACTTTGATTTCAAGGCTGTCGCGGGCGCTCTGCAGGAAGCGGGCTTTGACAAGTACTGCTCGTTCGAGGTGTTCGGCCTGTACCCATGGAAGCTATGGTTCGACACCGTGGAAGAAGCGGACCGACAGATGCAGATTGGCATCGAAACGGCTCGGGCTGCGTTTAATCGATGAAGAAAGGTACGATAGCAATGCGAACAATCAGATTACTGGCTCCCAGCCGGTTGGAAATGCGGGAAACCGATGAACGCCCGGCAATCACGGACAGCACCGTTCGGGTAGACATAAAGGCCTGCGGCATCTGTGGAAGCGACTTGGCACTGTATAACGGCAGGCGGGACCTCTCCGGTGAGCACTATTTTGGACATGAGTTTTCCGGCGTTATCACGGAGGTGGGCAACGGCGCCAACGGCCTGAAAAAAGGGATGCGCGTCGCCAGCGAGCTGGTCAAGGGCTGCGGCCGGTGCTGGTTCTGCCGCAACGGCATGCAGAACTACTGTAAGAGCCTGAATGACGCCCTTCTGCCCGGCGGCTTCACGGAGCAAACGCTGGTGACCAACACGGATGCGTACAGCTTCCTCAGCCCCATCCCTGACGAACTGGACGATATCACCGCTTCCATTCTGGAGCCGGCCAACTGTGCTTACCATGTGGCAATGAAAGCAAATATCCAGCCCGGCGACAGCGTGTTGGTGATCGGTCTGGGCGCCATCGGCCTGGTGGCCGCCATGATCCTCAAGACCATGGGCGCGGGTACGGTGATCGGCGCGGACCGCAGCAAGTTGCGCCTGGAGCAGGTGCGCAAGACCGGCCTGCTGGATGTGATAGACACATCCGAACCCGCCTGGATGGAGCAGGTTAAAGAGATGACCGCGAAGGATGGCGTCGATATCGTCATCGAAGCGACTGGAGCGCCTCCTGTTCTGAAAGACGCCATGGCAGCTGCCCGCACCGGTGGTAAGATTGTTGTTCCCAGTGTGTATTTCGGCGGCATTGATGGATTTGAGCCGCTGCCTATTATGCGAAAAGAATTGACCATTATCGGCTCCAAGGGTCCCGCGCCGCAGCTGAAAACGGATGGAACCTCGGCTGTGGTGGAAAAGGTGGTCCAGATGAAAGACGATCTGCGGAAGCTCATTTCGGTTTACGAGTATAAGGATGCCCTTCAGGCCTTTGCCGACGCCAGAAGCGGCGCGGCCATCAAAGCAGTGATTCAGTTTTCATAAAGGAGATATCGGAGATGACAAAGAAAGAATATGTTCAGAAGTATGGCGGCAAGTTCAGCATCAGCGGCGGCGAAACCTGGACCATGCCCAACGGCCATGTGGTTCACTTCGCGCTGAACCCCAAGATGGGATGCAAAAACACCAATATCGCGGTCGGTTTCCATGAGCCCGGCAAAGAGTTCGCACCGCATAAGCATCCTATTTCGGAAGAAATTTTGATTATTCATTCCGGCGAGGGCGAGTGCTATCTCTATGACAAGTGGATCCCCTGCAAGGCCGGCGATATTGTGTTCGCGCCTCCCGGCGTACTGCACGGCACCCGCAACCCCGCAGGAAACACAGAGCCTTTCGTAACGCTCGGTATCGCGACGCCGCCGCAGCTCGACCTGTACATGCGGGCGGGCTATGACGTTCTGGATGACGACAAGAGCGCATATGACGGCGAACATGCCGAATAAGCGGGGGTATAGCAACATGTTTTTTGATAATTACAGCGATGAGCTCCAGCGCACGCTGGGAGCGATCGACCGGTCTGACATTGAAAAGCTGGAGGCCTGTCTGGAGGAGGCGCGCGAGAACGGCAGACGTGTGTTCGTGCTGGGCAACGGCGGCAGCGCGGCCGCGGCCTCTCACTGGGTCTGTGACTTTGGCAAGGGCATCAACATTGGGGACTCCAAGCGGCTGAAGATCTTTGCCCCCTCTGACCACTCCTCTATTTTCACCGCCTATGGCAACGACAACGCCTATGACCAGACCATGGTAGAGCAGTTGAAAAATTTTCTGGAAGAAGGCGACCTGGTGATTTCTCTGTCCGTCTCCGGCAGCTCCGGCAATCTGGTGGAGGCGCAAAAGTATGCAAAGGCGGCCGGCGCTAAAACGATTTGCATTGTAGGCGATTACAACGGCAGTCTGATCGGGCTGTCCGACCTTTCCATTGTGCTCCCCTCAAAGAACTACGGCGTGGTGGAGGACATCCACCTGATTTTGGAACACGCCATCTCGCAGGATATGAAGCGTGCCATCCAGAACGCACAGGGATAAGCCTATGTACATTGGGGCTTTTGATATCGGCGGTACCAAAACCATTGTCGCCCTTGCGGACGACGCCGGAAAAATTTATGAAAAACAGCAGTTTCCCACCGAAACCGGAGACTGCCTGCGGCATCTGGATGTATGCTGCGAAATCCTCTGCCGGTTTGCAGAAAAACGCGGCCTGCGTATGGAACAGATTGCCGGCATCGGGGTCAACCTTCCCGGCATTGTGGAGCGCGGGGAAGGGGTTCTGCTTCGGGCGGTTTACGCGGGCTGGAGCCAGATACCCGTGAGGGCGTATCTTTCCAAAAAGCTCCGGATTGCCAGGGTTGTGTGCGAAAATGACGTAAACGCCTGCGCCGTGGGAGAGGTGCGCTTCGGGCTGGGGAAGCGGTTTTCCAGCTTCGGGTGGATGACCGTTTCCACTGGCGTAGGCGGTGCGGTCGTCAGCGATGGACGGCTGATTCGCGGCGCACATGGCTATGCCGGTGAGTTCGGCCATCTCAAGGTGGAATACCAAAAGCCCTGCGGCTGCCCCTGCGGAGAGCAGGGCTGTCTGGAAGCGCATGGTTCCGGAACGGCCCTGAACCGGCTGATCGAGGAGCGGACGCGGCAGGACGCGGCTTTCCGGGCGGCTTTCGACCGGCTGGGAGAGAGCCCTTCGGGCGCTTCCTGTGCGAAGCTGGCGAAAAACGGTAATGAGACCGCCGCAGCGATTTTCCAGCAGGTCGGCGAGTATCTCGGCAAGGGCATTTCCTATTACACGAATATTCTTGATCCGGAAGCGGTCATTATCGGCGGCGGGGTATCGGCTTCGCTGGACCTGCTCATGCCGGGCATTCGCCAGTCTATGGAACGGTATACCTTTGCACAGATGAAAGACGTGCCGATCCTGCCGACCGCCCTTGGCTATGAAGCCGCTCTGATGGGCGCGGTTGCAATCGCAGTATAAGTACGATAAACAGGGAGGAAGCATATGAAACGCTTAAAAGCAGCGGTAGTCGGCATGGGCTTTATCGGGTTTGCCCATGTGGAAGCGCTCAGGCGAATCCCCCATGTGGACGTTGTGGCCATTGCGGATTCGTTTGGCGCAAAGGAAAAGGCCGAACGGCTGGGCGTTCCCGCGGGCTACGCGGATTATGTGGAAATGATGGATGCCTGCAAGCCTGACTGTATTCACATCTGCACGCCCAACAGCACCCACATGGCGATTGCCATGGCAGCCATAGAGCGGGGTATTCATGTCGTCTGCGAGAAGCCCATGGCGCGAAACGCGGAAGAGGCGCAGAAAATGGTCGATGCGGTCCGCAAGAGCGGCGTGATCGGCGCATTGAACTTCCACAACCGCTATTACCCCATCCCCTACCGGATGCGGCGCATGGCGCTGGACGGAGAGCTCGGTGAAATTTATCATATCCAGGGCGGCTATCTGCAGGACTGGCTGCAGTACAAGACGGATTTCAGCTGGAAGCTGCTGTCCGACCAGTGCGGCAAGACACGGGCCACCGCAGACCTAGGCTCCCACTGGATTGATCTGGCCGAATACGTCACCGGCCAGCAGGTGACCGAGGTTTTCGCGGAATTTAAAACCGTTTATCCACAGCGCACGCAAATGACGGAGCAGGGCCCAAAAGATGTGGACATTGATACGGAGGATTTCTCCTGCGTCCTGCTCCGGTTCGACGGCGGGGCTGTCGGCACCGCCACGTTTTCTGCAGTATTCTCTGGCAAGAAGAATCAGACCGTGCTACAGGTGGCCGGCACCAGGCAGTCGCTGGAATGGGATAACGAGCGGGTCAACGATCTGCTGATCGGCCATCGGGACGGTCCCAACGGGCTGTTGACCAAGGACCCCTCCCTGGTAGACCGTGCGACGGCCGCTGTCATCGGATATCCGGGCGGCCACGCGGAGGGCTTCCCCGATGCTTTCAAGCAGAATTTCACAGCGATTTATGGGGCTATTCGCGGCGAAGCACCGGAAAACCCCTTTGCGACCTTTGAGGACGGTCTTCATATGATGAAGATCTGCGACGCATTGTATGAGAGCGCCCACAGCGGCAAGTGGGTTGCTGTCTGATAAGCATTTGATGAACAAGGGAAGGAGGAATATGGATTGAAAATAGGCGTTGTGGCAAATGTACTGCAGGACAGGCCGCTGGAAGATGCGTTAAAAATATTTCGGGAAATGGGGATTGAGCAGATAGAACCCGGCTGTGGCGGATTCGCCGGCAAGGCGCATGTCGCGCCGGAACGCCTGCTTGCCTCTCCCGAGGCGCTGGAGGAATTTCAGCAGACCCTCCAAGCCTCCGGTCTGACGATCAGCGCGCTTTCCTGTCACGGCAATCCGGTGCATCCCGATCCGGCGAAGGCGGAAGAGTATCATGAGGATATGTGCAACACCGTCCGCCTGGCAGAAAAGCTGGGGGTCGATACCATCACCTGCTTTTCCGGCTGCCCCGGGGACTGCGAAGCGTCCCGATATCCCAACTGGGTGACCTGTGCGTGGCCGGACGATAATCTGGATATTCTCAAATATCAGTGGGACAAGGTCCTGATCCCGTATTGGAAAAGCTTCGCTCAGAGTGCAAAGGACTGCGGCGTAAGCAAAATCGCGCTGGAGCTGCATCCCGGCTTCAGTGTCTACAACGTGGATACGCTGAAACGTCTGCGGGAAGCGGTCGGGCCGGAGATCGGCGTCAACTTCGACCCCAGCCACCTGCTCTGGCAGGGGATGGAGCCGGTGGCCGTGATTCGGGCCTTTGCGGGAATGATCTACCATGTACACGCGAAGGATGTGTGTATCGACCGGTACAACACCGCGCGCAACGGCGTTCTGGACACAAAGCATTATAGCGACGAGACGCACCGCTCCTGGATCTTCCGAACGATAGGCTACGGGAATGACGCGAAGTACTGGAAAGATATTTTTTCCGAGCTGCGGAAGACCGGATATGACGGAACGATCAGCATTGAGCATGAGGACAGCCTGATCAACCGGCTGGAAGGTTTGCAGCACGCGGTGGACATGGTGAAAAGCTGCGCGATCTTTGCGGAAACATCCGGAATGTGGTGGGCATAACAAAACAGTGCCTATAGGAGAGAAAGTATGAAAAAGTTATTTAACAGCATCGATACGATTATCCGATGGCTTGAGAACATCGTCTGCGGTGCAACGCTGACCGCTATCGTCTGCATTGCAACGGCCACTGTTATTGCGCGTTATATTTTCCAAACCGGCTTCCTGTGGGCGGATGAGGTCAATCAGGCCCTGCTGGTGGCCATGGGCATGTTCGGCAGCGCCCGAGCGGTTCGCACCAACGGACATACCGAATTCACAATGCTGGTCAACAAACCAAAAAGCAAGGCGGTGCGCATTGCGCTGCGGTCGGTCTTCCTGGCGATTACCATTGTTTTCCTGGTGCTCTTGCTCATCTGGACCGCACAGTATACCGCCGCCGGTACCATGCTGAGTACCACGCTGCGCATTCCCAGAATGTACTATTATGTATCGATCCCGATAGGCTTTGCTCTGATGATCTACGAGTATCTGCGCACGATCAAGAGCCGCACCGTCGATGACCCCGCGACTGAACAAGAATAAAGGAGGCGAACCCCTGTGAGTGTAGGCTTAATTATCGCCCTGCTGGTCATCCTGACTTTTGTCTTTATTCTGGCAGGCATTCCGGTGTATGTTTCCCTGCTGTTTACCGGCACGCTCAGCCTGGTTGCGCTTGGCGTGACGACCAATACCCCCATCGCAACCCTTGCCGTTTCAAACTCCATATTTAATGGCATTGGCAGTCTGCCTCTGCTGGCAATCCCGTTCTTTATGCTTGCTGGCGAGATCATGAACCGAGGCGGCATCACGGAAAAGCTCATCCGCTTTGCCATGCTGCTGATCGGCCGGCTGCCCGGCAGCCTTGCCCACGCAGGCATCGTATCCAGCATGTTTTTCGGCGGCATTACCGGCTCCGCGCAGGCATGCTCGTCCTGCATGGGAGGTATCCTGATCCCTGCCATGGTCAAGGAGGGGTACTCGGCCCAGGAGGCCGCGGGCGTAATTGCCAGTGCCTCCACCTGCGGACCGATCATCCCGCCGAGCATTATCATGGTGGTCTACGCGACCGCGGTCGGCGTCTCGGTCGGCTCGATGTTTATGGGCGGCGTCGTGCCAGGCATCCTGTGCGGCCTGATCCTGATGCTTGTGGTGCTGCTGCGCGACCGTGTGGTCCATTTCCCGAAGCGCACGGAACACCTGTCCGCGGGCGAGATCAAGCGGACTATCATTGACGGACTGTTGCCGCTGGGTATGCCGCTGATCGTTGTTGGAGGCATTATGGGCGGTATCATGACCCCTACCGAGGCCGGCGCGATTTCGGTTGTATACGCGCTTCTGGTTAGCCTGTTCATCACCAAAACGCTCAAGATTCGTGAGATTGGACCGATCCTGTTGCAGGGTGTCAACAGCGCGGCCCCGCTGCTGCTGATCATCGCCTGCGCCAAGGTTTTCAGCTACGGCCTTACCGCGCTGCAGATGCCTGTGATTGTGAACGACCTGATCCTCTCAATTATCGATAACAAGTACATGTTCCTGCTTCTGGTCAACATCCTGCTGCTCATCATGGGCATGTTTATGGATGGCGGCGCTTCGGTTATCATCCTGGCTCCCATCCTGGCGCCGGTAGCGGCGTCCATGGGCATCAGCCTGATTCACTTCGGCATTATCATGGCCTTTAACCTGACCATCGGCAACATCACGCCGCCCTTGGGTTATTGCCTGTTCATCACCTCCAAGATTGCCGGTATTCCGGTTGAAAAAGCAATTAAGGGTACCATTCCCTATATGATAGCCGAAGTGCTCTGCCTGCTTCTGATTACATATATCCCGTTTCTGGTTCTTGGGCTCCCCTCCTTCCTCGGCATGGCGATTTAATCCTGCTCTCTGGCGGACGTAAACGCCGGGAAATATCTGTATGCTTACCAAACCAACCATACTATTGATTGAAAAGGAGATTTACCATGAAAAAGAAGTTCACTCTGGCCCTGGCCTGCGTTCTGGCAATGACGACAATGCTCACCGCCTGCGGCGGCTCCGGCCAAACCCCTGCCTCCGATGGTTCCAGCAGTGCAATTACGGTAAAATATTCCGTCACCTTTCCCGCTACCGGCACGCAGGCGGATGGTGCCAATGTGTTGGCTGAGCTGATCGAGGAGTGCTCGGAGGGCCGGCTGAAAATGGAGTTCTATCCCTCCTCCCAGTTGGGCGACAAGGCCGCGACTTTTGAGGGGCTGAAGGCAGGCACCATAGAGATGACCGAATGCGCCGCCACCGATCTGTCCGCTTTCAACGATATGTGGTCGGTGTTCTCCCTGCCGTATCTGTGGGAGGACGGAAGCCAGGCCGTGAACACCGTTATGGATGACGAGGTAAAAGCGGTGCTGGAGGCCAATGCGGAGGAAAACGGCTTCAAGATCATCGCATGGACGGACATCGGCAGCCGCAGCGTGCTGAACCAGAAACATGCCGTGAACACGGTTGACGACCTCAAAGGCCTGAAGCTGCGCTGCATGGAGGATGCTGTTCTGGCGGATACCGTAAACGCGATGGGCGCGATTGGCACCCCCATGGCTTCCAGCGAGATCTACACCGCCCTGCAGCAGGGTACCATCGACGGTCTGGATCACACACCCTCCGTCATCGCCGCCAATAGCTGGTATGAGCTGTGCAAGTACTTCACGCTGACCGAGCACTTTACCATTCCGGATCCGGTTTTCGTCAGCAAGGTATGGTTCGACAACCTTTCGGCAGAAAATCAGGAAGCGCTCCTCGAAGCCGGCGAGAAGTTTGCCGATCAGTGGAATAACGAGATCTGGCCGGCAGCCACCGAGGAAGGCCTGAAGGTCATGGAGGAAAATGGCGTTGAGATCCTGGAAGCAGACAAGGAAGCGTTCCAGGCAAAGACGCAGCCTGTTGTCGATGCGTTTTTATCCAAGGCGAGCGATGGCCAGAAAGCACTGTACGAGCTGCTCGTTGCGACCCGCGAAAAATACTAATTCGTGCCGCTGGATGGAATGTGGTAGCGGTTAACTGAATAGCGGCCCTCGTTTCGGCTCTGTACTCATCTTAAAAGCTGAGAAAAGAGAAGGAATGAGGGCCGTTTGAATAAAAATGATCTTTATGCCTGGGAAATGGCCGGAACGTCCGGCTTGGAGTTTCCAGGATGCGGAAAGGATAGGTGCTGCTATGAAAATAGGTGGGTTTGGCAAAATAAAAGACTATCTGCCGATTGCAGAGGCGGGATATGATTTCGCAGAATTGGATGTCCCCGAGATCGCGGATCTAAGCGGGGAAGCACTGGATGAATTGCAAAAGAGCATAAAAACCGGCGTGCCGATACAGATTGGTTCCCGCCTGCTGCCGGTGGCAGAGCCGCTGTTTTTCGAGGAGGGATTTAAACCCGAATCGCTGGAGCCATATCTGGAAGAGGCTTGTGGAAAAACGGCGAGGCTTGGTATCCGTACCCTTATCCTGGGGAACGGCAAGGCGCGCTGGATACGGACGGCGTCAGAACGCCCGAAAGAAGAGGCGTTCATAGAAGCGCTGCGCCTGATGGCGCGTAAAGCGGAGGAAAATCATCAGGAACTGATTCTGGAGCCGCTGGGACCGAAATATTCAAACTATATCAATACAGTTGTACAAGCGGTGCAGCTGATAGAAAAAGTAAAAATAAACAACCTTTTTACCATGGCGGATCTTCGGCATATGGTAGCGGCCGGAGAGCCGTTTCAGGATTTGCAAACCTATTTGCCGTATATTCATCATATCCACATGGATTATCCGCTTTCCTATCCGGAAAGAAACTATCCTTCTGTGAGGGACGGTTATGATTACCGTGTGTTTCTTGACAGCCTGGAGCGGGCGGGCTATGACGGCACGCTGACCATTGAAGCCGATATCCCCGAAAACTGGCATAAGGCATGCCGGCAGGTCATGGAGGTGCTGGAAAAATAGCAGGACTTGACAAAAGGCGGCCAGCGCACTGGGAAAGGCCTGGAAGCAGGCGGCGGGACGTAGCGGAGCTATGGGCTGAAGCGGTGCAGATAACGGAAAAGGAGAGTATGATGTACGAAAAAAGATTATCCGGCGTGGTTATTCCGACTATTACGCCGATGCACGAAGATGGATCAATGGATGAGCGCTCACTGGCGGGCTTTACGGAATATCTGGTGCAGGCGGGGGTGGACTGCCTGTATCCGAACGGCACCAACGGGGAGAGCCTTCTGCTCAGCGGGGAGGAGCGCGAAACGGCAGCGGAAATTATGGTGGAAACCGTGGCAAAGCGCATTCCGGTATTCATCCAGTGCGGTAGCATGACGACTGCGGAGACTATCTCTCATGTGCGGCACGCGGTCAGAATCGGCGCGGATGGCGTGGGCGTGATGTCGCCGGCATTCTTTCCTATGGACGAGGCATCCCTGCTTGGCTATTACAGCGCGGTGGTCGAGAGCGTACCGCCGGATTATCCGGTTTATATCTATAACATTCCCGGCTGCACAACGAGCGACGTCAAACCCGAACTGCTGGGCAGGCTGATGGAAAAATACGAAAATGTTGCGGGCATCAAATACAGTTGCCCTGACCTGATGCGCATTGAGGATTATCTGCTGTGCAGCGAGCGCATCCCAGACCTGCTGATCGGCTGCGACAGCCTGTTCCTCCCGTGCCTGATGACAGGCGGTGTTGGCACGGTGACCGGCCCGGGGGCGATCTTCCACGAACGGTTCAATCGCCTGTACCGCCAGTACCGTGAGGGCGATATGGAAGGCGCGCGCAGGACGCAGCAGCAGATTGTCAGGACCGACCGCGAACTGGCGGCAGTCCCGGGCATTCCGGCGCTTAAAGCGCTGCTCAAGCTGCGCGGCATCATTGAAAATGACACCTGCCGCGGGCCGCTGCGCAAACTGACGGACGGAGAATACGCGTTGCTCGAGCGCGTGCTGGAAGAGTACTATAAGGAGGAGGGTATCAATGGCTGAGAAAAAGCTGCGAGTTGGTGTAATCGGCGTCGGCTATGTTTCAAAGAACAACTTTCTTCCCGTACTGCCGCGGTTTGACGATGTGGAGTTTGTCGGGCTGATGGCAGGCAAGCTGGAAAACGCGCAGCAGGCGCAACGTCTCTGCGGTGCGCAGCAGGCGGTCGCTACTCTGGAAGCGTTCGTGTCGCTCGGCCTGGACTGCGCCTTCGTGTTGACGCCCAAACAGTGCCATGCGGAGCAGATCTCTTTCCTGCTCGAGCAGGGCATCGATGTATACAGTGAAAAACCCATGGCAACCACATTAAAGGATGCGGCACGCATTGCAGAGGCGGCGGCTAAAACGGGCAATAAACTAATGATCGGCTTTAACCGCCGTTACGCGCCGGTCTGCCAAAAAGCCAAGGCGGTTTATGGGGAAGGGTCTCCGGAGGTGATCATCGCACAGAAAAACCGTCCGGCGACCGAGTACCGCGCCACATTGGAAAACGCGATCCACATGGTCGATCTGATGCGCTACTACGGCGGTGAGGTCAAGGACGTCAATGCGCTGACCAAGTTCACGGATCCGTATTATGAGACGTTTACGACCGCTCAACTGGAATTCGAGAACGGCGCTTCGGGTATGCTGATCGCGGCCCGCTGCTCGGGCCAGTGGGAGGAAACCATTGAACTGCATGGGAATAACCGCTCGGCGTTTATTAAAATGCCGGACAGTGTGACAGTGACGGATGCGGAGGAACAGCATAAGACTGCAATGACCCCGCTCGCTATGGGCTGGGCCAAGTCCGAGGATAAACTGGGCTTTACGAATGCAATCCGTCATTTCCTCGATTGTGTGCGCGACGGCAAAACCCCGCTTACCGATGCGGCGGACGCCTACAAGACCCACGAATTGCTCGACCGCATCCTGCGTGCCGCCGGGCTGCCGGCGATGGATTAAAGGAGGGAGCCGCTATGTTCAAAATTGCCGGACATACCATGGGTACACCGGAATACACTGTTTGCGAGGCGATCGAACTGCTGCATCGCATCGGCGCAGACGGTGTCGAGATTGTTGTACAGAATGATTACCGCTCTGGGCTACCATGTGACTGCAATGAAAATACTTTGGCCGAGGTCAGGCGGTGTGCAGAGCAGAACAACATCCAGATCATCTGCCTGACGCCATATAACTCCTATTTCAATTCGCTGGACGAACCGGTCCGCCAGCGCGAAATCGCCGCTATCAAAAAGGTGATGGGTTATTGCGATCAGTTGGGTACAAAGTACATCCGCATTTACGGCGGTAATCTGGCCGCTGGGGATACGGAGAAATTAGCGGAGCGCCGCGCCAGACTGATCGAATCCATGCGCGAGCTGGGCGATGCAGCAGCAGAAAAAGGCGTGACGCTGGTGATTGAGAACCATTTTAATACAATGGCGGTTTCGGCGAAAGAAAGCGCGTCGCTTATCAGGGAAATTGACCATCCGGCAGTCCGCATCCTGTACGATCAGGCAAACCTGACCTTTACCGGAAACGAAGGATATGAAGAAGCGCTTCCCCTACAGCAGCAGTATGTGGCATACATGCATGTGAAGGATCTGGTATTCAAAGAAGGTGTGGCGTTTTCCTCTTCCAATGTAGCGCGACCGGACGAATCCGAACGCAATGTGTATACGCGCATCGTGGGCGAGGGGGTTATACCGTGGCCGGAGATCCTGCGCGCGGTCAAAGCGCGCGGTTATGACGGCTGGCTGTCCCTCGAATATGAGCGCCGGTGGCATCCGGATGATATTCCGGACGCATCCATCGGTATGAAGCGGTCGCTGGAATACCTGCGCGGCATCGAGCTGTGAAAATTTATTCCAAAATGCCCAACAGCATTGGAGGGAATGTGCTATGATTAATCAAACCATGAAGATCGCCCTCTTGGGCGTGAGCCACTGGCATGTACCGCTCTATCTGCCCGGCTTGCCGGAGAACTCGGTCGTGGGTGTGAGCGATGGTGACGCGGGCATTGCCGCCCGCATTGCCGCGCCCTACGGTTGTCCAGCCTACACCGATCACCGGCAGATGCTACATGAAGTGAAGCCGGACTTCGTCTTTGCCTTTGCCCCGCACTACCGGATGCATGCGGTCGCCTCCGAGCTGATCGAGGCGGGAATCCCGTTTACAATGGAGAAGCCCGCAGGGCTTGACCGCCGCGAGGTGGAGACACTGTACAATGCCGCCGAGCGCAAAAATGCGTTCTGCGCGATTCCATTCGTCTGGCGGTACAGCGACACGGTAAACGACTTGAAAAACCGGTATCTTTCCGGTAAAATTGTGCATATGTCCTACAAATTCGTGGCGGGACCACCGTCGCGCTACCTTGCGACCTCGCGCTGGATGCTGTCACAGGAGACTGCGGGAGGCGGCTGTATGACCAATCTCGGCGTGCATTTCATCGACATGGCGCTCTACCTGACTGGCAGCCAAGGCGCGGAGATGTTGTCCTCGGTCTACCAATACACCTCGGAATATGCTATCGAGACCTATGCCTCCTCCATGCTGCGGCTGGATACGGGCGCGTCCCTGCTGATCGAGAGCGGCTATGCCTATCCCATGTCGGACGGTGCCAAGCGTGAAAACCGCTGGACGATCGTGACTGAAAATGGTTACTACATCCTTGCGGACAACGATTTGGAGCTGCGTACCTTCGGTGCGGTGCCGGCGCATATCGCGTTGAACACGGACAGCGATCCCTATTACGCGATCTTCGCCCGTACTACGCTTGCGGACTATGCAAATAGCGCACGTCCGCGGGCCTCGCTGAAAGAGATGCTCGCGGCACGGACGATTCTGGACGAAATGAATGCCAAGGCGGCATACAGCGGCGCAAAGGAAACGCTGGGCGGACGATTCTGAAAAGCGGGAGACAAGGAGAAAGACATGGGAAAAATTCCTCATATTCTGGTGGTAGGCAGCATCATGATGGATCTGGTGGCGTCTACGAAACGTGCGCCGCGTGAGGGGGAAACCATCATCGGCATGAAATTCACCACCGCCCCGGGCGGCAAGGGCAGCAATCAGGCGGTCCAGTGCGCCCGATTGGGGGCGGAGGTCGCTATGGTCGGCAAGGTCGGTCGGGACGGCTTCGGCAAAACGCTGCTCGAAACGGCATCTGCTGCGGGTGTGGATGTTTCCAGGGTGCTGACCGATCCGGCCGAGGCGACGGGGGTTGCGCACATTACGCTTGAAGTGAGCGAAAACGACGCAAAAAACCGGATCACTGTCTGCCCCGGGGCGAACTTTACCTTGACTGTGGAGGAGATCGCCTGGCTGAAAGCCCGCGTTGCGGACTATGACCTTGTGATGCTGCAGCTTGAACTGCCCATGGAGGTGGTAGAGTCCGTGGCCGCATGGGCCTATGAGGCCGGCGTACCCGTTATGCTCAACCCAGCGCCCGCTGCGGCGCTGTCGGATACGCTGCTTGGCCATGTGACCTATCTATCCCCCAATGAGCATGAGGCGACGCTGATGTCCGGACAGCAGATCGCTGTTGGCAATGGCATCAATCGGGAGGATATGCACAGGGCCGCACGCTATTTTATGCAGCGCGGGGTGAAAAACCTGATCGTTACGCTGGGCGCGAACGGCTCGGTCTGCGTCAACCAAAACGGCACGGTTTATACCCCGTCCGTCCATATGGATAAGATCATCGACACGACCGCGGCGGGGGATTCGTTTGTCGCCGCGTTCTGCACGGGGCTCACTGCGGGGCTGGATGAGCGGCAGGCGCTGGCGTTTGCCAGCCATACGGCGGCGATCACGGTATCCCGCATGGGCGCGATGCCAAGCCTGCCGACAATCACAGAGGTGAAAGCGCTGATCGTGGAAAAGGGCTGCCGTGGGATCGATACGAATATACTGGACATGCTGGAACGGTCAGGAACCTCGACGAAATAGGGGAGGAAAGTGGAAAGGCCGGCAGTTTTTCACGCATCCGCGCGAAAAGCTGCCGGCCTTATCCGTTAGCCTTGCTGCATTTTATGCGCCGCCGTTTTTTCAGGGCAGCGCAAGGGAAGACCAAAGGTGAGCTGGAATTGGCCGCGGCCGGTCTCAATCCGGCAGAAACCGCCAGCCTGCTTGAGAATGCGGTCGATAATCTTCAGGCCATAGCCGTGGGAAGAGAGCGGACCGCTCTTTTTCGATCCCGCGGCGGGTTCGGACAGCGGCGCGCTGTTGCAGCAGCAGAAAACGAGGAAATTATCCTTGGTGCGGATATCGAGCCGGATGAAGCGCTCGCCGACCGGCGAGCTGCACGCGGCATGCACGGCGTTCTCCATCACGTTCATCACCAGCGAAGCAAGGTCGGGGTCGGACAGAGGGAGCGAGGCGGGCGCCGCCGCGTGAACGACTTCCACCCGAACCTTGTCGCGCAAGGCCGCCGCCAGCGTTCCGTTGAGGATGATATCCAGCATTTGATTGCCGCAGCGGACGACCGGTGTAATCGATCTGCTCTGGGAAATGAGGCCGTCCACATATTCCTGCGCCTGCGTATAATCCTGCTTTCGCAACAAGGCGCGCAGCACGGTCAGATGGTGGCGCATGTCGTGGCGCAGCTCCATGGTCTGCTCGGTCTGTGCGCGCAGGGTGTCGTAGCTGGCGCGGGCGAACTGCTCCTTGGCGAGCAGGATGGAGGTCTCCGACCGGCGGCGCACCAGGCCTTTGACAGTCTGGACGGCCAGAGCGATCAGGGCTGCAACAAAACACAGCGGCATCAGGACGAGCAGCAGGGAAAGCGCGGTGGCCTGCGCGCCGTCGGCCCGCTGTAGTTCTGGAAAAAAACGCGGGCCGAGCAGCAGGAACAGGGCGGCGATTGCGCCGCCGGTCAGTACGAGCAGGCAAAACTGCCGGTGGAAAGCCGAGCCGCGCCGCCAGGCCAGCAGCGCCAGAAGAAAGGCCAGCAAAAGGGCGAATACCGTCGCTTTGGCGCAAAGCAGCGCATGCACCGTCCCCTGATATTCGCAGACCGTATTATAGCAGACGACGCCGAACTGCAGCAGCGCGACGGTCAGCATCGTCCAGCGCAGCCAGCCGGAAAGCGGGCAGACGAGCAGGCCGAGCAGCAGGGAGGCCGACACATACAGACAAAGCGCGGTCAGGTCGATCGGCAGGACGCCGAAATAGTAGAAAAAGAACGGCGCCTGCACGATCTCGCGGAGCATCAGGGCAAAGGAAAGCTGTGCAAGCAGCGGCAGGCTGGCGTCCAGTCGGCCGGAGGAGGCGTTCCAAATGAAGATAATCAGCATGAAAACCCCTGCTGAGAAGAGCAGGGCCGCGGGGATTATATGGCGGGCGGTCTGGGCGATCAGCCCGCTTTCATAGGCGTAGCCGCAATAGAGTGTGATATCTGCGGGGAACACATCGGCGTCCGAGCCGGGGGCGTCGCTGCCCACGGCATAGGTGGACTGCGCGATGGTGAGCGTTTTTTCCGCATAGCCCGCGGGAAGGGACACAACCAGCGGTTCAAAGCGGTCCGCCTCCAGCATGGGGAGCGTAAGATAGCCGATGCGGTTGTCCAGTTCCGGACAGTCGGTGTAGATCAGCTCGTCGTCCAGGAACACGCTGAAGGTGCGGTTTGCTGCGCCGATGCGCAGGGTCGGGCTGTCGAGTTCCTCGGTCAGCCGGCGGGAAAAATAGAACGTCTGCCCCGGATAGTCCAGCCCATAATAGGCGCCGTAGCCAGTGGGCGTCAGCTCCTTCACCGCCCCCTCCGTACAGGTGTACACTGTCCAGCCCTTGTTGCCCTGCCACGGCTGGCCGTCCTCCCCGATGATCGAAAGATTATAGGAGGCGTCCTCCATGGGGGAGACATAGGTGAGCAGCACGGGGGAAAAGGCGGTCAGGATAATCAGCGTTGTCAATACGGCGAATACGATTCTTTTCAAGACGGGATACCTCCGGAAAAGCAGGATAAAGGAATACGCGGGGGACAGGCGCGCCGTATGCGTTCGGCTGGGAATAGCGGAATGCAGCGGCATATGCGGTCCATCCCCACATGGCGAGGCCTCCGCACGGTAAACCGGCGGAGGCTTCGCGGTAGTGCTATACGAGTTTTTGCAGGGTCAGGATGTTTTTTCCGTCCCTGTATTCATATTGGACGGTATCCATCAGCCGTTTGACCATGAAGATGCCCAGGCCGCCGATGCGGCGCTCCTCCGCGGGGAGGGTGGTGTCCGGCTCGTCGTTTTTCAGCGGGTCATAGGGTTTGCCGGAATCCAGAAATTCAATTGTGATCTGCGGCTGGCCCTGTGTGCTGACCTGGCAGCGGATGGTTGCGTCGCCCACGTCGGGCCGGTAGGCGTAGTGGGCGATGTTGACGAAAATTTCCTCTACCGCGATCGCAATCTGGTTGCAGATTTTGGTCGAACAATTGATCTGGTCAAGCTCGCCCTGTACAAATTCCAGCACCGTATCGAGCTGTTCGGTCAGTGCTGGTACGGTAATCGTTTTCATAGTGTCTCCTCCTTGGAATTGGACGGCATGTACTCACAGAACCGCAGCCCCAGCATGGTGATGTCATCCGCCTGCGGCGCGCCGGAGACGAACAGATCCACCTGGGATTTGGCGTAAGGCAGCAGCTGGTCGGGGACGAGCCCTTTCGCGGCGTCGGCGTTGAGCGCGGCCTCCAGCCGTTTTTCGCCGTACAGCTCAAGCGCGGCGTTGGTCGCCTCGGTCACACCGTCCGTATACAGGAACAGGCAGTCGCCCGGCTTCAGGGTGACCTGGAATTCCTTATAGCGCATGCCCTCCATGCCGGCGAGTACGAAGCCAGGGCGCAACCTGAGCCATTCAAAGCGGCCGCCCTCCTGCTGGATCAAGGGCGGGTTGTGGCCCGCGTTAGCATAGGTCAGCACGCCGGTGCGCAGGTCGAGGATGCCGAGATAGGCGGTGACGAACAGCCCCTCGCCGTTGTTTTCGCAAAGCTGCTCGTTGGCGCGGGTGAAGATCTCCGCCGGCGACAGGCTGGACTGCGCCTGGTTGCGGATGATGGTCTTGGCGATCACCATGAACAGCGCGGCCGGCACGCCCTTGCCCGACACATCCGCAATGACGATGGCAAGATGGGTCTGGTCGATCATAAAAAAGTCGTAAAAGTCGCCGCCGACCTCCTTGGCAGGATCCATAGTGGCGTAAACGTCAAACTCGTTCCGGTCCGGAAAGGCGGGGAAGATATTGGGCAGCATATCGCGCTGGATGTTGCTGGCAACGTTCAGCTCCGCCTCGGTCTTGAGCGCGCGGGAGGACCACAGCGCGGTGGAAAAGATCTCATAATACAGGATAACGAATACCGAGCAAATAATCAAATAAAAAATGATAAAATATACACGGGTATCCGGTAGGCCGGGCAGGATGCCGAGGGTGTTGGTCAGCCGGTTGACGATCGCAAACGCGACAAAGCAGTAGACTGGAATGGGTACATAGTTTTTCAGCTGCTTTCCCAGCACCGAGATGACCTGCTGCACGATCTTGCTGACAAAGCGGCGGTAGGCAAAGAACATCACCGTGAACCAGAACGCCTTGATGCAGAGGAAAATGCCGACCGTGCGCATATTGTACGGATTGGGGGTATTGTCGATAAAGCTAAGCGTGGTGCCGCAGAAGAAGAACGTGGTCACGTTGGCGATCAGTGCACCCATGACCGAGGTGAACACGCGTGCCGCGCGTTCGTCGGCATACAGCACCACCGCCGCTGCCGGCATGAGCACCAGCATGCTCAAAAAATTGATGTTGTCGTCCGTAATATTGATGGAGTAGCTGGCGACGCATGTGACAAGGTGCAGCGCCGCGAACAGGACCCAGCCGAGGAAGGTCTGTCCCGCGTTCCGGCGGCGGGTCAGCGTGCTGTTGGTGAGCAGAGCCGCCGCCCAAAAGGACAGATTGTTCGCCAGCGACCACAGCAGCGTCACGGAAAATTCAACTTGCATGGATGATTCCTCCTGTCATGGGGGGATTTTTACTGGAACGCGCCCAGTGTATCTAGTCCGGTCAGATATGCGGATAGGTATTCGTCCGAGATCTCGGGCCAGAGGAACCCCTCCTGCTCGAGCGCGCGGATGGAGAAGCCGCTTTCGCAGGGCGTTTCGATCAGATGGCGACCGCCGGTCACGCGGGTCAGGAAGCCGTCCAGCGCGCCGTTGAACGCAGGGTCCTCGGCGGCGTGCAGCATGAATTCGTCGAACTCCCTGTCGTCCACCGCGCGAACCGGATAGCCAAGCGCGGAAATGTGCGTGAGCAGTTTGCTGACCGGCAGGTCATTGCTGTCGAAGATATGGAACACGGTGTATTCCTCCGCGCTGCCCGCCAGACGGCAGATTGCGCGGGCGACCGCGTCCACCGGAGAGAAATTGATCCAGCTGCACGCCATGGACTGCGGGCAGAGTCCGGTGCGGACGATGGACTGCAGCAGCTTGGTAAAGCCGTTGGTGGCGCGGTTCATTTGGAACTCGCCGTCCGTGATGCGCCCCTGCAGGTTGCCCACGCGCATGATCTTGGCGCGCAGGCCGTTCGCGGTTTCGAGCAGGATGAGCTTTTCGGCCGTGAATTTGCTTTCCAGGTAGTCGTTGGACAGGTCTTGCCGCACCCACAGGCGTTGCTCGCTGAGGGATACGCCGATCTCGGCCATTTCACGCTCGATAAAGCCGCCCACGCTGAGCGTGGAGATGTGGATGAGCGCGGCGTCATGCTGTTTGCAGAACGCGATCACGTTGCGCACGCCGTCCACATTGGTCTGGCGGATGCGGTTGCCGACGCCGAAGTGGCTGACGTCCGCCGCGCAGTGGATGACCGTGTCGATCTTGACGCCGTCCGGCAGGCTGGCGATATTCTCGCGCATCAGGTCGCCGTCCACCGCGAACAGACGGTGGCCAAAGGCTTCGGCAAAGTTGTTTTCGAAATAGTAGAAAAGCGAGCCCTTGAGACGCTTTTCCGGCGTCAGGTTGTTTTTGGGGCGCACCATACAGTAGATCTTGTTATAGCCTGTAGTGAGCAGCTCGTACAGCACATGGATGCCGAGAAAGCCGGTCGCGCCGGTGAGCAGCACGGTGCCGAGCGGGTGCAGGCCTTTGCGGTAATTGCGGTTGCGGCAAAGCGCGTCGCGCAGGAGAGCTGCTTCCTGCTGGGTGCAGGGCAGGCTGCCCGCTTCCGAAAGGACAGGCTCGGGCAGGTCGCCGCCGTCTAGATCGCAGCACTGTACCAGATCGCGCACGGTGGGATGGTCAAACACCCGGCCGTATTCCAGCTCGAAGCCCTCATGCTTGGCCAGCAGCACGATCTGTGCCGCCTGCAGCGAGGTGCCGCCCAAATCGAAGAAGCTGTCGGTCGCGCCGATCTCTTCTTCGGGCAGGTTCAGCACCTGCGAAAAGATGCGGCACATGGTCCGCTCACGCGCGTTGCGCGGCGGGATGTAGGTGCGCTCCACATGGATCGCCTGATTGGCCAGCGCACGCTTGTCGATCTTGCCGTTTGAGGTATGCGGCAGATCGGGCAGATACACGAACAGGTCGGGTACCATGTAGCGTGTCAGGAAGCCGCCGGCGTATTGCTTCAGCTCGTCCACATCGCAGGGTTCGGCGGCGGAGTAGAAGCAGCAGAGGTGCTCCCGCCCGTCGATCGTGCGGACGAGCGCGGCGCACTGGCGGATGCAGGGGAAGGACTCGATGCAGCGCTCGACCTCCTTCAGCTCGATGCGCAGCCCGCGCAGCTTGACCTGTTCGTCGTTGCGGCCGCAGTAGGCGAGGCTGCCGTTGGGCAGGGCATAGCCATAGTCGCCGGTGAGGTATACCCGATCGTTGATCGGACCGTCGCGCAGCTCGATGAAGCGTTCCGCGGTCAGGTCGGGACGGCCGAGATAGCCGCGCGCCACGCCGTAGCCCGCCACGGCGATCTCGCCGGTTGCGCCGGGCGGTACGATGCGGCGGTCCTTATCCAGCAGGTAGATGCGCGCCCCGGCGATGGTCGAGCCGATGGTGATACGCTCCCGAATGCGGCCGACCGTCGCGCCGATGGTGATTTCGGTCGGGCCGTAGCCGTTATACAGGCGCGCGGGGGTGGCCCTGTGCAGCGCGTCCAGCAGGGGCTGGGTAAAGGCCTCGCCGGCCGCGAGCACGATATCCACGCTGCGCATGGCCTCGCGGAACGAGGGCTCCTCCAGATAGGCGAGCAGGCGGGAGGGCGTGCAGTGCAGGATGTTGGCGCCGTTCTCCGTTATGTACTGCGCGAGCGCATCCGGATTGTTCATCCCCTCCTCGTCCGCGAATACGACGGGTATGCCGTTGAGCAGGGTGGAGAACAGCTCGAACATGGAAATATCAAAGCAGACCGAGCCGACCGCCACGATGCCTTTGCCGTTCGCGCAGATATCGCGGTTGAATTCATTGTTGTCCGGCTGCATGAAGTTGACGATGCCGCGGTGCTCGATCATGACGCCCTTGGGCTTGCCGGTCGTACCCGAGGTATAGATGATATAGCACAGCCAGTCTTGGCCGACCGCGGGCAGCGGTGCGTCCGGCTGCTGCGGCGGGTCAAACAGCGGGCTGGGCGCAATAACCGGACAGCCGGCGCCCGTGATGTCCGCCTCCGTGACCAGCAGGCCGGCCTTACTGTCCGACAGGATAAAGCGGATGCGTTCTTCGGGATAGGAGCAGTCGATCGGCACATAGGCCGCGCCCGCCTTGAGAATACCCAGCAGCATCACGGGCAGCGCAGTGGTGCGCGGCAGCAGGAACGCCACATAGGACTGCGGCTGCACACCGGCGGCGATCAGGTTGCGCGCGACACGGTCAGAGGCCTCGTCCAGCTCGCGGAAGGTGTAGCTGGGGCCTTTGCCGGACAGGGCGCGCCGGTCCGGATGAAGCGCCGCCTGCGCGCGGAAGCGGGTGATGATGGTATCGTTCGGGTCAACCGGCAGCACTGGACCGGAGAGCAGCGCGCGCTGGCAGAATTTGTCCTCGTCGGTCAGCAGCTCGATGGAGCGGCAGGGCAGGGTGCAGTCCCCCATGCCTTGATCG
Organism: Agathobaculum ammoniilyticum; assembly: GCF_025567315.1. Classification (NCBI taxonomy): domain Bacteria; kingdom Bacillati; phylum Bacillota; class Clostridia; order Eubacteriales; family Butyricicoccaceae; genus Agathobaculum; species Agathobaculum ammoniilyticum. Next base: position 171,907 of record NZ_JAOQJE010000005.1, read on the forward strand.
AGAATGGCGCGCAGCATTTGCGCGATCTGTGTGATCTCATGCGGTGTGTAATAAGAGGCGCGGTAGTCGAGCCGGAATTGGTAATCGCCCATGCCGCTCCAGTCAAGGACGTGCAGGGTGAGCAGGTTGGTCATAGCGCCGCCGAAGTGCATCGCGCACCGCACGGGAAGCCCGTGCAGCGGCAGGGTAAAGTTTTGGTAGGATAGAGTAAAGTGCGACAGCGCGCCCGCCATGCCCGTGCGGGACAGGTCGCCCATGATTTCGGACAGGCCGTAGCCCTTGTGTGCCGCCGCCAGCCGGTTCTGCGCCTGCACCTCCTGACACAGCGCGGCAAAGCTGGCGTCCGGCGCGATATGCAGGCGCACTGGAACCGCGAGCGTGTACATGCCCGCGGCATTACGGTCTTCATCCGTGCCGCGGTTGAGGCGGGGGGTGATGATGACGACATCCTCCGTACCCAGCATGCGCGACAGATAGACCGCATACGCGGCGAAAAATATGCAGTATGGCGTAACGTTCTGCTGCGCGGCAAAGGCGCGCAACCGGTCGGAGCGTTCCTTCCCGACCGTGTGCGACGACCACACGAGCCGGTGGCCGGACTGGTCGGGCATGGGATGGGGCAGTCGGCCGGTCTCGGCCCCGCTGAGGTAATCCTGCCAGAAGCCGCGGTCTGCCAAGCGCTCCTCTTCCACATCCGCGCCGGCCGCCGCCGCGCGGGACAGGAAGGAGACGAACGGCTGGGGATCCTCGCCAGCGCAAATCGCCAGCAGGCGGCTGTACACAGCCGCCATGGCGTAACTGTCCGCCACAATATGGTGTACGCGCAGCAGCAGCGCGGTTTTGCCGGGCAGGGTGTAGATGACCGCGTTGAACAGCGCGCTGTCGTACAGGTCAAAGCAGTAGCGCGACTGCTCATTGAATACGGCGGTAAGCTCCTCCTCGCCGGAAAGTGGGATCACGCGGCAGGCGAAAGGCGTGTAGCCCGCGTCGTACTGTAGCGGCCCGTCCTTGCCGCGCGTCACGCGGAGGCGGAGGGTTTCGGTCGTCTGCACCAGGCGGTTGAGCGCGCGGTCAAGCTGCGCGGGGGCGGGGGCGTTGTCAAAGGTCAGCAGTACGGATTCGGTATACAGCGCCTTGTCCGGACAGCTTTCGCTTGCAAGCCAGATCTGATGCTGCGGTCGGGTCAATGGGATGCGGTTGTGGTGGATGTCCATAGATGCCAAATCTCCAATCTTTCGATACTCGGATAGCGGAACGGCTGTCCGTAGATGCAGACAGCCGCCAGTAAGCCCGACAGCATGCGTGCTGTCAGGCGGATTCAATTGTCAGGATATCGGAAAAGCCGGTCATATCGAACACCTCCATGATCTCGTCCGAAACATGGCGCAGGGTCATCGTCTGGCCGCCCGCGGCGACCGCCTTCTGTCCGGTGAGCAGGGAGCGCAGTCCAGCGCTGCTGACGTAGGCCAGCTCGGAAAAGTCCAGCAGGATGCTCTTGCCGGTCTTGATCTCACCGAGCAGGGTATCCTGGAAATCCGGAGCGGTGGTGGTGTCCAGGCGCCCATTCAGCTTGAGGACGGTCTGGCCGTTTTCGGTGCTTTTGCTGATGTTCATAATGATATAACTCCTTTTCCAAATGGTATCTGTCAGGGATGGGGGCGGCCTGCCCGCAGCCGGTAGGCGGCAAGCGCCCGTTGGATCAGCAGGTAATTTTGCTTGCTTACGGGGAGCGCTGCGCCGCCGGACAGGGTGATCCGGTACCGGCGCAGTCCGGCGACATAGGGCAGGTGTACCAGATAGCTCCGGTGGCAGCGCAGAAAATCGCAGCTGGAAAGCCGCTGCTCCAGCGCGGAAAGATGTCCCCTGCCGCAATAGGTGCTGCCGTCTGCGGTATGGATATGCAGCTCGTGGTCGAACACCTCCGCGTACACGATCTGTTCGACAGGAAGCACCTGCGCTTCACCGCAGCTGCGCAGCGTGATGGTGCGGGCTGCTTTCCGCGGGGATGGCCGCCCACCGCGCTGCCGGACAGGCGAGTTGGCATGCATGCACAACGGAACGGGCGAGCCGCGGACCGCGGCGGGGATATCCATGGCGTTTACCTCCTTTGTCAGTTTACAGTATACTCCGATAAGGACAACAAAAGGACAACGGGCCAATCACAGGCCTTCCATTTTGCCTACGGAAAATTCCGCCCAGCTATAGCTCGGCAGATAGTTGTGGCGGTAGCTGTTGACCGCCTGCGGCTCCCCATCGAGAAAGCGGTAGCTGTCGCAGTCGAACTCGTCGGCGCGGACAGAGATGCTGTTGTGGCTTTTGACCAGGATATGCTCGATGCCGGCCTGCCTGAGCGTGCTGCGCAGGTCGTGTACAATGGTCTGGAAATAGTTTTTGCGCGCGATATTGTAAACGCCGTCCTCCCACAGCAGGCTGCACGCCTCCCGTGTGGTCAGCCCCGCGCCGCGGCGGTCGATCAGGCAGGCGAACAGTTCCTTGGCCTTGGCGCGGCTGAATGCGAGGGGGGCGCCGTTCACCCATACCTCAAACCCGCCGAAGGTCTGCACCCGTATGGCATGCGGGGCGGGGATATCGCCGTATAAAAAGGTCAGTTCCCGCTTCAGCTCGTCTGTATCCACCGGCTTGAGCAGATAGCCGCTGGCGTGCAGGGCAAAGGCGGATACCGCATATTTTTCATAGCCGGTCACGAAAATGACGTGCAGGTCAGGCTGCAGGTCCTTGAGCTGCTTGGCCAGCGCCAGCCCGCTCACATCGCCCATCTCAATATCCAGAAAAGCGGCGTCGATCGGATGGGTTTGGGCATACGCCAGCGCCTGTGCAGGGGAAGAAAAGCAGGCGCAGCAGCAGTCGGGGGCGGCTTCCGCCAAAGTGAGACGGAGGTCGTCCAGACACAGGGGGTCGTCGTCGATCGCTAAAAAATTCATGTGCGTTTCTCCTTGGGCATGCCGTGCGGGCGCGGAACAAGAAAAAATTCCTGTTCACGACAGAAATCGCCACTTCGCGTGCAAACTGTGGTAAGATAAACCCAACAGGGGGAAAACCAAAAACAGCGGGGTTGAATGCGGCATGGGGAAAATGGTACGATTTGCCGTTTATACGAATGAAGAGAAGACCGCCCAAAGGGTCAGCGCGTTCCTGCGCGCCTGGGCGGAGGAAATCTGCGTCGAGCTGCAGCTCGCGATGGAAAGCGGGGCGCCCGCCGCCTTGGATGCGGACGGGTGCGCGCTGCTCCTGGTGGACAGCGCAGGGCTTGCCCGGCAGGATATTGCCTGCCTGCAGGCGGTGCGCGCGGCGTATCCGGACTGCGGCTTGGTGTTGCTGGCTGAGGACGACCGCACGGCGATCGACGTATACCAGTGCCATCCGAACGCGCTTGTGCCTAAGCCGGTTACCTACAGCGGACTGGACGCCGCGATGGAACGCTGCTTCAGCTTTTGGCAGAAAGGGCTGGGCTGGCTCGACCTTCCCGCGCAGCACAGGCGCGTGCATATCCCGCTGTATCAGTTGTTCTATGCCGAGGCGGCCGGACGCAGCAGCGTCCTCTACCGTGCCGGCGGAGCGCTACAGGTGAACTGCGCGCTGTCCGCGCTGGAGGAGTCGCTGCCACAGCCGCCCTTCCTGCGGGTGCAGAAAAGCTTTGTGGTGCATCTGGGGGCGGTCCGACGGGTGTCCGGCGGGGAGCTTATCATGTGCAACGACAGGGTGATATCGGTCGCGCGCGGCAGGCTCCGGCAGGTGCAGGAGGCGCTGGCCGTTTACCGGCGGGCGCGCGGCGCGGAGGAGGGATAACATGCGGATATCGGTCGCCATATGCGACGACCTGGAAGAAGAGCGCCTGCAGATGGCGCGTCTGCTGAAAAACTACGGCCGCCGCAAGGGCGTAGCGTGGGAGATCGAGCTGTTGGAAAGCGGCGCGGCATTCCTCGACCTGTTCCGGCCGGGCCGGTGGGACATCATCCTGATGGATATTTATATGGATGGTCCGGACGGGATGGAGGCCGCCCGCCGTCTGCGCGCGCAGGACAGCGAATGCGCCCTGCTGTTCGTCACCACCAGCGTGGAGCACGGTATCGCCAGCTATGAGCTGCAGGCTTCGGACTATCTGGTCAAGCCGGTGGCCCAGCGGGATCTGGACGCGGCGCTGGACTGGTGCCTACAGGAAAAGCGGGAATATTTCCGTACGATCAACGTGCGCTCGGAATGGGACGAAATAGAAATTTTGCTGCGGGATATTTTATACATAGAGATCAGGCGGCACACTTCGTTTATCCACACCGCCGGGCGCGTAGTCCAGACCCCGCGCGGCATGAACGCGCTGGAGGAGGAGATCGCAAGCGAAAGCTTTCTGCGCTGCCACAGGAGCTTTCTGGTCAACCAGCGACACATCTTGCGCATGGAAAAACGAGATTTTGTGATGGATAACGGCGACCTGGTGCCGATCGGCTCCTCGGACGCGGCGGCGACGCGCCGGAAATTCATGGACTGGCTGTTCCTGCGCAACTGGAAAAACGGCGGCGCGGCCGGTATGTTCTGAATGGGAAAGATAGAGGGGGAACGGTCCGGCAGGGCCGTTCCCTTTTTCATGCCTGCGTGCGCGCGGTCAGTCCATCGCGCATAGCGCTTCAAAGGTGGTGCCGGAGGCGAGCAGCAGCGCGTCCCCGTGGTACTCGGCGATCTGGCCAAGGATGAACGAAAACGCGTCCAGCGCCAGCGCCGCCGCCTGCCCGGGGGCGAGCGAACGCGGCACGGTCAGGCAGTAGCGGTGGTAGAGCTGTCTGTCATCCCGCAAAGCGAAAGCGCCGAGCAGAAGATCCTGATTCCACACGGCGATGGCTTTGGCGGTCTCGGCCGCGGCCTGCGGCTGCAGCTCGCCCACCAGCGTGGTGTAGAGCTGAATCACATCAAAGCCCTGCGGGCCTGTGATGAAGTGCAGCTCGGCAAATACCAGTTCGGTGCCGTCCTCCTGCAATGGGATCAGCATGTTGACGCCGGGATGTTCGTCCAGACGGCCGTCCGGCTGGACATCAAAGCCCTGCTCGCGCAGCAGCGCTTCGAGCGCATCCATGATCTGTTTGGATCGTTCCATAAGTCAGGTCCTTTCGGTATGAGGGTGGTGCTATTATAGCATGGTTTGCACGCAGGAGGGCGCGGTATCACGGGATAAGCGCCCCGCCTGCTTATTTTTTGGCCTTTTTGCGGTACCAGGGCGCAAGTTCCTCCTCGCGGACCGGCGCTTTCACGCCGTCCGGTGTGTTGTACCGCTTCACCTTAGCGGAAACAGACATCATATGCGGGTCATACTGCTCGGATGCGTCGGAGGGAGCCGCCTCCGGCGGCGCCTGTTCAGGGGCGGCGCTGCTTTCAGCCTGCTCCCGCGCCTGCCGGATCTCATCGATCGCGTGCGTTCCGCTGGTGATGCGGCGGCGCTTGTTGCTGGTGGAGAGCTGGGAGGCGTCCACTGGCTTCAGGTTGGCCTTGGCGGCTTGCAGCGCGTCCGCAGATACATTGGAATTGTGCGGCAGCGAAACCGAGCCGTCCTCACCGACAGAATCAGGGTTATTCATGAGCTGCTCCAGCATCTGACTGTCCGCCGCGGCCTCGGCGTTGCGTTTGGCGGTTGCCGCGCGGCCCTTTTGAGTTTTGGATTTCAGAAAGGCTAGCGGGTTTTGCACAATCAGCTTTGCCTTGCGCCAGCCGCTGAGCTGCTTGAAGTCCTCCTCTTCATTGACAAAGCTGTCGCGGGCGCGCTGATGCTTACGGCGCATGGAATACCATTTGTTCTTTATGTGATCGCCTGCACGCTTGTACCAGGGCTTATTGGCATTCGCGGTTGCACTGCCCTCGGGCGCGTTGGCGTCCGGACGCTCCTTGGTACCCGTGGCGTAGTCGTATTCATTGTTGAATTCCTTTTTCTTTTTGAACTCGTACCACTTGATACCGGCCAGCTTGCGCTGTTCGTCGCGCTGGTTCTGGTAAGCCTTATCCTCCTTGCGGGCTTCCTTGCGGGCGGCTTTTAACTGTTTTTTATTTTCCTTGCCGGCCTGCCTGGCTGCGCGCTGCTCGCGCAGCTCATTGAGCTGGGCTTCCTTTTCGGAGGTGTCGTGTCCGCCGTATTCATCGCCTACGCGGTGCGCGATGTCGTATTCCAGCCGGGCTTCTTTTTTCTTTTGAAACTCATACCACTTGATGCCCTTGTCCTTAATCAGATTCTTTTTCTCCTCCTTGCGGCGCTTGTTGGCCGCGCGGATGTTCTGCCGGTTCTCCTCAGACAGACTGTTAAAGTGTTCGAGTGCGGCTTTTTTTTGCTCCTTTTTTGCCAGTTTAGCCGCCTTTTTCTGCTTTTTTGCCTCGGCGGATGCCTGCTGCCGCTTGAGTTCAGCCTGAACGGTATGTTCCTTTTCAAACTGGTGTGCGTCGGCCGCGCCGATCTGCTCCTCCACGGAGCCGCCCCGCGCAAAGTCCGCGTTGACCTGTGCGGAAGCCGCATCGGTATCGAGCATCTCGCCCTTGGAATTGGTGCCGATCCCCATGATGTTAACGATTTTGCGGGCGCGCTGACCTTCCTCGTTATCTTGGGAGGATAGCTGGTTAAGGGCCGTCACATCATTTTGCGTTTTGTGCATGCCTGCAACCTTGTTGGTCGTCGCACCGCGCTCTCCCGAGGTGATCTGGTTGGCGATATGCTTGGCGCGGTGGCGGATCTCGTTCTTTTTCTTTTCCGGCAGGTCGTCGCGCATGCCGAGCTTTTTCTCCAGCGATGCGCGCAGCGACAGGTTATCCAGGTTCTTTTCGCGTGCTTCCTTACGCTTTTGATCCACATGGGCCTCCATCCCAGTGTTGACAACCGTCTTCACGGCAGAGCCACCCATCGCAGCAAGATTGCCGACGCCGGGAATCAGGCCGAGCCCGCCGTTGACGATGTCCATGCCGGCGTTCACGCCCTCCTGCACGCTTTCCGCCTTGCGGACCTTGGCGGCGTTGCGGGCGTTGGTCGCCATGCTGCGCAGCAGCTTATCGTTTTTGATCTTTTCCGCGTCGCCGGAAGCGGCGCGCTGCGAGGAATCCGAGGCGAGTATGCGGCCCGCCCGCTCGGCGGCCAGGCGGTCGCCGGTGGCCTCGTGGCCGTGGATTGTGGCCTTTGCCGCATTCGCCGTGCCGGCGATCATCTGGAAGTAGCTGCCGTGCGCTTCGAGCTGGCTGCCGACGGCCTCTTTTACCGCCTCGTTCTGGATGATCTGACCGGTCAGGTTTTTGGCTGTGCCGAGCGCGTCCGAACCCCAGGAGGCGACGCTGCTGGTAAGCGACGCTGCTTTTTCTGCTGTCCCTGCATTCTGGTCGGTGATGGTATCCTTGATATCCTTGGCCGTATCGACCGTGTTTTTCGTCGTGCCGATTATACTGCCGATCGCTGCGGCATGCCCCATAAAATCGCTGTCATTGACAGCACCCGCTTTTGCACCGAACCTGCCAAGCACATAGCTGCCGTTATCCCGCTGGGAGGCAAGGGTTTCCACGGTCGAGCTGAATTCGTTGAATTGGTCAGTCGCCGCGAGACCGGCATCCAGCGCGTTGCCACCCAGAGAGTCCCCCTCGATGTCGTTTGCGCCCAGCCGGCGGTCGGTCGCGGAGGGGCGGTTTTCAGGGCCGTAAACGACAGGATCCTGCCGTTTGCGCCTGCGCCGCGCCTGCACTGGTCCTGTGGCCCCTGCCGCAGCGACTGCGGCTGACGCACCGGGGCTTGCTGTGGCGCCAGGATAGATGCTCTGGCCCATGGCCGCCATCATGCCCTCGCGGTCGGCGCGGGCTTCGAGCGCATGGTTTTCCAGCAGGCCGGAGCCGCGCACCTCGCCACGCGCCTGGCTAACAACGTGGCTCAGCTCATGTCCGAGCAGCGCCTGCCCGCGCATGGAAACCAGGTCGAGCTGGCCGGGCGCAAAGGCGATGTGGCTGCCCTGCGCCAGCGCGTCCGCACCCGCATCCGCGACCGCCTGGCTCTCATACAGCTTGACGCCGGACAGGTCCGCGCCGAAAGCGCTCTCCATTTTGGACTGGATCGCCGCGGGCAGGTCAACCGGCCGTCCGGCATGCTCGACCGGAGACAGGTCGCTCATCCCGCGCAGGGGGGACTGCTGCGGCGCGTGGGCGGCCGCGGGGCGGCTGCGCGGCACGGTGCAAGCGGAAGGCTTGGCTTTCTTCTGATAGGTTTGCATAAACGTCACCCTTTTCTCGGTCGATGGGGTCTCATGCGGCGGTACTCCCGCCGCGTGGCATGGCACGGTGCGGGAACGGTCGAAACGTGCCGAACGGCGTATCATGCTATTGTCATTATAGCATAGCGGAATCTACGGGCGGTTTGCATGTTGTTACACTTTCGGGCCGTTTGTGCGCAATCGCTTAAAACCGGATTTCTTTTCAGGTACAATCAAAACAGCGGAGGCGGGAGCCTGCGCAAAACAGGTCAGGATATCAGACGACAACTGGTGGGGGCGTGCATCAATGAAGCTGGCGGTATGCACCGCACAGGCGGAGGAACAGGCCCGGCTGTGCGAATGGATCGAACAGTATTGCAGGCTGCGCAGCCTGCCAGCGGCCGTGGTGTGCATCAGCACGCCGCAGGAGCTGTCCCGACAGGCGCCTGGGGCAATACAGATCGCCTATATCGGTTTCGGCAGCAGTACGGGCTTTTTGGCCGCCCGCGCGCTGCAGGAACGCGACCGCGCCTGCCGTATCATCCTGATGGACGATACCACGCAGTATGCCATACAGGGGCTGCACCTGCATTTTGCGGATTTTATCCTGCGGCCGGTGGAGTTCCGCCACGTGGCGCGCAGCATGCGCCTGGCGCTGGAACGGTTTTGAGGAAAAGTACGGGGAGGGCTGGTCTTGCAGCACGCTTGGGTAAAACGCAGGCAGGCGCAGGCGGCCGTGCCGCCGGTTACGGAGAAAGACACGCGCCGCCAGCTCGCCTGGGCGGCGGGCAGCGAGTTTTTCTCCCACCGCGACCCGCTGTACCATATTACCGAAGACTTCCGGCAGACCTTTGACGAGATTGGCCGCCGCCACGCGGCGGCGCTGGCTGGGGAGAGCGCCGGCGGTTTTACCCGCACGGAGCAGGCCGCGCAGCCGCCGCAGTGGGCGGAACAGCAAACCGGACCAGTGCGGGACGCGCAGAAGCCCAACCCGACCAACGCTAAAGACCTGTATCAGATGCGCTGGTCGGATAACCAGGACATGGTGCGACGTTTTTCCGAAACGGCGTTCCAGCGCGGCACGCTGGCCGGCGCGGTGATGGCGGGGACGGGCAAGATGATGCTGGTTTCCTGCCTGAAGCGTACGGTCGGGCAGTCCCAGCCGGTCAGGGAGCAGCAGCGCCGCCTGTTCGAGGGCGGCTCGCAGCAGCGCGTCATCCCCGGACACGGGCCGGACAGCGTGGTGTTCAACCGCGGCTTTGCGGACAGCGCGGTCGGCTTGGTGGTCGATACGCTCGCGGACGCACGGCAGATGGTGGAATCCATGGCCGACCTCGCGGCCGGAAAAAGCGATATGGGCGCGGGCGGCGGCGCACAGGCGCTGCGCAGGATGTACCCGTTCCTGGACGACAGCCGCGAACGCGCGCTGGCAGGGCAGTACAGCGCCCGCCTGCGCGAGAGCGGCGACGACGGGGAGCGGCAGTTATTGCAAAACGCCTATGTGCGCGTGCAGGCGATGATCGGCAAAAAAGCACAGATGCGCAACGAATTTATCAACAAGCTGCGGCTGATCGCGGACCGCGCGACCGAAGCCCTTACCTTATTTGAAGCCCCCAGCTTTACCGACGAGTTGGTACAGGCGGTCGAACAGGCCGAAACGCCGCCCGAGCCACCGGATCAGCCGAACGGCAGCGCGCCCAGGCCACCGCAGGACGGGGAGGACGGCCATGCAGCAGAATGAACAGAACGCCGCCAGAACGTCGGCGCACCATTCCCAGCAGGTGCGGGAGGACAAGCAGCGCCGCCGCGCGGCGCAAAGCGAACAGCAGACTCTGCGAATCGCGCTGGAGGCCGTGCAGGCAGGCGTGCCGCTGACGCGCCTGCCCGCCGCGATGGTGCTGGCGCTCTCCGCACAGATGGGCAACAGCGCTCTGCTCGCCCTGCTGGCGGGACAGGACAGACGGATCGAGCCGGTCACGGCGCTACCGCCGCCCGACGCGGTGCGGACAGCGCCCAAGGATATCAAAACGGCGCCCGCCGCGGCGTCCGCTCCACCCGACTGGGCGGCGCTGCCCGCGGTGCAGGCCGCACCGGCCGCGCCCGACGGGCTGGCCGGACAGGGAGGTGTCTCCTTTGCAGGAGGATGAATGCCGCAGGCTGCTGGAAGCGCTGCTGCGCGACAGCGGCGTGCCGTGGGAGCAGAGCGGCGTATGGACGCGCTTCCGTTTTCGCGAGGGCGTGATGGTGTGGGAGCTTGCCTGCCGGTGCAGGCGGGGCGAGGTGTTGATCTACAGCCGTTATCCTATGGCCGCGCGCGAATGGGCGGCGGCGCTCGAAGCCTGTGGCGAAGCGAACGGCGCGCTGACGCGCGGCGCGATGTTCCTGCAGGGTGAAACACCGGTTTTCCGCATCCGCGCCGACTTGGGCGACCCTTACAGCGCGCGCGAGCGGCTGGCAGAGGCGCTCGAATACAGCGCGGCGGTGATGGCGCGCTATTGGGGCGCGTTCCAGAACGCCTGCCGCGGCTGACCGTTTTTTGTGCGGGATCGGGTTTGAGAAATAAACCGGGCGACCCGAGGCCTGGTTTATTTCTCAAACGTCCGCGAAAATAATAGAAGCAGACCCAGTACAATTTAGAAAGGAGGGGAGCTTCACGACCGGCCCCCAGCCAACTACAATGGCGTGAAGCAAAAACATGGCAGAATATTTATCCCCAGGTGTGTATGTGGAGGAGTATGACTCGGGTGCGACCCCGATGCAGGGCGTCAGCACCAGCACGGCGGGTTTTGTCGGCCTGGCGGAGCGCGGCCCTACGATCGGCCAGCCGCAGCTGGTTACCAGCTTTGCCGACTACACGCGCATATACGGCGGCTATCTGAGCAAGGCGGGCTATGGCGACGCACGCTATCTGCCTTATGCGGTCGAGCAGTTCTTCATGAACGGCGGCGCGCGCGCCTACATCATGCGCGCCGTGCCGGGCGACGCAAAAGCTGCTGCCCTGACGACCGGCGCGCTGCGCATCACTGCGGCTAACCCGGGCGCCTGGGCGGAAAAGATGCGCGTGACTGTCGCGGCCTCCAGCAAGGCCAAGACCCAGGTGCTCGCGGCGAGCGGTGCGGACCTGACGCTCAAGAACGCGGACGGGTTCAATACCGGAGACGTGGTCGAACTGTTCGACGGCAAGACCGCCGCCTACGCGACCATCAAGAGCGTGCTCGACAGGGTCGTCACCCTGGACGCGCCTTGCGCGCTGGCCGTGGCGGATACCAAGGTCGGCACGGACAAGTACATCCGTACCTGCGAAATCACCATCACCGCCCGCCTGGACGATACGGTGGAGGTCTTTGAAAACCTGTCCCTCAAGCCCGAGGCGCTTAACTATGCGCCGGTCAAGACCGCCAAGAGCGACCTGATCCGCGTGGAGATCGTGCCGGTCAAGGCGGCGGCGCCCGCGCCGGCGGCCAAGGAAGAGGGCAAGGAGAAAAAGGAAGCGTCCGCAGTGCCAGCCAAGGCGGCCGGCATCACGCCGTATGAGCTATGCGGCGGCGCGGGGGACGAAATGGTGCTGACCCTACAGGGCGGCAGCGACGGATCGGTACAGAGCGTCACACCGGACGCGTACATCGGTGCGGACGACGGCCCGGGCCGCCGCACCGGCCTGCAGGCGTTCCAGGAGAACGGCGTGGTATCCGTGCTGGCGATCCCCGGCGTGACCGCGCCCGAGGTACAGGCGGCGCTGATCAGCTTCTGCGAGAACCGCAAGAGCTGCTTTGCCATCCTCGACGTGCCGATGGACCTGAAAAAGACGAACGACGTGGCTACCTTCCGCGATATGTACGACTCGACCTACGCAGCGATGTACCATCCATGGCTGCAGATGTTTGACGCGGGCGCCAAACGCGCGGATTACTTCCCGCCCTCCGGCGCGATGGCAGGCGTCTACGCCCGCAGCGACAACAGCCGCGGCGTGCATAAGGCCCCTGCGAACGAGGTCGTCCGCGGCTGCACTGGCCTGTCCTGCAATTACAACGTGGGTGAGCAGGATATCCTCAATCCGATCGGTGTCAACCTGATCCGCGCGCTGCCCGGCCAGGGCATCCGCGTATGGGGGGCGCGCACGATCAGCTCGAACGGGCTGTGGAAGTACCTCAACGTGCGCCGCCTGTTCATCTTCATCGAGGAGTCGATCAAGGCGAACACCAACTGGGTGGTATTCGAGCCCAACAGCGAAACGCTGTGGAGCCGCGTGACCCGCACGATCGAGACCTTCCTTGCGACCTGCTGGCGCGACGGCGCGCTGGCCGGCTCCAGTCCGGAGCAGGCGTTCTTCGTAGAGTGCGGCCCGACAACCATGACGCAGGATGATATCGACAACGGCCGCCTGATCTGCCAGATCGGTATCGCGCCGGTCAAGCCCGCTGAATTCGTGATCTTCCGCATCACGCAGAAGACCGCGACCGGCGAATAAATAAAGCCCACTGTTGGCAGAAAGGACGAACATAAATGGCAATCAACTATCCATATAGAGTATTCCGATACCAGGTCGAGATCGACGGCATCAGCCGCGCGGGCTTTTCCGAGGTTTCGGGCATGAGCTCCTCGGTCGATGCGGTCGAATACCGCGAGGGCGACGACCTGCGCAACACCCCGCGCAAGCTCGCGGGCCTGACCAAGTTCGGCAACGTCACCCTGCGCTGGGGCGTGTCCGACGATTCCGACTTCCTCGACTGGGTATACGCGGTCGCGCCGACCAACACCGCGCCCCCGACCGGCATGATACGCCACAACGTGACTATCACTCTGATCGACGACGCGGGCAACCCCGGCCCGTCCTGGAACCTGATCAACGCGTGGCCGGTGGGCTACACCGTGCCCGACCTGAACGGCATGGGCGGCGAGGTCGCCATCCAGTCGCTCGAGTTGTGCCATGAGGGCCTCGAGCACACGCCGGGCGGCGTAGCGGGCGAGCCCTCCACGATCTGATAGCAGCGCTCTGTTTTCGGCCTGCGCCCCGGCTTTCCGCCGGGGCGGCCGGAAGCGCACGGGAGGCCGCTTCCCGTCAAGCGCCCGTGCACTTCCGACCCCTTTGAAGCGAAAGGAGAAGCTACATGGAGACTGAATTTGAGTTTGAACTGCCGCGCGGCTATGTGGACCAGAACGGCGACGTACACCGGCGCGGCACCATGCGCCTGGCGACTGCGGCGGACGAGATCCTGCCCCTGCGCGACCCACGCGTGCAGCAGAATTCCGGCTACCTAACCATCATCCTGCTCTCGCGCGTCATCACGCGGCTGGGTACGCTCAGCAGCATCAACACGCGGGTGATCGAGAACCTGTTCACCATGGATCTCGCCTATCTGCAGGATCTGTACCAGCGCATCAATATGTCCGAGCTGCCGGTTTACAAGGTGACCTGCCCGCACTGCAACCAAGCGGTTGAGGTGCCGCTGGATTTTTTGTTGAGCTAGGACTGGTGCTGTACCCGCAGGAGCGCATATATCAGGAGATGACGTTCCTGTCGTACTACCTGCACTGGTCCCGAGACGAGGTCATGCGCCTGAACCATCTGGAACGCCGCCGGTGGTGCAGGGAGGTCTCGGCTGTGAACAAAAAGCTCAGTAATACCGAGCAGAATACCTTTGAATTCCGCTGAAAGCAGGGAGGGAAAGCAAGATGGGCATCACCTATCAAGAACCCTTTAAGGCTTTCCGCTTCCTGGTGGAGGTGGAGAGCGGCGGCGTGGCCGTGGCGGCGTTCACGCATTTTTCCGGCGTGAAAATGACGGTTGACACCGTGCAGGCGCGCTCGGGTAACGACAACCGTGGCGTGCAGGACTATATCCCTGTGCTGACGCGCTTTGAGCCGGTCACGCTGACCAAGGGCGTGGTGGGGGATAACGACTTTCTGGACTGGCTTTTCTCCGCGGCCGCAGGGCCGGAGGCAGGGCCGAAGGGCGCGGGGCTGCGGCGCACGCTCAACATCGTGGCGCTGGACGACAAGGGCAACCGCGGCGTGACCTGGTCGCTCAGGGACGCGCTGCCCATCGGCTACGAGCTGACGCCGATGGACGGCGGGCGCAGCGAGGTGCTTTCGGAAAGCCTTACCTTTGCCATCACCGGCATGGAGCGCATCACGCACGAGCCACCCCAGTCGGGATGATATGACCAAACCGCCCAGCAAGGAGGTGTACTGCGGCATGGCGTATTTGTCGGGCGCTTATTTTGAGGTGATGCTGATTGGTACAGGCGCTGTGCTGGAAGGGAAGTTCACCTCGGTATCCGGCCTGGATATGGAGGTCGAGTATGAGATTTTCAACGAAGGCGGGCTGAATTACCCGCGGTTCTTTTTCAAGCAGAACAAGCCGCAGGTGCTCGTACTCGAGCAGGGTACGGTGACCAGCGTGGACTCGGTCTCGCTGCTGATGAACATGTGCAACCTGGGCATGTCCATCCCGCTGGCGGGGACGGTCATCCTCAAGGACAGCTTCGGTACGCCCCAGCGCACCTGGTCGATCGTGGGCGCGTACCTGCAGAAGTATGTGGGGCCGTCGCTGGACAGCAACCAGGCCGCGCTGGCGGTCAGCCGGATTGAACTGATATACAATGGGTGCTGCTGATGGATTCAATTGCCGTAACAAAAACGGATATGGCGGTAGCGAAAAGGGACAGGCTGGGCCTGTCTCTATTTGGGCTGTTGTCGCTTGCGTTCGGTGACGAGATCCGCACCCGCAGCGCCTGGCAGACCGGACTGTACCGCGAGGAGCCGCTCGCGCTGCTGGAGGAGGGCGAGCCTGTCCTCGCCCATGCGCCGGAGCGGGAGCTGCATCTGGACGTAGACCTCAAGGTTGTGCTGGAAACGCTCAAGAAGGAGCGGCGGCAGGCGGATAAACGGCAGGCGCAGGCGGTGGCGCGTATTTTGGAACGGGTCTACCTGCTCGAGCGTCGCGTCAGCGAGGCCGCGCCCGCGCAGGCGCATGTAAACGTGCGGCTTGAGCTGCCGCGGGAGGAAACGCGCGCGGCACGGCACAGGGCGGCAGGAGCCGCACAGACGCACGCGGCGGATACCCTCCTGTCCACGCGGGAGAGGTCGCTGGCTGTTGCCGTTCAGGCGGTTGCGGCTGCGGAAAACGCGCGGCAGGCCGCGCGACCGGAGGGTAAATTGACAGATACGCCGCAGGCGGGCCGCACGGCCGCCGCCGGAAAGCCGTTCCGCGCGCCCATCGGCATGCAGGCCGCCGCAGCAGTGCGGCAGGCGCGCCGTGCAGGGGCGGGCCGCGCGCGGCAGACCGCAGCGTACGGACAGACCGGATGGGCGATTACCCCGCTCACGCCGGTTTCGTGGAGCACAGCCGCCCCAGCAGGGGAAGGTTGGTCGCCCCGCTGGCAGGCAGAGCATCCGGGCTTTACCGCCTCCAAAGGGGTAAGGGGCGCGGAGAAAGGACAGCCCCTCGGCGGGAGCATCCTGCTGCCGGACCAGCTCCGCTTACGTAGACAGCGCGCGCTGGAGCAGGCGGAAGCCGAAGCGATCCCGAGCGGCGTGCTTGCACAAGAGCAGACGCTGACCCATCCGCATGCCGCCGCGCAGGAGACGGGCGGCGCTGTGCGCCGGATGGTGCAGCGGCTGGACCGCGCGGTCGAACAGGCCGTGCGGCGGTCGGTGCAGCGGGAAGAAAACGGTGCGGGCGGTGGCACAGAAGAACGGGATCATACGGCGTTGTCCGAAAAAATGGACAGCAAGCCGGCGCGGACGGGCGTGGTACGTAAGGAAAGCCGGGTAGCTGCGGAATCCGGTAAGCCGGATTCCGCTGTGGATACCGCCCGCGCGGCACGTCAAACGGATACGGCAGCGGCCCAGACGGAACAATCCGCTGCAGCATCGCCGCAAAACGCGGGTCTGCACCGCGCGGCAGACGGCGCGGATATTCTGTCGGACGCAAGGCCGTTCAAAGCGGGTACGGTCGCGGCTCAGGCAGTGCAATCCGACGCGGCGGCTCTGCCGCCGGAAGCGCTGCTGCACTGCGCCGAAGCGCAGGGGCAACGGAAATACGAAGTGTTTTCTGGAGAAAAGGATGCAAGGCCGGCGCAGGCTGGTCCGACGGCAGATGCAGATAACCGGACCGCCGCTCGCGGCGAACCGGATGCCGGCCGGAAAGCGCTCAAAACGGACAGGGGATCGGCCCAGACAGGGAAATCCGACGTGGCGGCGCTGCAAACAATGCTGGCAGGATACGCAGCCCATGACCTGACCGCGGCCGAAAAGGCCCTGCCGGGCGCAGAAGCGCCGCAGGCGGCTCTGCCGCAGGAAGCGCTGCTGCACCGCGTAGAGGGACGGGAACGTCCCCTGCTTTCGCGGGGAACGGATGACGGGCGTTTTGCGCGCGGAGGGGATGAACCGCACAGCATGGCCGTTCCCGCCGCGCACCCATCACAGGGAAGGGATGCGCCGCCCCAGTCGGAAACAGAGACGTGGGTCGCGCAACAGGCGGCAGAGATTGCGATACTGGAGAAGGCCCAGCCCCCTGAAATGCAGACAGGGGAAGCACAGACGACTTCTGAAACTGATTTCACGGGACAGGACAGTACGCCGCGGGCAAGGGCAGCTCAGCACACGCCTGACACGTCGACAGAAGCGGCGGCGCTTCCTGCGGAGCCGCTGCTCTATCGGAAAGCTGCGGCAGATCCGGAAAAACCGCATATCCGGTCGGGACAGCAGGCGGCAAAGCAGAGGGAAGCGCGTTTCGCGTTAGACGAACAGACAGCTGGACAGGAAGCCGGAAAAGACCGTCGGGCCGAGTCGTCAGCCGTCGGGCGCAAGCCTGCCGGCGCGAATACCGCCGTACCGTCGAGCAACCGCACAGCAGAATGGCCGGCGCAGGCGGTACCACAAGCGGTCGGCGGGAAATCGCCGCAGGCCGTGCCTGACATCCTGCGGCCGGCGCCAATAACAGAGATGGATCTGCCTGAGCCGCTGACATGGCGGAAGGAACGGGCGCAGACGGTATGGGAATCGGCAGAGGCGGACGGAGAATGGACCGCCGTCGCATCCACCCGCGCCGCGCGCACGGAGGGACGGAATAATATAACGGCGGCGTCCCATACCGTACTGGCGGAAGCAGCCGAGCCTTTCCAGATACCGGACGGACGCGGCAAAGCGGAGGAACGGCGGTCTGCGCGACCTGTCACGGGCGGCGCGGAGGGCGTTTTGCAGACGGATACCAATCTGATGTACAGGGCTGAGAGAGCGGCGCTGCCGGCCGCGGCGCAGGCCGCGTCACGCAGGACAGCCGCGCACAGGCAGGGGCGGACGGTGGAACGGCCGCGCACAGTACTGCGCCATCTGGCGAGCCGCCTGCCGGCACATCCTATACAGCCGCTACAGACCACGCTGGTGCGGACGCTGCCGGCGAATCAGATCGCGGCGGCGCGCCTGATGGCGCCGCTGTCCAACGCCTTGGTACAGCCGCAGGCTGCGTCTGTCCAGTCCGCGGCGGCGGACGGAAACGAGCTGTCCTACCTGCCCATACAGGCGGTGGAGCAGAAAACGGGTCGTGAAACGCCGCCCCAGACCGGCGCGCTGCCCGAATGGGCGCAGCGCTTCCTGCAGCAGCCGCCCCGCGCGGACAGCCAGAACACGCACCGCTTTTCAGCGGCGCAGCAGCAGACGGCGGGGACGCAGCCGGGGCAGATCGAATGGACCGCGCCGGGCGCGATGCCGAAAGCCGCGCCGGTCATATTCCGAGAGAACCGGCAGCTGGAAATGCAGCGTCCTGCAGCCCCCGCCCGCCTGAGCGACAGCGAGCTGCGCCGCGCGGCGGACAAGGTGTACCGCATGATCGAGGAGCGGCTGCGGCGCGAGCTGCGGCGCAGCGGAAAATAAGCAGAAAGGAGCCGGACGATGTTCGTTGGCGTACCTAACCCCAATATCCTGATGCCGTTGGAAAAAATGACGATCACAGTGACAGCAGGCGATGAAAAGGGGAAAAAAATCACCGTACTCTATAATCCGGAGCAATATGTGCAGTCGCGCAGCGTGAACATGACCAAGGAAAACGCGTTCGGCGCGAACGGGCAGGAATCGCAGGTGCCGTCTGGCGACTCCGAAACGCTGAGCTTTACGTTGTTTTTCGATACCATGTCCGCCGGGGCGGAGGTGGGCGGCTCGCCGATCGACAAGGCCAAGTTTGCCGGCAACAGCCTGCTGCCCTCCGCGGCGAAGATGCTTGACGTGCGCGATTACACCCAGGAAATCTACAACCTGATGCGCTTTGATACCTCCATCCATTCCATCCCGCCGCTCAAGCTGGAATGGTCGTCGCTGCAGTTTTACGGATACTTGGCGCAGTGTACGCAGACCTTTACCAAATTCAACGAAAAAGGCATGCCGGTGCGGGCGACGATGGAATGCGTGTTCCATCAGGTGACCAACCTGCTGGAAGACGCAAAAATGCACCCGTTTGAATCGCCGGACACCACCAAGTACCGCACGGTCGTGCAGGGGGACTCCCTGTGGGCGATGGCGGTCAAGGAATACGGGCAGCCCGAGCAGTGGCGCACGATCGCGTCGGCCAACGGCCTGGCCAACCCGCGCAGGCTGCGCTCGGGCGAGCGGCTGGTCCTGCCGGCGATCGACTGAGGGACGGAAGGAGGCGGACGGCTTTGGACAAAGCGACCTATACCTACGAGGCGCTTCAGCAGAAATACGTCAATTTCATAACGCCCGCCCTGGAGGTCACCATCGGCAGCACTACCTATTCCAGCCGCGAGATCCCTATCCTCAACCTTGAGGTGGAGCTGAACGCGGACGGAAGCGCGGGCGGCTGCTCTTTCACCGTGGACAGCCAGTACAAGGCCGAAGCGAGCAAGTGGAAGAACGACTTTGACAAGTCGGTCAAGGCCGGAGCCAAACTGGCCGTCAGGGGCGGCTATGTCAAGATGGAGGAGATCTTTTACGGCTATATCGACGAGTATTCCTTTGTGTATAACGGCAACGAAGGGCCGCGCATTGAGATCACCGGCATCGACGGCCTGGGGTACCTGATGAGTATGCGCGAGCCGCTGTACGCGGGCCAGCAGCAGGCCAAAAACCTGGTGGAGGACATTTTGGGCAAAAGCGTGGCCAAGGGCTATGCCAAAAGAGCGACGGTCGGGCTGCTCTCCGGTTTCCAGAAGCTGAAAACGCCCATCATCAAGGAGCAGATCGACGACTGGCGCTTTTTGAACCTGCTGGCACAGCGGTACGGGGCGAGTCTGTTTGCCGTGGACGGGGAACTGATTTTTGACGACGTGGCGTCGGACACCAAGCCGCTGATCAAGCTGGCGGTGGGCGCGGGTCTGCGCAGCTTTACCAAACGCGTTTCGCTGGCGCATCAGGTCGGCAGGGTCGAGGTTTGGGGACGGGACGTCAACCAGAAGCCTATCAAGGGTACGGCGGATACGGTCACGATCGGCGGCGCGGCGGAGCAGTCCGCGGCAAAGCTGGCGCCCGCCCTGCAGTCGGCCGTGCTGCGCGAATACAGCGAATACGCCCGCACCCAGGAGGAGTGCGAGCTGATAGCCCAGAACCGGCTTAACAGCATTGCGATGGGGCTGGTATCGGGCGAGGGGGCGTGCATCGGCATCCCCGAGCTTATCCCAGGCCGGTATATCGAGATCGACGGGCTGGACAGCAGCACGAACGGCGGCTATTTTATCAGCCGCGTCAAGCACCGGTTTGACAGCGAGGGGTATTCCACCACGTTTGAGGTGAAAGGAGCGAAAACCAAATGAGCATAGTGGAACAGTTGGATTCGCTCTTTCGGGAAAGCGGCGCGGGGCTGCGGCGGGAAATGGACCGCCGCGGGCCGACACTCGCCAAGGTGACCAATGTGACCGATCCGGAGAAATTCAACCGTGTTAAATGCCTGCCGGTCGGATCGGAAAACACCGAGGAAACCGACTGGTGCTATGTGACGGCGGCGGCGGGCGGCATGGAGTACGGCTTTTTCTGGTTCCCACGGGTGGACGACCTGGTTCTGCTGGATTATCTGGACGGGGATCCACACCGGCCGGTTGTGATCGGACGGCTGTGGACGACCGAGGTCAAGCCACCGTACACCATCGCGGACGGAAAGGTGCAGGACTACGCGCTGCGTACCCCCTCCGGAATTGAACTGCTGATGCACGATGAGGAGGAAAAGCACAAGGTCACGCTGACCATGCCCTCGGGCGCGACGCTGGTGCTGGACGACGAGGCGCAGAAGGTCGAACTACGGGACAAGGAGAGCCAAAACGCTCTGCTGATGGACCTGAAGGAAGGCGGTATCACCCTACAGGCGGCGAAAAAGATCGAGCTGTCTGCGGGGAAGGCCGCGCTCACGATAGAGGAGGCCGGCAACATCACGGCCAAGGGCGAGAGCAAGGTAGCTGTGCAGGGCGCGAACATCGAGGCCAAGGCCTCTGCCGGGCTGACGCTCGAGGGCGGCTCGCAGGCCGCGGTCAAGTCGAACGGCACGCTTGAGCTGACGGCCAGCGGCAACACGACCGTCAAGGGCCTGATGGTCAATATCAACTGAGAGTGGGCGGGCCCCCCGCACGGCGCGGGCTGCGGAAAGGAGTGGAAGCAAGTGAACGGCAAAGAGTTTTTGGGACGGGGCCTGAAATTCCCCCTGCAGGTGGACCCGCGCACAGGCAAATTCGCTATGGTCGGGCAGGAGGAGGATATTCGCGAGGCCATCGGCATCATCCTGAATACCGTGCAGGGCGAGCGCGTGATGCGGCCCGGCTTTGGTTCCAACGTGATCGAATATACCTTTGCCGCCGCCTCCAGTTCCATGATGCAGAGCATCTCCTATGAGGTGCGCGAGCAGCTTTTGCTGCAGGAGCCCCGCATTGTGGACGTGGAGGTGGCCTGCCGCGAGTTGAACCGGCTGACCGGCGCGATCGTGGTAGAGGTCAGCTATACGGTGCGCAGCACCAACAATCGCTATAACCATGTTTATCCGTTTTATCTGACGGAAGGATCGGAAGGGGGTAATGCGCTGTGAACACCCCCTTGCTGGACCCGCGCACGCTGGACACTCTGCGGCGGCAGGTCCGGTCGCTGGCTGCGGCTTACACGCCGGAGTGGCGCTTTGAGGACGCGCAGGACGACCCGGGCGCGGCGCTGGCCGAGCTGTTCTGCCGCATGTTCGAGCAGACGGTTGACCGTATGAATTCCGTACCGGAAAAGCTGTATACCGAATTCCTCAACCTGATCGGCTTCCGTCCGCCCGCGCCCGCGTCTGCCGCCGGCACGTTGCAGTTCACCGTGCATGAAACGGTGGAGGAGCCGGTGGCCGTGCCGGCGGGTACGCAGGTGTTCACGCCGGACGGACAGGGCGACAATATCGTTTATGAGACCGAGCGTGCCATCGAGGCCACCCCAGCGCGCCTGCTGGATATCTACTATGCGGATGGTGTGGCGGACTGGCTGGAAAAGACCGACCTGACGCGGCCGCAGCGGTTTTTCACCCCTTGTGGAGATAACCTGCAGCGCCACCGCTTCTGGCTCAGCCAGCCGGACATGCTGCGGCTGGACTGCCCGTGTACGGTGGAGCTGGAGCTGCGGCAGAGCGCGCGCTATCTGGAAGAGGAGAGCGCAAAGAAGCTGGCCGCGCTACAGTGGAGCTATATGCACGCGGGTGAAAGCCTGCCGTTCGACACGGTGCGCGCGGAAAACGGCAGGCTGGTGCTGGAAAAGCACAGCAGCCTGTCGATCGACGCGGACGAGGCGGGCAGGCGGTGCATCTGCTGCACCGGCCGGCCGGACGCGGCGTTGACTATCGAGGGCGCCCTCCTGCGTTCCGCACCGCTGGCGCGCTGCCGGGCGGATACGCTGTTTTGCGGCGACCTGCCCATCGCGCTGCCGGAGGGCGGCTATTGCTTCGGCCAGCGGCCCATGCCATACGCGTTGTTCTATATCCGGTCGGACACGGTGCTGACCAAGCGCGGCGCAACGGCCAACCTGCGGCTGGATATCGCGCCGATTGCGGAGGAACCGCCTGAGCAGCCGCCGCACTATAACTTTACGCAGGCGATCATTGATAAAAGGGGCGCGGTCGAGCGCAAGCCGGACAACGCCTATATCTCCGCCGTGGTGTGGGAGTATTACAACGGCGGCGGATGGCGGCGGCTGGAGACCGAGGGCGACAGGAATCCATTTTCCTGCAAGCGGGACGGCGTACTCGAGACCCGCTTCACTGTGCCGGACGACATCGCGCCGTGCGAGGTCAACGCCGAGACGGGCCTGTATATCCGCGCCCGCGTGGCCGAGGTGGAAAACCGCTTTTCCGATTATGCACGCTGGATCGTGCCGTTCGTGCGTGGAGCCGAACTGTCCTGGGCGTACGACGCGCTCGTACCCGCAGAACAGTGCGGTGCGGAGAACAACGGCCGCCGCACGGTAGCCGAGGGCGCGGACCGCATCACCGACCTGCACCTGCCCGCGCTCGAGCCGATGGAGTCGGCGCCGCGCGCCATGTACCTGCGGTTTGACCATTCGCCGCACGCGATGCCGCTTTCCCTGCTGTTCGAGGTCGTCGGCCGCGTGCCGCTGACCGACAAGCTGGTCTGGGAGTGCTGCACGGGCGAGCGGTTCGAGGCGGTCGCGGCCGTTGACCTGACGGGCAACCTGCACCACACCGGACAGGTGATGCTGTACTTGCCTGAGCGCCTGCCGCGCGTTTCCCTGTTCGGGGCGGAGGGCTGCTGGCTGCGCGTCAGCCGCAGCTCGGGCTTCCAGGGGCCGGAGCCGTGCATCGCCGCGGTGCGGCTGAACACGGTCACGGCGCGGCAGCTTCAGCGGGAGCAGGCTCTGTATTTCAACACCGCGCCCTATGACGCGGGCAAGACGATTACGCTCCTGCGCACGCCCGTGGCCACCTGCGAGGTATGGGTGGACGAGGCGGGCGCACTGCCGCTGGCGGATGCGCAGCGCCTCGCTGAGCAACAGCCCGAGGACGTGCGTCTGGAATGGGCGGACAGCGTGCTGACGCACTGCTGGGTGCGGTGGCGGCAGGTGGACGACTTGGCGCTGGCCGCACCGGACGCGCGCGCGTTCGTGCTTGACCCGTATGCGGGGACGGTGTCCTTCGGCGACGGGCGGCGCG
Organism: Agathobaculum ammoniilyticum; assembly: GCF_025567315.1. Lineage (NCBI taxonomy): Bacteria > Bacillati > Bacillota > Clostridia > Eubacteriales > Butyricicoccaceae > Agathobaculum > Agathobaculum ammoniilyticum. The sequence goes on from NZ_JAOQJE010000005.1 coordinate 195,238, forward strand.
GCCGCGTGCCTGCCCCGGGCGACCGCACGGTCTGCGTCCGCTATGTCAGCGGCGGCGGCGCGCGCGGCAATGTACCAGCGGGGCGGGTGAACGCGCTGGTCGGCGCGCTGCCCCGCATCAGCGGTGTAGTCAACATCACGCCGATGGGCGGCGGCACCGACCGCTTCCCACAGGAACGGATCGAGGCGGTCGGCAACAAGCGCCTGCGCCACCGCGGCCGCGCGGCAGGCGCGAGCGATTTTGAAGAGCTGGTACTCGAGGCTTTCCCGCAGGTGCTGCATGTGAAATGCTTTTCCGGACGGGACGAAAAGGGCGCCCGCGCGCCCGGGCATGTGACCGTGGTCGTGACCGGCGTGGACGACGGACCCGCCGCCGATCGGCTGTGCGACCGCATCTATGCCTTCCTTGCGGAGCGGTGCAGTTGTTGCCTGACCGCTGAGGGCAGGCTGCACGTCTGTCCGGCGACCGTGATCACCGTGAGCACGCGCATCGCGGTCGAACTGGAGGAGATAGACTGCGCGGCGGAGATCCAGCGGGAGATCATTCGCCGGATCGAAACGCTGATCGGCGATACCTGGCGGCAGCGCCGGATCGGCAGCCAGATCCGCACGGACGAGCTGTGGCGCGTGGTACGCGATACGCCGGGCGTGCATACGATCGACCGGATACTGGCCGAGGGCGCGTTTGACGAGGACGGCCGCGCGCGGCTCGTCCCATTAGAGCATGATGCGGATTTCCCGTATGCAGTAGTGCGCAGCGGTGTACATTATGTACGGGTGCGATAGAAAAACTGACCAGGAAAGGAGGGACGGCCTGTGCTGATCCCGCGCGAGCTGGACGACCAGCGCTTTGAGGATATCATGCACGAGGCGGTCGGCCGCCTGCCGTGGCTGTGTCCGCAGTGGACCGACCACAATGCGCACGACCCGGGCATCACGCTTTTGGAGCTGATGGCCTGGTATAAGGAGATGCAGCAATACCAGATGGACCAGCTCACGCCCTCCCTGCGGCGGGGGCTGCTGGCGCTGGCCGGGGTGTGCCCCACGCCGCCGCAGCCCGCGGTCTGCGCGCTGGAGGCGGCGGACACGCAGGCGCGGCCCGCGTTCAGCCGCCTGACCAGCCGGCAGGAGGTGTGCTTTGAACTGCTCGAGCCGATTATGGCGCGCCGTACGACGCTCGAGCGCGTGCAGATCGAGCAGGAGGGGCGCGCCACGGACGCGGCTGATCTGCTGTCCGGCAGCATGGAGCTGCGGCCCTTTCTGTTCAGCGGACAGAGCGGCAGCGCGCTGCGGCTGGGCTTTTCCGGCGAGACGGGCGGGACGCTGCGGCTGTGGTTCGACGTAACGCCGCCGCAGGGCGCGGCTCGCAACCCGTTCGACGCGGGGCAGGATCCGCCGCGGGACATCGCGTGGACCTTTGAGGGGGCGGCGCAGGTGCGGCCGCTCTCCGATGAAACCTATGCGTTCAGCCGGAGCGGTTATGTGCGCTTGGCCGCGCCCGTGGACTGGCCCGCGGATGCGGACGGCCTGCGCTGGCTGCGGCTGACGCTCATTCGTGCGGGCTGCGAGGAGCAGCCGCGCCTGTGCGGCGTGTCCGACCGCCGGTATCAGGCGGCGCAGCAGCAGACCCGCGCCCGTAGCCACTGGTTCACCGTGGAAGCGGGCGCGGGGCAGCGGGTCACGCTGGAGGACGCGCTCGCGCGCACGGCAGAGCTGGCCGTGTTCCTGCGCACGGCGCAGGGGCTGACCCAGCTCGAACAGTATGAGGAGGAGAATGTGGCGAAGGGACGTACCCTGCTGCTTGATGCTCAGGCCGCAGCCATGGATGGGGCGGACAATGTGTTAGTGGTCTGCCTGGATCCGGTTCGGGTACACGATCTGCTGTTCGATACCGTGGGCCGGCCGGGGGAGGAACTGTACCTGAATCTGGACGGCCAGACCGTGCTGCCGCAGCGCTTCCGCCTGCTGTGCCAGACGCTCGAACCGGACGGTGCGGTCCGTCCTGCGGTGTGGCACTGTGTGGATGACCTGTATGCCTGCGGCCCGCGCGACCGGGCGTTCACCTACGATCCGGTGCGGGAGACGGTTTCTTTCGGCAATGGGCGATACGGCGCGATGGTTGTGCCGGGCAAGGGCTCGGTGCTGGTGATGGATCTGACGGTGTCCCAGTGCGGCATGGGCAATATACCGGCGGACGCGGGCTTGTATTTCGAGGACGGCGGCCAGCCGGCCGGCAACACCGCCGCCTGCGGCGGGCGGGACGCGGAATCCTTGGCCGAGGCGGGGCAGCGGCTGCTGCGGCAGCTTTGCCATACAGGGAAATGCCTGTCTGCCGGCGATTATGAGGAGCAGGCGCGGCGCACACCAGGCCTGCGCGTCGCGGCGGCCAAGGCGCTGCCGGATTATGACCCGCAGGCGCCTGTGGGCGCGCGCGGGCGCGCGATGGTGACGGTGGTCGTGATTCCGGCCTCAGAGGAGAAGCGGCCCGCGCCGGACACGCGTTTTCTGGCGGCGGTGGCCCGTCGGCTGGGGCAGCGCCGGACGATCGGCGTGCGCACACAGGCGATCGGCCCGCGGTATGTGGACGTGGATGTCACGGTACAGTTGCGTACCAACGGCACGCTGGACCGCCGCACGGTGGAGGACGCGCTGGAAGCGCGTCTGTCGGCCGCGCGTGCGGATATCGGCGCACCGGTGCGGCGGAGCGACATGCTGGCACTGGTGCAGAAGCTGTCCGGCGTGCTGGAGGTGCAGAGGCTGGAGCTGCGCGGCGCGGGACCGGACGCGTACCAGACCGCGGCGGGCGATATCCGTGTGCCGCCGGACGGGGTTGCCGTGCTGCGGCGCGCGGAGGTGGAGATCGGCCGCATATAGCCGCCGGTCTCCCGTAAAGGAGGGAAAACATGAGCGCCATCAAGGATCTTATGACATTATGCTGCCGCGAGCAGTGGCAGAATGGGCTGTTCCGCCATGTGGCGTGCGAGGGCGACGCGCTGGTGCTGCCACCCCCGCACCACGCGGGTGCGTTCTGCCTGCCGCCCGTGGACAGCGGGGAGAAGGGCTTTGCCTGGAGCCGGCTGATCGTGGACGCCGTGCTGCCGCAGGACTGCGGGCTGCGCATCTATACCCGCTGCGCGGACGCGCCGGACTGGGCTGCGTGGGAGGCGCTGCAGGCCGCCTTTGACGCGCCCGGGGAGGACGATCCCCTGCCGCTGCTGCGGCGCTGCTACGGCGCGCCCGAGCCGCCTGGCACGGACTGCTGGCTTTCCGGCGCCGGCCGCTACCTGTGGGTCGCTTTCGAACTGACGGCGACCGGCGCGTGCGCGCCTTCTGTCACGGCGCTGCACCTGCGCATGGGCGGCGACCATATGATCGACTACCTGCCGTCGATCTATCGGGGGGACGACTTCACCCAGCGTTACCTTTCCATTTATAACAGCATGCTTCAGGATATGGAGGACGCGGTGGAGGCCCTGCCCCGGCAGCTCGACGCGGCGGGCGCTTCGGATGCGATGCTGGGCTGTCTGGCGCAGTGGGTGTGCGTGGAACAGGGGGAAAAGGACGCGCGCGCACGCATCCGTACCGCGCTGGACGACTTTGAAGCCCTGTACACCGTGGCGGGCGTGCGGCGCAGCGTACACCGCCTGACCGGACGGGAGCCGCTCATCATCGAGCATTTCATGGTGGACCCCAATCGGGCAGAGTGCCGCAACCCCGTGCTGTACCGCAGGCTGTACGGCGACGATCCCTACCGCTTTTTCGTCCTGCTGAACGAGGACGCCTTTGCCAGCCGCGACCGGATGGAATGGTTTTTGGTGCGGATGCAGGGGCTGATCCCAGCGGGAATGTCGCTCGAACTGGTGCTGCTTAAGCAGTGCGTGCAGCTTGACTGGCATACCTACTTGGGCATCAACTCGCGCGTGGGCAGCTATGTCCCTGCGGTGATAGACGAAAACGTCACGATTCATTATGATACAACGATCGGAGGAGCGACAACATGAGCAATGCTGATTTTTTCCCCATGGAACGCAACCGGTATTTTTATGGAAAGCTGTTGACCGTGCGTGATTTTGAGATCGAGCAGCGCTATAACCGCAGCAAAACCCAGCTGTTCAACCGGCTGCGCTTCGGCGCGGGCGTGGTGTGCGGCCTCGGCGTGGCGGCGAGCGACGATACAACCCTGCTGATTGAGAGTGGCATGGCGCTGGACTATCAGGGGCGCATGATCATGCTCGAAGAACCCATGCTGCGCAAGCTGCAGATGATCGAGGGGCAGGAGTCGCTCCTCGGGCAGAGCACAGGATACCTCTGCATGGCCTATGACGAGACCGATATCGAGCCGGTCAACGCGGTGGGTGCAGATACAGGCGAGAGCCGGCAGTTCAATATGACGCGCGAGGGCTGCCGCGTGTACCTGACCGCCCAGTCGCCCGCCTACCAGGAGCTGCTGGAAGCCGCCGGCCGCGAAAATGTGACCGTGCTGTACGCCTCGAACGAATTGACGCTCGTGCTGAGCGTGCCGTCCAACGTGTGCGGCGGGCAGGAGTTCGAGGTACAGATGCTGGTGGTCAAGAACGAAAAAACGCCGCCCGTCCATTTCCGGCTGGACGGCGAGAGCGCGTTCGTCGAAAGCGAGAACGGCCGTGTGTGCATGGAATTCAGCGAAAGTCCGGAGGAAAAGCGCCGCGTATACACGGCAGCTTTCACACTCCGCGCCCGTCAGCTCCGCGATGTGGACAGCAAGCTGTTCCCCTCCGGCGGCGAGCTTGATCTCGAGCTGGGCAGCCACCGGTATAAGAACTACATCGAGGTCGAGGCCGGAGTACATCTGTGCAGTGACCAGGCGGACCTGGACGCGCGCGTGCGCACGGCAGACAATCTGGACCGTCGCCTGCTCGGCCGCGATATCCCGATCTACCTGGCAAAGCTCGAGCTGATCAACTCCGCGGGCGGCGTGTTTCTGAGCGGCGTGACTGATCTGCCGTTCGGGCAGGCGCTCGGCCGTCAGGCAGGGCAGACCGGCGGGGGAGGCGGGCCGCAGGCGGTCACGACCTCGGTGCGCAGCCTGGAATACTGGCAGAAGCCGGATGTGAAGGCGGTCTATCAGGCAGCGACCGGAGCGCTGCATTTTGACTTCGGCATCCCCTCTCCGGAGCAGTATGACTACGCGGTCGCGCACGGCACGGTGGACCTGACCCTACCGGGCGGCATCCGCGTCAACAGCCGCGTGTATTCGGACGAGATCGCGCACGGGCTGGGGCCGGGCGCGGTGGATATTCGCCTGAGCGTGGAATTTGAGGACAAGGCGAGCGGCGATGAAACCGTCCTGCTGTACGGCAGCAGCGAGGTATTCAAGGGTAAGAACGCGCCGGCCGCGCCGCCCTGGGCGGAGGCCGCGGCGCTGGTCTATCCGGAGCGCGGCACCATGCGCATCGGCCTGTGGCTCCACGACAGCGTGGACGGCAACCGCCTGACCGTGCATTACTTCGCACAGAAGCCCGAGCGGGACACCAGCCGTATCCTGGCGCAGCGCAAGGTGAGCATCAGCGTCACGCCGGAGTTCTCGCGCGTGAGCTGCCGCGGCACGCTGCGCTTCGAGGCCGACGTGGTAGGCAGCGAGGATAAAAGCGTGCGCTGGCAGGTGCGCGAGGAGAATGGCGGCGCGATCGACCGCAACGGCATCTATCAGGCGCCCGAACTGGCGGGTACCTATGAGATCATCGCCACCGCGGGCGTGGACGAGAGCGTGACGGCGAGCGCGTTCGTCATCGTGGAATAAAGCAGGATAACGGGAAAGGAGGGCGCGCATGGAAACGGTGATGGTGCGCGGGCGGTATAAGATCGTCCGCGTGTTGGAGGCGGGAGACGATTATGCCTTTGCAGAGGCTGTGGATATCACGGAGCGCGAAACCCCTGTGCGCCTGCTCAATATCTATGAGGGGGCGTGGCTGCCCATCTATGCGCGGCTTTTCTCCGAGATAAAGGACTGCCCGGCCTTTTGCGAGGCTTTTCTGGCGGAGGAGAGCCTGACCGCGGTATTCCGGCCCTGCGGCGGCGTGCCGATCGATCGGGTTTTTTACCGCGGCGCGGATTGGTCTTGGCGCGACCGGCTGGCCTTTGCCGAGCAGCTCCTGCACCAGGCGCTGCTGTTGGCGGACCTGCCGCCAGCGGTCGGCTGTGCGGCGCTGCTGGCGGATAACGTGCGGGTGGACGCGAGGGAAAAACGCATCGCCCTGCGCTTTCGCATACACCCGATGGAGGCGATGAACGCGCGCGAGCTGGCACTGCTGGCCTCCGACCACGCGCGCAAGATACTGGCGCCCCGCTTCCGGCAGGGGGACGCGGAGCGCGCGTTCTGCCGCCGGCTGGAACGGGGGGATTTCCCGTCCATCGTTCCGCTGTACGCAGGCTGGCATCGGGCGGTGGAGGATATTACTGTGGAATACGAGGCGCTCGATCAAAAAAATGCGTTCAAGCGCTGGTTTGCGTTCCTGTGGAAAAACATAAAGAGGGCGTTCAGACGAAACCGGAGGTAAAACTGTGGGTGCGGCACGAAACAAGATATCATTCATCATCATCGGCATATTGACCGCGTTTGTGCTGGCGCTGTTCTTCCAGCCGCTCGCGGCGGACTGCCTGTCCGTGCTGGTCAACGGCTGGGGGACCGAACGGTATCTGGCTGCGTCGGCCGGGGAAGGATCGGCCGCGGTGGTCAGCCGGACGGACGACGCTTTCCGCCTGACGACCGGCACGCTGGACGGACGGCGGACGGGCGAGCGGACCGTACAGCTGCCGGTTTCAGCGGTGGACTGCACGGTCGCGGGCCTGTATCCGGCGGCGGACGGGGCGGTTTGGCTCGGCGTATATGAGCGGGCGGACAGCGCATCGCAGAACCTGTCCGTTTACCGCATCCCGACGGACGGAGAAGCGGAGCGCCTGCTCGTGTATCCCTGCACGGGCGCGGCGACAGGGCAGGGTACGTTCCTGTCCGGTTTCAGCGAGCAGGACGGCGCGGTGCAGTTTGTGCTGGTGGATGACGGCATGGCGCAGATATACCGCTGCGGCGCGGGAAGTGGCCTGCAGCAAGGCGAGCTTCTGCCCGCCCGCGGCGCGTCCGCGGCCGCGGTGCTGGCGGACGCGACGGCCGCGCTCGGCGGCGCGGGGTGGCTCGAGCTGGACGGGAGGAGCGTGGACTTTTCCCTGGACAACTGCATAGTGGCATATTTGACACAGGTTGGCACGGGTCTTTTTTACATAGACAGCGCCAGCCTAAAGGTGTTTTATTGCGACCTTGCCGGGACGGCGTGCGCGGAGGTGTTCGACCTTGGGCGCAGCGCGACGCTGGACGGGCTGAACAGTCTGTCGTTCGGCGGGGATGGCAGCGTGCTGCTGCTGCGGGACGGGCGCACGCTTGAACGGGTGACCGAGAGCCGCGTGGATTCGCTGAACGGCCTGCTGTACCGCTCGGACGCGGCCAGCATTGCGATACTGGCCGGCCTGCTGCTCGGCTGGCTGCTGGCAACGGCGCTGGTCTGGTACCTGCTGTGCGGCCGGCGGCACAGCTTCCTGCCGTTGGCGGTCGGCGCGGGCGGCGTACTGGCCGTGTGTGCGCTGGCGGCCGGCACGCTGGCCGGCGGCCTGATGGTCGGGCCGATGGTGCGCGGCAATCTGGTGCGAGAGGTGGAAAGCGTGCTGGCAGGCGCCGCGGTGATAGCGGCGGACAGCGGCGCGCCGGACGAAGAACTGCCCGCGCAGATCGAGAACAGCCTGAGCGCCCTGTCCTCGGGCGATTATGCGGCGGTAACGGCCGCGGTATACGAACAGAGCGGGGGCGGCTGGATAGTGTGCGGCGGCGCGCTGCCGGCGGGGAGCAGGGCGGCGCTTTCGCCGGGCTTTTCCGAAGCGCTGGCGCGGCAGGCTGTGTTAAACGGCAGCGCTTTCTCGCAGGAGGGGGAGGCGTTCTGCCTCTGCCTGTATCGGGAGGGGAAAGCGGTTTTCCTGACAGCGGCGGGCGGCGCGCTGGCCGCGCGGCTGGAGGATAACACAGCGCGTGTCATATCCGGCCTGTGGGCGGGTATCGCGCTGCTTTGGGCGGCGGCGGTGATCGTGCTGTTGTTGGTCGGCCGCGGGCTGGGCTGCGTCAGCCGTGCGATGGAGCGGTTGTCCGGCGGGAACACGGCCGCGCGGCTTTCGCTTTCCACCGGAGACGAGCTGGAAGGGCTGGCCGCGTCGTTCAACAGCATGGCGCGCGCCATGCAGCGGCAGGAGGACAACCTTGCGGGGGTGATCCGCGCCTATCTGCGGTTCGTACCCGAGCGCGTGCTCGCCCTGCTGGGCAAGGACTCGATTTTGGAGGTTGACAAGCGCACGTTCGCATCGCGGCGCATGTCCGCGATGCAGGTATGGTTCGAGTTCCCAGGACGGGTATACGACAACGCCACACGCGCCTTGTTTGAAAGCATCAACGAGGTGATCGAGCGCACGGCCGCAATCGTGGCGCGCAAGGGTGGAACGGTGTTCAACTTCGCCTACAATGGCTATGACGTGGTGCTGGATGGCGGCGAGGCTGACGCGGTCAGCACGGCGGTAGCTGTGCAGCAGGAGGTGCTCTCGCTCAACGAGCAGCGCGCGATCGACGGCCTGCCGACGGTTACGCTGCGTATTGCGCTGGACGTGGGCGAGGTGATGATCGGCGTCGTCGGCGACGAGAACCAGATGGAGCCGGCCACGATCTCCGCCAGCTTTACCACCGCGCGCCACCTGATCGGCCTAGCAGGGCGGCTGGACGCGGGCATCCTGTGTACGGAGAACGTGATCGCCGGTGCGGCGGGCTATGGCAGCCGCTATATGGGCAAGAGCCGCCAGGGGGACGAGCTGCTCCGTGTTTACGAGATATTCGACGGCGACCCGTACGGCGTGCGCCGCGGCAAAGAGACGACCGGCCGGCAGTTTTCGCAGGGTGTGTTCGCGCTGTATAGCCATGATTTTGCCGCCGCCAAGCGCATCTTCCTCGAGCTGGTGCACGACCACCCGGACGATGGCGGGGCGCGCTATTATCTCTATCTGGCTGACCGGCTGGCCAGCCGGCCGGAGCAGGAGGTCAGCCTGGAATATGGAATATGACGGGAGGGCTGCGCGATGGGCTTGACACAGCTTGACATCATCCGCAAACAGATCGAATCCACGGTCAAAAACCGCGCTGCGGGCGAGACGGCAAAGCTGCGGCGCAAGACCAGCCTGATCGGTGAAATCAGCCGGCTGGCCGGCAGGGCCAACAGCGCGATCGACGGAGCGGGACGCGATGCCGCGCGCCGTCGCGCGGGCAGGCAGCCGGAGGAGCTGGAGGACGACGCGGCATGGGACGCGCCGGACGAGGGCGCGCGGCCGTACATCTGCGCGGACGGCTATGTCCGCCGCTCGCCGGAGCAGACGCTTTACACCCCGCCGGATTACCGGCGCAGGCTGCTGTTGCGGGCGGCAGGGCTTGCGGCGGCGGTGGTACTGGCGCTGGCCGCGTTGTGGCTGCTGGTCCATTATTCCGTTTTGAGCATCTGAGAGAGTATGACGTGTAACAGGGGTACACGCCTGAGGAGGAACACATTTTGCTGAGCCATTTGCTGACACAACTGCTGCGGTCTTTCGGGATATTTTTCCGTACGATCCGTGCGTTTTTCACCCGCCGTCTGGTGGGGCTGTGGGCGCGTCTCAAACGGCTCACCAATTTTTCGCGGCAGGCGACCAAGGTGGCGGCGGACTCGCTGCAGTCCGCCGCTGCGATCGCCAAAAAGCCGACCTCGCGCGGCGATTATGTGGAGACCGGACGGCTGTTCATTTCCAAAAAGTTTTTGCTCACGCTGGCGGTCGGCGTGATCGTGCTGGCGCTGCTGGCGTATTTCGTGGCGTGGCCGTTCCTCCTGAGCCATTTCTTTACCGCGCATTTTTATGTGGGGGACAACCGCATCGAAAACTGGACCGGCCGTGTGGTCGTCTATTCGGATGCGGAGAAAACCCTCCCCCTGTATGAGGGACGGCTGGAGGACGGCCTGCTGCAGGGCCAGGGCAGGGAATACGACGAGGCGGGGCTGCTCCTTTACGAGGGCGCGTTCGCGGACGGCCGCCGCGAGGGCAAAGGCACGGCCTATGAGGCGGGGCTCCTGCTGTACGAGGGCGAGTTTGCGGACGGCCTGTATGAGGGAGAAGGGACGCTGTATCAGGACGGCGTGCTGCTGTACGAGGGAGGCTTTGCCGGCGGCGTACAGTCCGGCGAGGGTATGGCGTATTACGCAAACGGCGGCGTGCAGTACAAAGGTGCGTTCGCGGACGGCCTGTATGAGGGCCAGGGGACGGCATACGACGAGCAGGGAGTCAAGCTATACGAGGGCGGCTTCGCGCAGGGACTGTATAGCGGCGAGGGTAGCCTGTATCCGGCGGAAAACGAGCGGATCGACGCGGTATTTGCGGACGGCGCGCCCGACGGCTCAATCCAATGGTACAAGGCGGGACGGCTGTATTACGACGGCGAGGCGGACGGCACGGTCCCCATGGGCTTCGGCACCCTGTACACCCAGAGCGGCAAGACCGCCTATGTCGGCCGGATGGCGAACGGCACCGTGGACGGCGCCTGGCTGGTGACGCTGACCGCGGAGGAGTTCCGCGAGGCGCTCGGCGAGAGCGGCACGGCCGACTACGACAAGGTAAGCGGCGGCTTTGTCATCAGCTCGCCCGCCATCGGCCTGTCCGCGCTGTGCAGCTACCAGACCGCGGACAGCGAGCCGGCGGTGCATACGGTCTACCTGTCCGCGCCGCGCGAATCCCGCTTTGCTCTGCTGCCGGGGCAGGCGAACGTGACGCTGGATGGATGGCCGGCTCCCGCGGTAAGCACGCGGCAGTACAGCAAGACCGACGGCGTGAACCTGTCCACAGGTTCGTATACCAGCGAGGTCTATGCGCTGGACGGCTGCAACGCCGAGGTGCTGCGCAAAAACGACCAGGCCGTGCTGGTGCGCTGGGCGCTGGCCACCGCCCTGCCAGCCGCGTCGGATGCGGACGCTGCGGCGGAAGCGGAGGCCGCGGCCAAGGAGCAGGCACAACTCGAGGCGTTCCTGGCGTCGCTCGACCGGATGAACGGCACCGGCGCGGTGCAGCAGAGCGCGGAAAACCCGTATTACGGCCAGGCGGACGTGAGCGGCGCATTTTCCGGCTGCGCGATCGCGTCGGACGCGGCGCGCGCGGTCGAGGCGATGTTGGACTATTGGGAGAACGCGGAGCAGCGCGCCGCGCTCGAGGGCAGTCTGACGCGCACGCAGGAGCTGCTGCGCGACGCGCAGAACGCGCAGGCGAGCGGCACGGGTAGTGCGGACGCGGTATCCGCGCTGCAGAGCCGCCAGACTGAGCTAAACGGTCAGATCAGCGTCTGCACCACCGAAATGGCCAAGGCTGCGATGGAGGCGGCCGCTGCGGGCGGCGGCGATCCCGCGCTGTACGACCTGAGCGGGCTGTCTGTGCTGTTCGACCCGACGACGCTACAGGTCAACGATCTGGCGCTGGTGGCCGCCGCTTATGCGCAGGCCGGCGGCGATGCGGACAGTGCTGACAGCGCGGCGGACGACGCGCGCACGCTGGCGCTTAAAACGGCGCTGGCCGATCTTACGGCGGCATATAGCGGTGTAAACAGCGCGCGGTCCACCTATGAGCAGGCCGCGTCCGCGGCGTCGGACGCGGCGGGCGCCTATGCGATGGGTACGGGCAGCAAGGCGGGATGGTACGAAGCGCTCTCCGCGCGCGCGGACAGCCAGACCGCGCTCTATCAGGCGGTCGGCGTGTTCACCCGGCAGGCCAATACGCTCAACGAGCTGACCGGCGGCTGGGTATCGCGCACGCAGGACTGGCTGGCGGAGGCGCTGCTTCCGCTGTACGATACATCCGCACAATAACGGAAAGGAAGTGAACGGGCTTGGCTGATTATACTGCCATCGTCGAGGCGGGCAACGCAGTGGTGGAGCTGCTGCGCGACAGCCTGACCCCCGAGCCGCTGGGCAACCGCGAGCTAATCGCGCTGTGCTCTCCACATGAGAGCGAGAACAACCAGCTAACGCTGTACCTGTATCATATCGAGGAAGAAAATCAGAACATGACGAGCGGCTATTACCAGATGGACCAGAACACCCAGCGCCGCACGGCGGCGCAGTATACCCTGCGCTATCTGGCGACCGCCCATTCCAAAGCGCCGGCGCAGCTCCGGCAGGCCGACCAGCACCGCATTATCGGTGCGGCGATCCAGACCCTGCGGGACAATCCGGTCGTGCCGCAGCGGTACCTGGCCGGCTCGCTCGCGGAGGAGCGCGCGCAGCTCCATCTGGCGGTGGAGAAGGTGCCGCTCGAACAGCTGCTCAAGATTTGGAACAACACCTCCAAGGAATACAAGCTGTCTTTCGTACTCATGGTCACCGGCGTGACGATCGCCTCCCGTCGGCAGCGCCGCATCGCGCGCGTCACCGATTTCAAGGTCGCGATCGATCCGGAGGCGCACGAGGGCCAAGTGCAGCGCCGCGTGAGCGCGGTGCTGCGGCTGCGGGACGGATTTTTGGGTACGCCGGTCGAAAACAGCGGCGCGCTGTTCCGCGTGGATGGCGCGCCCAGCCAGCCGCAGGCAAAGCAGGGCGGTTATCGGGTCTGGACCGATCTGCCGGCCGGTCGGCATACCCTGTCGGTCAGCCTGCGCGGCTTCCAGACCGAGGAGCTGGTCATGGAGATCCAGCCCGATGCGGTGTGGGAGGGCAGCGCCGACCTCAAGCCAGGGCTGGGCTATCCCTTTGGCAAGGACGCGGCCACGGTGCGCCTGACTGTCACGCGCGGCGGGAAGCCGCTGGCGGACCAGCCGGTCTGGCTGGCGGCGGCCGAGTCCGCGCCGCTCAAGCTGGCGCAGGATAAGGCGGAGCAGGGCGCGCAGACGCTGCGCCTGTTCTGCCGGGGCGGGGCGGACACGCTGCCCGTGCCGGGCGTATTCCTGCTTGAGGAGAAAGAGGCGCCCGAGCTGGTTCACCTGCAGGCGGTCGAGGGAGAGGAAGGCCGTCTGGCCGCGCCGTTGGCGCACGCGCACACGCGCGGCAGGGCGCTCCTGCCCGCGCAGCAGTATCGCACGGACGGGCAGGGCCGCCTCAGCATGATGCTGCGCGAGGCGGCACGGCTGGCCGTGTTCTGCGGCGGCAGCATACAGTACGCTGAGCCCGTCACGGACGGGGAGCAGGCAGTCATCCTGCGGTTTGAATAAGGAGAAAAAGCATGGCAAATCCAGTCGTCAATACAGCGGTATGCACCTGTTCGTTCGGCACCGTGCCGATGGTGCTGCCGGTCGTTTCTCAGCAGACGGTCATGATGGGCAGCATGCCCGCGGCGACCATTATGGACAACAAATGCACGACCTTCGGTATGTGTTCCTGCCCGGCCAATCCGGCGGTCGCGGCGGCGACCGCCGCTGCGCTGGGTGTGCTGACGCCCAGCGCCTGCATACCGGTAACCGTCGCGCCGTGGACGCCCGGCGCGCCGACCGTCGCGGTCTGCGGTAAAACACTGCTCAATAACGCGAGCAAGCTGATGTGCCAGTACGGCGGCGTGATTCAGGTGACGATGACGCCAGCGGTGACGGTCAAAACACCGTAAAAGGAGGAGACGCGATGCGGGCGGAGGAAATCCGGCCGGTCGACCTGACGACCGGCGCGGGGTATGACAGCCAATGGGCGCTGATGCGCGACCTGTTCGTGTGGCTCGACCTGCGGCTGTACTATTTTTACGCGCACCATCAATGGCTCGGCCCAGCGAGCGAGATGAAAAACATGCTCGGGCTGGTGGTGACGCGCGAGGAGTTCGAGCACCAGCTCGCCCGATCCGCCCAGATGGGGCTGGAGGAGGAACTGGAGCCGGAGGAGAGCGCTCAGATTGGGGAGGCGCAGGCGGCGATCGCCCTGCGGCTGGGGCGCAAGGGCGGAGCGGATATCCCGCTGCTGCGTCTGTTCGAGCGCTGCGGTCTGGATGCGTTCGAGCAGAACTGCGTGATATTGGCGTACGCGGCTGTGCTCGACCGCAAATATGAAAAGCTGCTCGCCTACTTGCAAGACGATATGACCCGCAAAAGCCCGGGTGTCGCGCTGGCGGTGCAGCTTTTCCTGCCTAAGGGCGGCGATATGGAGCAGTATCTGGCGCGATTCGCCTGGCAGGGGCGGTTTTCCCGCCTGTTCGAGCCGGACGCGCTGGCGCGGGGCGAGCTTGTGCTGCAGCCGCTGACGCTGGAATACCTTTCCGGTGGGACGATCGCGGGCCGGCAGGGATTGACGGTGTTCGACGGGGCGGCGGGCCGCCCAGACGGCCCGCTCATCGTGCAGGGGGAGGTTGCGCGGCGGCTGGACCGCATGATGGAGGAGCGCCTGCCCTGCGTACTCTGCCTGTCCGGCGGGGCGGGCAGCGGTAAGCTGTTCCAGATCAAGCACCTGCTGGCGCGGCACCGGCAGCGCGGCGTGTTCGCCGATCTGGAAGGGGAGGACTGGCGCGCGCGCGCCGGGGAGGCCGCGCTCGCGGCCTGCCTGCTGGACGCCTATCTGTGCTTTTACCATCTGGATCGGGAAAACGAGGCAGGCGACCGGATCGCCGCACCGCAGCAGTTAGTGGACGCGCTCTGCGCTATGGAAACCGGCAGGGAACGCCTGTTCCTGCTGTCGCGCCTGCCGGTGCGGGCGCGGGTGCAGCGGCTGACCGTCGATCTGGAACTGCCGCCGCTGACCGAGAGCGAGCGGCTCGAACTGTTCCGCACCCACCTGCGGGACAGCCGCCTGGCGCCCGACGTGACCGCCGAGGAGCTGGCGGCCAAGTTCCATTTCTCCCCACAGCAGATCCGACAGGCCTGCCGCCAGGCGGCGGGAATGGCGGCGCTGGACGGGCAGGAACTGCTGGACGGCGCGCGGCTGCATGCCGCCTGCTACCGGCAGGTGGTGCATAAGCTGGGCGATCTGGCGCACCGCGTGCCGGCGGCGTATACCTGGGACGACGTGGTGCTGCCCTCCGCGCAGAAGCGGCTGATACAGCAGGCCTGCGGGCATATCCGCTACCGCTACCGCGTGTATCATCAGTGGGGTTTTGAAAAAAAGGTCGCCTATGGCCGCGGACTGTCCATCCTGTTTGCGGGCGCGCCCGGCACGGGCAAGACCATGTGCGCGCAGATCATCGCGCGCCAGCTCAACATGGAGATGTACAAGATCAACATTTCGCAGATCGTCAGCAAATACATCGGCGAGACCGAGAAAAACCTGCAGGCGGTGTTCGCCGAGGCGAAGAACTCCAACTGCATCCTGTTTTTTGACGAATGCGACGCGCTGTTCGGCAAGCGCAGTGAGGTGAAGGACTCGCACGACCGCAACGCCAACGTCGAGGTTGCGTACCTGCTGCAGCAGATCGAGGAGTACGACGGGGTGTGCATCCTGGCGACCAACCTGATCGGCAACATCGACGAGGCGTTCATGCGCCGCATCACCTATGTGGTGAATTTCCCCTTTCCGGACCGCCGTATGCGCGAGGATATCTACCGGCGCATGATGCCCTCCGCCACCCCGCTGGCCGGGGATATCGACTGGGGCTTTCTGGCGGAGAAGTTCGAGCTGTCCGGCGGGCATATCAAGAATATCGTGCTGTCGGCCGCGTTCATGGCGGCGGGCGAGGACAGACCGATCGGCATGCGGCACCTGCTGCGCGCCGCGGTGGGCGAAATGAAGAAAAACGACATCGTCGTCGTGCGGGAGGAGCTGCGCGAGTATGCCGACCTGCTGACAGACGAGGGGGAACAGGCCCCGTAACGGAGAGGATGCAAGATGAACAAGCAACAACGCAACATACTGGCTGGCGTGCTGGCAGCGACCACCGTGGATATCCTGCTGCTGGCGGCGGTGCGGCCGTCTGCAGGGTTGGTCGCGGCCTGTGTCGGAATGGCGGCTGTGGGCGCTGTGCTGGCGGCGTGGGCTCTGCGTCTGCTGCGGGACGGGGCGGACGACGGTTTGGACGACCTGCGCGAAGCGGTCGAACGATGCGCCGCGGACGAGGAGGACGCGCTCCCGCCCGATCTGACCGGACGCGGCGGTGCAGTCGGCGCGCTGGCGCAGGCTGTGCAGCGACTGGCCGAGCGGGAGGATGACCGGCTGGAACAGGCCTGCCGCTCGGCCGCACAGGAGGCTGAGGAGCGCGCGCGCCGCAGCATGGCGGAGGAGATCTGCGCGTCCGCCCTGCCGCAGGTGCTGCCCGATATCCCCAGCCGCGCGCACTTTGAGGTGAGCGGCCTGATCGAGCAGGGCATGGGGCGGGACTGCCGCTTTTACGACTATTTCTTTATCGATCCCGGCCTGCTGTGCATCGTGCTGGGGCAGACGCCGGGCGGCGGCGTGGCGGAAGCGCTGTTCATGGTCATCGCACAGACGACCATCCGCAGCCGCCTGCGGCAGGGGCGCTCGCTGGAGGAAACGATGGCGGACGTGAACACCCAGCTGTACGACCTGGGCAGCCAGTTCAGCCTGAACGCGCTGGTGGCCACGCTCAGCACGGCGGACGGGCGCTTTACCTATGTCAACGCGGGGCAGCAACAGCCGCTGTTCATGCGCAACGAGGACCGCTATGAGTGGCTGGAGGCGCCGGTCTATGCGCCGCTGGGCATGAACGAGAACGTGTCTTACCGCTCGCAGGAGCTGCGCTTCAAGCAGGGGGACCGCATCTTCCTGAACACAGCGGGGCTGACCGACCTGCCTGACCGGACGGGCGAGGCCTATGGCGGGCAGCGCCTGCGCGCCGACCTCAATACCAGCCGCAGCAAAAATCTGGACAGCGGCGAACTGCTGCGCTTTGTGGCCGATCACGCGCTGGCGCACTGTAGCAGCGGACGGGACAACGGCGGCTTTGCCCTGCTTACCCTGCTGTTCTGCAAGGGCGATAAGGAGCTGGCGCACTGCGACGTACCCGCACGGCCGGAGTGTGCAGGCGAGGTGACCGCGTTCCTCAAAAAGCAGTTCGAAGATAACGGCATCGACAAGCGGCACTATGCGCGCGAAGCGGTCGTGGTGGACGAGGTGTTCGCGCTCTGCTGCCGCAGGGCGGAGCCGGACAGTCATGTGATGGTGGAGTGCGGCGTAGCGCCGGATGCGCAGATGGTCAATATTCGTGTAACGGCGGTGCTGGACGGCGTGGATCCGATGGAGTCCGCGGACGCGGAGCCGGCGGGAAACGCGGTCAGCTTCATCCGAGACAATGCGGATTACATCACCTTCAAACCGGGGAAGGAGCGGGACACGATCACCATTGTGTGCTTCCTGAGCTGAACCGATATGGCGTGCGGGGCCTTGCGGCTTGAAGCCTTCCTATGGTGTGAAAGCACCGCCCGACAAAGGAGTCGGACGGTGCTTTTGCATGTGAGATAACAGGCGGGAGGGACAACGGCGGCAACGCGCCGGTACTGATCGCGTCCGCGCCCCGCAGATTGATGACTTTCTGAGCCGTAACGCCGTATCCGGCGCCGATATGCCGTCCATGCGGGCGGCCCCGCTTGAAATTTGCCGGACGGTAATGGTATAACAAAAATAACTTTACAGCGATAAATTTTTCAACATCCGGTGCAGCACGCCTCGCGTCCCCAGCAGAGCGGCGGCTGTAAGGCTCCATCCTGTGCTGGATGTCTGGAACAGGAGGAAACGCTACATGGAACGTATTAATCAGCTGTCTGCGTGTGCATCTGATATGAATACCATTCTGATTATTGACGATGACGAAATCAACTGAGGGATACTGCAGCATTTATTCTCACAATAGTATGCCAGCGAGGAGGCGGACAACGGCCGCTCCGGACTGCAGGCCATCTTGCGGGGGCGTGGCCATTCGTGCGCGGTGCTGCTGCATGTGTTCAGGCCGGATAACAACGGCCTGGAAGCCCTGCGGGGGCTGAAAGAGGAGGATTGGCCCTGCTGGAAACGCTTCCTGTGTTCCTCATTACAGCCGAGCCGGACGCCTCCATGAAAGCCGCCTACGAGATGGGGGCATGGATATCATCAGCAAGCCAGTGGTCCCCTATATGGTGCTGTGTCGGGTGAACTCGGTGGTAAAACTGTTCCAGGCAAGACGGCGGCTGCAAAGCTGTGTGAATGATAGCTTTCGGGAACCGCGTATTCGATATCCATGACGCTTTCGTTGGTCAGGCACACATCCATGGCCAGCACGTCCCCCACCCTTCCAGATTGCGGGAGATGGTGAAATCGCATCTATGTATATGTCGCTGAATACGATCCCGGCGGCGGACAGAGTACTGCGGTACTAGTCGGCGGAGCCGTAATCATACGCCGCATCCCTCCACAGGGGGCGCAATAATCTTTCCGCCGATCACGGCGTAAGGGTCCACAATATAGCTTCCGAACAGTTCTTCCAGTTTGCCGCTGTAGCTCCGCAGCCATGCTGGCAGTGCGTCGCTCCCTGCGTCCTCCCGACACAGTTCGTCCATATATTTGCTCGCCATATCCAGCGCCTTGAGGTAATCATCCAGCCGCTGTTGCTTGGATACTGCGTGAAACAAAGCGTTTCTCCGCTGCTTGCTTTGTATTTTATGACAGCGTAAAGGGGACTTTGCAATATTGCCGCCGCATTTCGTTGTATGGTACGGCGGTCGCCCGCGGAGGCGCGGTAGCATGCGGCTGCTTTTCCATCGCTCCCAGTGCTTTTTGCAGCGCGTTCACCGCGCCGCTGAGGCAATAGTGTCGGTAGCGGGAGGGTGGAATGGACTGCTCTATTCCCGCGATATAGGAAACGCTCCCCGCCATATCGCCCTGGCTGCACAGGCCGCTCAAGACGTTGACATGGTGGCGTAAATCGTGAAGCCGGATGCGGTTTCCCTGCGGCTGGGTCGTAAGTTCGGCGTAATACCGTTCGGACATGGCCAGTTGGACCTCATGTTCCTTGGCGTGGTCCGCAGAGGCCTTTACCCGACTCAGGCAAATCACCAGCATGAACAGCACCGCGCCGCTGACTGCGCATACGTGCAGCAGATTGATATGCTCGCCCCTGCGGTAGAAGATTAGCTCGGGATAGGTGGTCATGGCGAGGATCATCAGCTCCAGCATGAACACCGTCATGGCCAGCGGTGTCCAAGGTACCCTTTCGGCGCGCCACAGGTGCTGGAAGCGGGGAGTCCGGAAGCGCACCGCAAAGACTGTCCCCAGTATGATGCCCAGGTTGCGCACGCAAAGCATGCCGGGATTCGCGGTGTCAAAGGGGAAAACCAGGACCCGATCACATAGCCTGCGGTAGAACTCAGGATGGAAACCGCGTCGCAGGAAAAAGATGCACCAGAACTGTCCGGCCGGCCGCTGGGCAACAAAAAGCCCTGCAGCGATCTGGGGGGAACCAGTAGGCGGTGCCGAATATGGAGATGGCGGTATCCGGATCGAAAAGAGCCGCCAGCACACTGTAGCAGCCCGACAGAGCCAGCACTACGGCGTTAAAGAAGTCGAAATCGATATTTTGTTTTTCTATGTAAAATCATACAAATTATAGCGTTTTTCGCCCGTCCCACAATAGGCAGGGAAAGTTAGACGGGAAACGGGCGCGTTCCGTTGTGCGCGGTGGAGAGGATTAGACGAAATATTGATTTTGCAAAGATGCGAGGGACGTATGGGGGCAGCCGGCAGCCGCAGGGATTTTCGCCCAGCGGAAGGAGCATGCCTTTTTCCGCGCTTTGCCAGATATAATTGATCAGCATGCTGAGGAAGATCAAAATACCTATGTAGCCGTATATGGGAAAAATTGATAATAGGTTTTTTCCCGATTTCAGTATAAAGCTCGTAAGCGGCTTATCTGTAATTATGGGAAAGCTGAATTTCAAAAACAACCGAGCCTTAACTGAGAATCAATAAAACAGTTGAGAGGAGGGTAACTAACGGTCGGAAAAGTATGATAGCATGTGGGTTGCAGGTCGGCAGTAGACATAATAACTAAAAAGGGACGTTCTGCAGAACGTCCCTTTTTGCTGTTATCCACGGAGGGATATGAGGAGTATACCACCGTGTCGGCCAAGGCCAGTTACAGCGGCATATTGAGAAAAAAGAAGAAAAGAGAAAGGGTCAATCAATAAAGAGGCCGCGTCTGGGGAGCTCATGCACGCTCTTCCAGCCGTCGCTGAGGG